>JBKDPV010000031.1:0-26469 GCA_046342315.1 Cyanobacteriota bacterium
ACCGAAGGCTGTGCACCCGCACCGGCAGCGCGGCCGAGCGGAACAGCGGATGCTCGAGCAGGGCCTGCCGCAGGGGTTGCGCCAGGGCGGCATGCAGCTCCGAGCGGCCGTCGAGCTGCTGGTTGTTCTTCACGGTGCGGGCATGCCACCCCGCCGTCTCCTCGCCGGGCCGCCAGGGGGCGTCGGCCGCCTGCAGGGCCTTCTGCAGCTCGCTCACGCGGTCGGAGGGAAGCAGGGGCTCGAGGCGGAAGCGCATCGCGGTGGTGCGGCAGGGGGGGGCATGTGACCAAAGGCACAGGGAACGGTGACGAACCGTGCGCAACGGAGGTTGCGGTTGCCAAAGATGGCCGGTGCCGCTTCTCTCAGCCCCTGAGATGGTTCGTTCCAGCATCGCTCTGTTCCTGGCCGGCGCCGGCCTGATGACCGGTCTGACGGGTTGTTTCGGCGGCCCGAAGGAGGGTGGGGAAGGGGGTGAGCAGGACACCCCTGCGATGGGCGCACCCGCCGCCCCTGACAAGGAGGAGGCAGGGGAGGAAGGCGGCGAAGGTGGCGAGGGCGATGAAGGCCGGGAAGGCGGCGAAGGTGGCCAAGGCGGAGAGGGAGGGGAGGACTGACCCTCACCCCCCGGCCCTCAACCCCCGGACAGCGAGCGACGCAGGGCGGCGAGCCTGCGGGCGTTGACCCCCAGGTCGGAGTCGCCCAGCCGCGAAACCGAGCGCGCCTCGATCACACCGGCGCCGGCATCGGCGTGGAGTTCGAGGTCGTCGACGAAGCCGAACAGGCGGCTGGTGGCGGTGGCGTGGATGTAGTCGTCGCCGGTTTCCACCAGCTCCACCCCCTCCAGCGCGAGCACTGCCGGCAGCAGGCTCGCCAGGGCGCGGGAGGGGTCTTTCACCGGCCACTCCTCCCGAGCGCAGTGGGCCGGCGCGGGGCAGGCGGCCAGATGGCCCTGCCGCACCCCCAGATCGGCCGGAACCGGGCCCGCCAGATGCAGCAGCGAGGCGCTGGCAGGCCCGGCTGCGGGGAGCAGCAGCAGCAGCGCCGTCAGCAGGCCGAACAGGGTGGGGAGGGCGGAGGTCATGGGGGCGGCACACGGGCTGCCGCCAATGTGGCGGAAGCCGGCAGCGGCCGGCGGCCCGGGATCAGCCGAACCCCTGCCGCCAGCAGGCGGCCACCCGATCGGGCTGATCGATGTGGGGCAGGTGGCCGCAGGCGGCCAGCTCCTCCACCCGCTCGCCCAGCAGGGCCAGGGCGGCCCGCTTCTGGGGGGGGCGCAGGATCCGGTCGTCGGCGCCCCACAGCACCCGCAGGGGCTGGGGCGGCAGCGGGGCGCCACAGCCGGCGAAGCCGCCGGAGCGGGCGAAGCGCCCCAGGGCCTCGGCCCAGCCCGGGGTGGCCAGGTGCAGCGAGGCGATCTCCAGTTCGGGGGGGCCCACGGCGGCGTCGGGATCGGCGAAGGCGCTGCGGCACAGGCCCCGCCGCACGCCGGGGAGGGCCAGGAAGCGGACGCCCAGCCCATCGAGCAGGGGCGGCAGGGGCATCGGGCGGCCGGTGAGCCCCGCCGGCGCCAACAGCAGCAGGCGCTCGAACCGCTCCGGTCGGCGCCGCGCCAGTGCCACCGCCACCGAGCCGCCCATCGAGGCGCCGATCAATCCGAGGGGCCCGCTCACCCCCTGCCGCTCCAGCTGGTCGAGCAGGGCCTCGAGATGGTCCAGCACCGCCGCGGGCCCCTGCGGCGCGCCGGCGGGCCGGGGACTGAAGCCGAAGCCGTGCAGGTCGGGGATGATCAGCTGGTGGTGGGCCGCCAGCAGCGGCGCCAGCCGCCGGAACTCGAGGAAGGAGCTGTCGAAGCCGTGCAGCAGCAGCACCGGCGCCCCTTCCCCCAGCACGGCCACGGGCCAGCGCAGTTCGGGTGCCAGGCCGGGCAGCTCCCACCAGCTCACACGGGCCGCGAGCGCGCGTCCCTGGGGATCGAGGAGGGTCTCGGCGGCCTTCTGCACCAGCGCCTGGCCGGCGCGCCAGTCGCCCGGCGTGGCTTCCGTGGTGGCGCTCACGCCGTCTGCCGCTCGGCGGTGGCGCTCACCAGCGCGGCCAGCAGATCGGGCACCGCCACCGGGAAGGGCAGGTGGTGCAGATCGGAGTGGGGGCGGCAGGCAAAGGATGCGGCGCTGGTCAGCTCCTCGAGGCTGACGCCCCCCAGGCCGAGATCGGCCAGGGAGGTGGGCAGCCCCAGCTCGCGGAAGAAGGGGATCAGCTGGCGGCGTGCCTGGGCCGCCAGGCCGCTGCCCCCCACCAGCTCCTCGAGGCGCAGCTGCACCAGGATGCCGAAGCCCACCTTCTCGCCATGGAGATGGCCGTGGCTGGCGGCGAGATGGGTGAGGCCGTTGTGCACGGCATGGGCGGCCACGGTGCGGCAGCGGGCGCCGCCGATGCCGCCGATCACGCCGGCGGTGAGGGCGCAGCCCTCCGCCACCCGCACCCAGGCGGGGCTGTGGGGATCGGCCAGGGCCGCGCGGGCGTCGAGCAGCAGTTGGTCGCGCAGCACCCGGGCCATCTGCACGGCCTGCTGCACCAGGCCGTCGTCGCTGGCGCCGCTGCTCACGGAAGCCTCGTACCACTTGGCCATGGCATCGGCCACGCCGCTGGCGAGGGTGCGGGCCGGCGCCTGGCGCACCAGATCGTGGTCGAACACCAGCAGATCTGGGCAGCGCTCGAGGGCCACGTCGCCCTCGAAGGCGCCCTGGGGGGAATAAAGATTGGCCAGGGCCGTCCAGCCGGCGCAGGTGGCGGCGCTGGTGGGCAGTGTGATGCAGGCGAGGCCGAGGCGGTGGGCGAGCAGCTTGCCGGCATCGAGCACCTTGCCGCCGCCCACGGCGATCACCCCGTCACAGCCGGCGGCTTCGCTGGCCAGCCGGTGGAGGTCGGGCTCGCAGCAGTCGTGCTGCAGAACCGCGGGCCGGATGGTCAGACCCGCCGCTGCCGCATCGGCCTGCAACCGCTGCCGCAGGGGGCGGGTGGCGGTGCTGCGGCCGAGCAGCAGGGGGCGCTGGACCAGGGAGGGCAGCAGCTCGAGCGCCTGTGACCAGGCTCCCGGCCCCCGCAGCACCCGGGCCGGGGCGATGGCGTGGCGGTGCATGGGCTCCAGGGGAGAGGGGGGAGCGTCGTGGCCGGCTGAGGATCCCATCACGGAACTTTACGAATCCGGCGCCCTTCTACGCGTCCGGCCCCAGGGCCACCGGTGCGGATGTGGCAACGGGGTTCCCAGCGGTGGTGGGCGGCGGGGGCAGGCGACGCTCCGGTGCGGCCAGAAGTGCGGCGAAATCCCCGGCGTTCAGCGGCCGGCTGAACAGGAAGCCCTGGAAGCTCTCGCAGCCCTGTTCCTCCAGCCACTGGCGTTCCTGCGGCCGTTCCACGCCCTCCGCCAGGGTGTCGAGGTTCAGCTCGCGGGCCATCGCCAGGATCGATTTCACGATCGCCTGGGAGGAGTCGCGCCGCTCGATGGCGGTGATGAAGGAGCGGTCGATCTTGAGCCGGCGGATCGGGAAGCGGTGCAGCACGCCAAGAGAGGAGAAGCCGGTGCCGAAGTCGTCGACCGCCAGCCCGACGCCCATCGCCGCCAGCCGCTCCATGGTGTCGAGGGCTTCGCTGGCGGGCAGCAGGCACGACTCGGTGAACTCGATCTCCAGCTGGTGGGCCGGCAGGCCGGTGCGCTCCAGCTGCTCCCGCACCCGTTCGGCCAGATCCCGCCCGGGATCCTGCAGCTGCCGGCTCGACACGTTCACCGCCAGCGTCGGCGGCTGGAGGCCCTGCTGCCGCCAGGCCGCCGCCTGGCGGCAGGCTTCCGCCAGCACCCAGGCGCCGATGCGATGGATCAGGCCGCTGGCCTCCGCGATCGGGATGAACTGGGCGGGGGACACCTCCCCCAGGGCGGCACTTCGCCAGCGCAGCAGGCACTCCGCCCCGATGAGCCGGCCTTCGCGATCGGTCTGTGGCTGGTAGGCCAGCCACAGCTCCCCCCGATCGATCGCGTGCTGCAGGGCACTCTCCAGTTCGAGGCGCTGCTGGTTCTGATCGGTGAGCCGGGGGTCGTAGAGGCTGACGCTGGCCGGCCCGCTGCGCTTGGCTTCACTGAGGGCGGTGGCGGCGTGCTGCAGCAGCGCCCCGGGGTCGCTGCCATGGGTCGGGTAGGTGCTCACGCCCGCGCAGGCGCTCAGCTCCAGCTCCATGCCCTCACCGATCTGCAGCGGCGGCCGCAGGCTGTCGATCAGGGCATGGGCCATCGCGATGGGGTCGCCCTCGCGAGGGCGGGTCTCGCGCAACAGCAGGAACTCGTCGTTCCCCGCCCGGGCCAGCAGATCCCTCTCCCCGATCCAGGGGGCGAGCCGCTGGGTCACCGCCTTCAGCACCTGGTCGCCCTGGTCGTGCCCGAAGCTGTTGTTGATGCGCTGCAGCCCATCGAGTCCGATCCAGAAGATGCGCAGGCCACGGCCGGGCCGGCGGATCGCCTCCTCCAGCCGCAGCCGGGCCAGTCTCAGGTTGGCCACTCCCGTGAGCGGATCGTGGAAGCCGAGGTGAACCAGGCGGTCTTCCTTCTCCTGCAGCCGGCTGAGATCCACGAGCGTGGCCAGGGTGTGCGTGGCCGAGCCTGTGGCATCGCGGAGGGCCTGCAGCGTGAGCCAGCCGGGGAAGGTGCTGCCGTCGGCGCGGCGGGTCCAGATCTCCCCTTCCCAGCGGCCGCGCTCGCGCAGATCGTGCCAGATGATCGCCGTGCCGCTGCGCTCAGCGTCGGCGTGGTCGAGCAGTCGCCCTTCCGGGTGCAGCAGTTCGGCCTCCTCAGCCCCCAGCATCCGGCAATAGGCAGCGTTCACCATGCGGCGCCGCCCGTCCGGATCGGCGATCACCACACCCTCCTGGATCTGGCGGAAGGCTTCGGCCGAGAGCCGCACCTGCTCGAGGGCCTGCTGGCGGCGGCGGTCGAGCACCTGCAGGCGATGGGTGAGGGCGGTGAGCAGGGCGGTCATCAGCAGACCCGCCGTCAACACCCGCGGCCAGGGTTCCAGGCCTCCGTTGTCCCGTTCACCCCAGGCCAGGCGGGTGGCCAGCAGCCAGCGGCTGCCGAAGGCCTCGAGCGGTCGCAGCAGGCCTCCACCCAGCGCGACCGGCGGCTGCCCGTCGGTGGAGTCGTAGATCAGCGCTTCGCTCTGTTGGCGTTCGCCGCGGAACAGCTGGACGTCGACCGGTTCGTTGATCTGGAACTGGGAGGTGCGCAGCGCCCCGTCGACCATGGCGTTGACAGGCAGCGGCAGCGCCAGCCAGCCCCGGTGGTCGCGTTCGCTGCGGGAGAGCGGCACCACCAGCAGCAGCGAGGATCCCTGCGGCACGGATGAACTGATCCGCTCCTGGATCGGTTCCGACAGCATCGGCCGGTCTTCGTCGCGGGAGCGCCCCAGCACCCGCTTCACCTCCGGCAGGGCGAGCACCTGGTTCCAGCCCGCCAGGCCCTGCTCCGGATTCCCTTCCTTCCGGTTGTGGCCGCGCAGGATCGGAGCGCCGGCGGCATTGAGGACGATCCAGGCCAGGGGCTGCCCCTCCTCCAGGACGGAGCTGTCCTCCCGGAGCTTTTCCAGGCTGGCCGAGAAGCCATCGCCGCCCCCCAGTTCGGCCACGGCACCGAGGCTCTCCAGCAGCGCCGCTTTGTGGTTCAGGTGGTCGAGCAGGGCGGCGTTGACGCTGCTGTGGGCCTGCTCACTGCGCAGCTGGAGGATCTCGGTGGCGATCCGCCGGTTGCTTCTCACCTCAAGACCCGTGATGCCCAGGCCCAGGACCAGAACGAGCCAGGGCAGCCAGCGGGACCAGCGTGGCCGGGAGAGGGGGATCCGCAATCTGTCGGCAGGCAGCCACCGGGACGCAGAAGTGGCACTCAAGCCATGACCCATCGGCTGAGGATAGGCAGGCCCCCTGGCCACACCACCTTTAGCGTTGGCTCGAATGGCTCCTCTGCAGCGACGATGGGCGTGCTTGAGCCGCTGCCGGAGAACCGGCCCCCCTCCCCCACCGGCCGCCGCCGCCGCCGGGGGCCGCTGGTGGCTTTGTTGGCCCTGTTGGCACTGCTGCCGGCGGCCTGTCCGCGCCCGTCACGAGAGATCCGGCTGGTTCTGAACGACTGGCCGGGTTACGAATACTTCCGCCTGGCCCTGCAGAAGGGCTTCCTGGATCCCACCCGCCTCGATCTGCGGCTGCTGAATGTCAGCGACCAGGCGGCCCAGGTGAAGGCGTTTCTCGAGGGCCGGGCCGATGCGGTGGCGATCACGTCGGTGGATGCGGTTCAGATCTGCGCCAGCCGGCCGGAGCGCTGCCCGGTGCTGGTGTTGGTGATCAATGAATCGCGGGGTGGCGACCGGCTGCTGGCCCCGCCGGCGGTGAAGCGGATGGAGCAGCTCGTGGGTCGCCCGATCGGGGTGGAGGATTCGGCGCTGGCGGTGGTGCTGCTGCATCGCGCCTTCCAGATCCACGGCCTCCCCAGCCCATCGCCGGCCCTGGAACGCCACGTGCCCGCCGGCCAGGTGGCCGAGGCCCTGCGCAGCGGGAAGATCGCGGCGGTGCTCACCTATCCGCCCCTGGCGAACCGGCTCGAGGAGCGGGAGGGGCTGGAAGTTCTGTTCACCACCAGGGATCTGCCCGGGGAAATCCTCGATGTGCTGGCGGTGGACCCGGCGGTGCTGAGGGAGCGGCCGGAGGCGGTGCAGGCCCTGATCGATGGCTGGCGGCAGGCCCGGCGGTGGGAGACCAGCGCCGGCGATTCCGCCCGCTGGGCCATGGCCCGTCGTCTGGGGCTGAGCCCGGAGGATCTGGAGCTGGCCCAGCAGGGTCTGCTCTATCCGGGGCTGCAGGAACAGTGGCAGCTGCTGCGGCCTGGTGAGAACAGCCATCGCCGCGATCTGGAGCGAATCCGCCAGGAGCTGGAGCGGATCGGCCGGATTTCGGCGGGAACGCCCCTGCCCGCTCTGGATGCCCGCTTCGTGTTCTCGCCGCTGCCGCCGGTCACGGAGCCGGGGGCTTAGGCCCCGGCTCCGGCCAGCTCGGGCAGGGCGGGGATGGCCCCCTGCTTGCGGATCACCACCTGTTTGCTTTCGTCCACGTCGACGAGAGCGGCATCGCCCTCGCCGATCCGGCCGCTGAGGAATTCCTCGGCCAGGGAGTCTTCAAGCAGGCGCATCACGGCGCGGCGCAGCGGACGGGCGCCGTAGCTGGGGTTGTAACCCTCCTCCACCAGCCGCTCCTTGAAGGCTTCGGTGACCGACAGGTCGATCCCCTTCTCGCGCATGCGGGCGAACACCTCCTTGAGCATGATCTCGGCGATCTCCTTGACTTCGTCGCGGGTGAGCTGACGGAAGACGATGATCTCGTCGAGACGGTTGAGGAACTCGGGGCGGAAGTACTGCTTCAGCTCCTCGTTCACCAGCGAGCGGATGCGGTTGTACTGGGTTTCCTCCACGTCGGCGCCGCCGAACTCGAAGCCGAGTCCGCCGCCGCCCTTCTCGATCACCTTCGAACCGATGTTCGAGGTCATGATGATCAGGGTGTTCTTGAAGTCGACCGTGCGGCCCTTGGAGTCGGTGAGCCGGCCGTCTTCCAGGAGCTGCAGCAGCAGGTTGAAGACGTCGGGGTGGGCTTTCTCGATCTCATCGAACAGCACCACGGTGTAGGGCCGGCGCCGCACCGCCTCGGTGAGCTGACCGCCCTCGTTGAAGCCCACGTAGCCCGGAGGCGAACCGATCAGCTTGCTGACGGTGTGGCGCTCCATGAACTCCGACATGTCGAGGCGGATCAGCGCCTCCTCGCTGCCGAAGAAGTAGGCGGCCAGGGCTTTGGTGAGCTCGGTTTTGCCCACGCCGGTGGGGCCGGAGAAGATGAAGCTGGCGATCGGGCGGTTGGGGTTCTTGAGGCCCACGCGGGCCCGGCGGATGGCCTTCGACACCGCCTTCACCGCTTCGTCCTGGCCGATCAGGCGCTGGTGGAGGGTTTCCTCCATGTGCAGCAGCTTCACCGATTCGCTCTCGGTGAGCTTCTGCACCGGCACGCCGGTCCAGGAGGCCACGATCTGGGCGATGTCCTCCTCGGTGACGAGCGGGGAACGCTCCTCAGGGCTGGCCTCGGGTTCGGCGACGGCCACCGCCACGGCGGCGGCTTCAGCGCCGGGCTCTTCATCCTTGCGGGCCTGCAGGATCGAGCGGATCTGCTCGCGCAGTTCCACCTCCTTGTCGCGCAGTTCACCGGCGCGGGTGAAGTCCTGCTCGCGGACGGCGTCTTCCTTCTGCTTCTGCACTTCGCGCAGCTGCTTGTCGATCTCCTTGGCCGCCGGCGGCAGCTTGGAGTTCATCAGCCGCACGCGGCTGCCGGCCTCGTCCACCAGGTCGATGGCCTTGTCGGGGAGAAAGCGATCGGAGATGTAGCGATCGCCGAGGGTGGCGGCGGCCACCAGCGCCTCGTCGGAGATGCGCAGGCGGTGGTGCTGCTCGTAGCGCTCGCGCAGACCGCGCAGGATCTCGATGGTGTCGACCACCGAGGGCTCGCCCACCATCACCGGCTGGAAGCGGCGCTCGAGGGCGGCGTCGCGTTCGATGTGCTTGCGGTATTCGTCGAGCGTGGTGGCGCCGATGCACTGCAGTTCGCCGCGGGCGAGGGCCGGCTTGAGGATGTTGGCGGCGTCGATCGCCCCCTCTGCGGCGCCGGCGCCGATCAAGGTGTGCACCTCGTCGATCACGAGGATTACGTTCCCGGCGCCGCGGATCTCCTCCATGATCTTCTTGAGCCGCTCCTCGAACTCACCGCGGTATTTGGTGCCGGCCACCAGCAGGCCGATGTCGAGGGTGAGAACGCGCTTGTCTTCCAGGATGTCCGGAACTTCGCCGGAGGTGATCCGCTGGGCGAGGCCCTCGGCGATGGCCGTTTTGCCCACGCCGGGCTCGCCGATCAGCACTGGATTGTTCTTGGTGCGGCGGCCGAGGATCTGGATCACGCGGTCGATCTCGTTCTGGCGACCCACCACCGGATCGAGCTTCGATTCGGCCGCCAGCTGGGTGAGGTTGCTGCCGAACTCGTCGAGGGTGGGGGTTTTGGTGGAGCCCTTGCCGGCGCCACCGGCGCTCACCTCGGCGGTTTCGCCGAGCATGCGGATCACCTGGGTGCGCACCTTGGCGAGGTCGACGCCGAGGTTTTCCAGCACGCGGGCAGCCACGCCCTCGCCCTCGCGGATCAGGCCGAGCAGCAGGTGCTCGGTGCCGATGTAGTTGTGGCCGAGCTGGCGGGCCTCCTCCAGGGAGAGCTCCAGCACGCGCTTGGCCCGGGGGGTGAAGGGAATCTCCACGGCCACGAAGCCCGAGCCGCGGCCGATGATCTTCTCCACTTCCACGCGGGCGTCCTTGAGGTTGACCCCCATCGACTTGAGCACCTTGGCGGCCACGCCGGTGCCCTCGCCGATCAGCCCGAGCAGGATCTGCTCGGTGCCCACGAAGTTGTGACCAAGGCGGCGGGCCTCCTCCTGGGCCAGCATGATCACCTTGATGGCTTTCTCGGTGAACCGCTCGAACATGGGCCGGGCCTGTTGCAGATGACTCCAACCTATCAGGATTGAAGCGGTGGCGAGGGTGCGCGGGAACCGAAGCGGGTGCCGCCAGTTACTGCAAGCGATCAGAACGATTGCGACATAAGCCAAACCACCGGATTAGGGGATGAGGAAAACAAAAAAAGCCGGTTATCCGAACCTTTCTGCCGCAGCCAGATTGACCCATTGGATCAGGGCATCGTCGCCGTTGCGGTAGTAACCGCGACGGACCCCCGCCTGGCGGAAACCGCAGGCCCCGTACAGGGCCCGGGCGGCGCCGTTGGCGGCGGCCACCTCGAGGGTGGCGCGGCTGGCACCGTCGGCCTGCGCCCGGCGGAGCAGGTCCTCGAGCACCTGGCGGCCGAGCCCCCGCCGCCGCCGCTCCGGTGCCACCGCCACCAGGGTGATGTGCAGTTCATCCACGATCAGCCAGCCGCAGGCCATGGCCACCAGCTGGCCCTGCTGCCAGAGCCCCACCGCCGGCCGGCCCGGCTCCTCCAGCTCGCGCTGCCACTGCGCGCGGCTCCAGAGGCCGCCGAGGGCCGCGGCGTCGAGGGCGACGCAGTCCTCCAGATCCGCCGGCGTCAGGGGCACGGGTGTCGGCGGGCCTGCGGCGTTCGGCACGGACGGGCGACAGCGGCAATGCCTACGATTCTCGGTTCGACCGCATCGCGCCTTCCCTTGCCATGGTGAGCACCGTCCCCCCCGGCCTCAGGACGGAGGCACCGGCCACCGGCGTGCAGGGGCAGCCGTTCGAGCCGGAAGCGGATCGTTCCAGTCCGAACCGCAACCTCACCCCGATCACCACCGCCCTGGATGCCGAAGGGCGGCTGGCGGTGGGCGGCTGCACCCTCAGCGAGCTGGCCCGCACCTACGGCACACCGCTGTATGTGCTGGATGAGGCCACCCTGCGGGCCACCTGCCGGGCCTACCGGGAGGCGCTGGCGGCGGCCTACCCCGGCCCCACGCTGGCGCTCTATGCCTCGAAGGCCAACAGCTCGCTGGCGATCAGCGCCCTGGTGGCCGAGGAGGGCCTGGGCCTCGATGCCGTGTCGGCGGGGGAGCTGCTCACCGCCCTGCGGGGCGGCATGCCGGCGGAGCGGATCGTGCTGCACGGCAACAACAAGTCGAGGGAGGAGATCGAGCTGGCGGTGAACCAGGGCGTCACCGTGGTGGTGGACAACGCACGCGACCTGGAGCTGCTGGCGGAGATCGCCCCGGGCCGGCCGGCGCCGGTGCGGCTGATGCTGCGCTTCACCCCCGGCATCGAGTGCCACACGCACGAGTACATCCGCACCGGCCACCTCGACAGCAAGTTCGGCTTCGACCCCGATCAGCTGGAGCCGGTGCTGCGCCAGCTGGCCCAGTGCCCCTGGGCCTGGCTCGACGGCCTGCACGCCCCCCGCGGCGCGCCGATCGTCGACCTGGCGCCCCACCGCGACCTGGCCGGGGTGATGGCCGATGCGCTGGCCCTGGCCCGCTCGCTCGGCCACCCCTGCAGCGACCTGAACGTGGGCGGCGGCCTGGGCATCCGTTATGTGCAGTCCGATGATCCGCCGTCGATCCAGGAGTGGGTGTCGGTGGTGGCCGGAGCGGTGGCCGAGGCCTGCCGCCAGCGCCATCTCACGCTGCCGCGGCTGCTGTGCGAGCCCGGCCGCTCGCTGGTGGCCACCGCCGGCGTCACCCTCTATGAGGTGGGCAGCCGCAAGGAGATCGCGGGCCTGCGCACCTACGTGGCGATCGATGGCGGCATGAGCGACAACCCGCGGCCGATCACCTATCAGTCGCGCTACACCGCCCTGCTGGCCGACCGTCCCACGGCCGCTGCCACGGAAACGGTGACCGTGGCCGGCAAGCACTGCGAATCGGGCGACCTGCTGCTGAAGGACATCGCGCTGCCGGCCACCGGCAGCGGCGACGTGCTGGCGGTGTTCGCCACCGGCGCCTACAACGCCTCGATGAGCTCCAACTACAACCGCATCCCACGCCCGGCAGCGGTGCTGGTGCACGACGGGATCGCCGAGGTGGTGCAGCGGCGGGAGCAGCCGGAAGACCTACTGCGCTACGACGTGATCCCCGCCCGCTTCGCACCGGTACCCTGAACGGGGGCGACCGCCTGGCGGCCCGACCCCACCCCTTGCTCCCGTCTCCGGGCCCGATCGGCAGCGGCGCTGTCGGCACCGCCTGGTGGCGCGCCTGAGCACCCCTCCACGCACCGCCCGGTTCCATCGACCTCCGCCCGCTGCTGGATCTGCTGTTCGCCGTGGCCCTGGGCGTGCTGCTGCTGGGCCGGGTGCGCGAACCCCGCACCATCTGGCTGCTGCGGGGGTATCTCACCCTGGTGACGCTGGCCTGGCTGGTGCAGCGCTTCGCCGACCTTCCCCTCACCTCCAAGCTGATCGATGCGCTGGTGCTGGCCTGCAGCCTGGCGCTGGCGATCCTGTGGCAGGGGGAGCTGCGGCGGCTGATGGAGCTGCTGGGCACCGGCCGCTTCGGGGTGCTGTTCGGCGACCGCAGCCGCGACCAGCTGGCCTCGGGCTCGGTGAGCGTGCTCACGGAGGCGGCGGGGCGGCTGTCGCAGGCGCGGCGCGGCGCCCTGATCGTGCTGGATCTGGGCAGCGACCTGCGCCCGGAGGATTTCCTCAACCCCGGCCTGCAGCTGGATGCCCATCTCTCGGTGGATCTGCTGCTGAACCTGTTCGCCCAGGACACCCCCCTGCACGACGGGGCGGTGCTGGTGCAGAAGAACCGGATCGTGGCGGCGGGGGTGATCCTGCCGCTTTCGCGCCAGACGCCGAACCGCTACGGCACCCGCCATCTGGCGGCGCTGGGGCTCACGGAACGCCACGGCCGCTGCCGCTGCATCGTGGTGTCGGAGGAAACCGGCACCCTGTCGCTGGCGGCGCAGGGGCGACTGGAGCGGCCGATCACCAGCAGCCGGCTGCACGACCTGCTCACCGAGGCGCTGGCCTCCACGCCGACGGGGCGTAGCGTGGCTGCGGACCTGCCGGAACCTCGCGGATGAGTCGCGCCCTGGCGACCGACCTCAGCACCGATCGCCATCTGCTGCCACCGGCGCTGGATCCGGAACGGATTCCCGCTCATGTGGCGGTGATCATGGATGGAAACGGCCGCTGGGCGCGTCAGCGGGGGCTGCCGCGGGTGATGGGCCACCGGGCCGGGGTGGAGGCGCTGAAGCGCACCCTGCGCCTCTGCAGCGACTGGGGGGTGAGCGCCCTCACCGCCTACGCCTTCTCCACCGAGAACTGGACGCGGCCGGGCGAGGAGGTGAGCTTCCTGATGGCCCTGTTCGAACGGGTGCTGGCGCGGGAGCTCGAGGGCCTGATGAAGGAGCAGGTGCGGATCCGTTTCTTCGGCGACCTCGAACAGCTGCCGGCCGGGCTGCAGGGCCTGATCGCCGATGCCACCAGCCGCACCGCCGCCAACCGCGGCATCCATTTCAACGTCTGCACCAACTACGGCGGCCGCAGCGAGCTGGTGCGGGCCGCCCGGCGGCTGGCGCAGCAGGTGGCGGAGGGGAAGCTGGATCCGGCGGCGATCGATGAAGGGCGCTTCGCCGCCGAGCTGTTCACCGCCGGCGAGGTCGACCCCGACCTGCTGATCCGCACCAGCGGCGAGCAGCGCATCAGCAATTTTCTGCTGTGGCAGCTGGCCTACGCCGAGATCCATCTCACCGATGTGCTCTGGCCCGATTTCGACGAGGGGGCCCTGCTCGCCGCTCTGCTGGACTACCAGGGCCGCCAGCGCCGTTTCGGCGGCATCCTGCCCGCCGCCGACCCCGCGCCATGAGTACCCGCCACGACTGGAGCCTGGAGGAGATCCAGGCCCTGCTCGCGCTGCCGCTGATGGAGTTGCTCTGGCAGGCGCAGCAGGTGCACCGGGCCGCCAATCCCGGCTACCGGGTGCAGCTGGCTTCGCTGCTGAGCGTGAAGACCGGCGGCTGCGAGGAGGATTGCGCCTACTGCCCCCAGTCGCTGCACCACAGCGCCGATGTGGCGGGTCGGCCGGAGCTGGCGGTGGAGCCGGTGCTGGAGCGGGCCCGGACGGCGCGTGAGGCGGGTGCGCAGCGGTTCTGCATGGGCTGGGCCTGGCGCGAGATCCGCGACGGGGCGCCCTTCGAGGCGATGCTGCAGATGGAGCGGGGGGTGCGGGAGCTGGGCCTGGAGGCCTGCGTCACCGCCGGCATGCTCACCGACAGCCAGGCGGCGCGGCTGGCGGAGGCGGGCCTCACCGCCTACAACCACAACCTCGACACCAGCCCCGAGCACTACGAGCGGATCATCACCACCCGCACGTATCAGGAGCGGCTGGAAACGCTGCAGCGGGTGCGGCGGGCCGGCATCACCCTCTGCTGCGGCGGCATCATCGGCCTGGGGGAGTCGACGGCCGACCGGGCCTCGCTGCTGCAGGAGCTGGCCGCGATGGATCCCCACCCCGAGAGCGTGCCGATCAATGCGCTGGTGGCGGTGGAGGGAACGCCGCTGGAGGAGCAGGCGCCGGTGGATCCGCTGGAGCTGGTGCGGATGGTGGCCACCGCCCGGATCCTGATGCCCCATTCGCGGGTGCGGCTGAGCGCGGGCCGGGAGGCGTTGAGCCGCGAGGCCCAGATCCTCTGCCTGCTGGCCGGGGCCGATTCGATCTTCTACGGCGACACCTTGCTCACCACCTCGAATCCGGCGGTGGAGGCCGATCGGGAGCTGCTGGCGGCGGCGGGTGTGGTGGCCGAGCCCCTGCTCGCCGCCATCCGTGGCTGAAGCGGTGCGGGTGGCGGCCTTCTACCGCTTCGCCCCCTTCCGCGCGGCTGAGCTGCCGGCGCTGCAGCAGCGGCTGCTGGCCGTGGGCCGGCAGGGTGGTGTGCGCGGCACGGTGCTGCTGGCGGAGGAAGGGGTGAACGGCACGGTGAGCGGGCCGCCGGCTGGGGTGGAGGCCCTGCTGGCGGTGCTGCGCTCCGATGGGCGGCTGGCGGATCTGGAGGTGAAGGAGGCGGCTGCGCCGGTGACGGCCTTCCACCGGCTGAAGGTGCGGTGCAAGCGCGAGATCGTGAGCCTGGGCCAGCCGGCGGCCGACCCGAGCCGGCAGGTGGGCACCTACGTGCCGCCGGGGGAGTGGAACGCCCTGATCGACGACCCGGACACCCTGGTGATCGACACCCGCAACGCCTACGAGGTGGGCATCGGCAGCTTCGCCGGCGCGATCGATCCGGGCACCGCCTGCTTCCGCGAGTTCCCGGAGTGGGTGGAGCGGGAGCTGCGGCCGCTGGTGGCGGAGAGGCGCCCGAAGGCGCTGGCGCTGTTCTGCACGGGCGGCATCCGCTGCGAGAAGGCCACCGCCCTGCTGAAGGCCGGCGGCTTCGAGGGGGTGCATCATCTGCAGGGCGGCATCCTGCGCTATCTGGAAACGGTGCCCGAGGCCGAGAGCCGCTGGCGGGGGGAGTGCTTCGTGTTTGACCAGCGGGTGGCGGTGAACCACCGGCTGGAGCCGGGCGAGCACCGGCTGTGCCATGCCTGCGGTGTGCCGCTCTCCCCCGCCGATCGGGCCTTGCCAAGCTATCGGGAGGGGGTGAGCTGCCGGCACTGCCTGGAGCGCTTCAGCGACGCCGACCGCGCCCGCTTCGCCGAGCGCCAGCGTCAGATCGAGTGGGCCCGGCAGCGGGGCGAGGCCCACATCGGCGCCCAGGGCTGAGGCGCGATGGCGGGCCTGCCGGTGCTCTACAGCTTCCGCCGCTGCCCCTATGCGATCCGGGCGCGGCTGGGGCTGCGGGCGGCGGGGTTGGCGCCGGGGGTGAGCCTGGAGCTGCGGGAGGTGGATCTCGCCTGCCGGCCGCCGGAGCTGCTCGCAGCGTCGGCGAAGGCCACGGTGCCGGTGCTGGTGCTGCCGGCGGGGGAGGTGATCGACGAGAGCCTGGCGATCCTGCACTGGGCGCTGCAGCAGCAGGATCCGCAGGGCTGGCTGGCGGGCTGGAGCGCGGAGCGGCGGGCCGCCGGCGCGGCCCTGATCGAAGCGAACGACGGACCCTTCAAGCACCATCTCGATCGCTGCCGCTACCCCGAGCGCTTCGGGGTGACGGACCCCGAGCGCCATCGGGCCGCGGCCCTGGAGCTGCTGCAGGCGTGGAACCGGCGCCTGGAGCCCGGCGGCTGGCTGCTGGGCAGCCGGCCGGCGCTGGCCGACATCGCCGTGCTGCCGTTCGTGCGCCAGTTCCGCGGCAGCGATCCGGAGCGCTTCGACGCCGAGCCGGGGCTGGCGGCCCTGCGGGCCTGGCTGGGCCGCTTCCTGGCGAGCGCGGAGCTGGCGGCGGTGCTGGCGCCGCCCTGGGGGCTGCGCCGCAGCTGGCGTTCGCCCAGCTGGCTGTACCACCTGGCCCTGGAGCGCGACTGGCAGCGGGCCCGGGCCGAGGGGAGCTACCCCTGGTCCACGCGCGGACGGCGGCAGGCGGAGGTGGGTTTCGTGCACCTCTGCCGCGCCCACCAGCTCACTGCCACCCGGGAGCGCTTCTACGCCGATGCCGGTCCGGTGCGGCTGCTCAGCCTCGATCCGGCGGTGCTGGCGGCCGCCGGGCTGGAGCTGCGCGACGAGCCGGCACCGGACGGTGAGCTCTTCCCCCATCTCTATGGCGGGCCCTTGCCGCTGGCGGCGGTGCGCCACCACGCCAGCGATGGGCCGGAACCGGCAGGGGCGACGGCATGACGCCGGATCTGGCCGCGATCGAGCGGCGCGCGGCGGCGGGCGGGCTGCTGCTGCGCCGGCTGGGGGGGGGGGCCCTGGGGCTGCGCCGCCTGCGGGTGGGGGTGGCGGCGCCGCTGGGCGAGGGGCGGGCGCGGCTGCTGGGGGAGCTGAAGGGCTGGGCGCTGCCCAGCGCCGATGGCCTGCGGCTCGACACGATGCGGGTGCAGGGGGAGGGCAGCGAGGGGGTGGGGTTGTGGATCTGGGCCGCCACCTTCGCCTGGGCCCTGGAGGCCACCCCCTGCCGCACGGCCCGGCTGCTGGCCATCCGCGACGACGAGCGCCAGCACCGCCGGCTGGTGCGCTACTTCCGCGGCCTGGGCTTCACGCCGCTGCGGGAGCTGGGCTCGGCGCCGCCGGACCTGCCCCAGCGCCTGCTGTGGGGTGGCGCGGGGCTGCTGATGCAGGGCGACTGCGCCGAAGGCTTGCGCCGCTGCGCCCGACGGCTGCTGTGAGGAGAGTGGTCAGCAAACCCCAACCATGCTGCGACCGACGGGGAAGCCGTTGCTGTCAAACGGAAAATGTGGGGTAAACTACGCCAAAATTTTCTCCGTGGTGATGGCGATCTCTGGCTTCGGTACCACCACCCATAAAAAGTCAACCTCTTTGCATTCGGTTGCCGGAGTTGTGGTGACTACAGGCCTGCTGGCCCTCGGCGGTCTGCTGGCTCCCCGGTCTGCCCAGGCCCTCACCAATCAGCAGGTCAACCCGATCGTGTTGATCGATCAGGCCACCAATCTCAACTCCAACCTTCAGGAAGCGTCCTGCACCGGCGCTGACCCATCGCTGAGCCTGCGGGAAGGCATCCCCGACTCCTGTCCGCCCAACTTTGGCCAAGGCACGGTGTCCATCGGCACCAATCCTGATCCCGGCGGCTTTGCCTTCGGCTACACCTTCGACGTTTTTTCTCCTCAGTTTGTCAATGCACTAGGAGTTTATCATCCCAACGAAACCTTTGATGAGGATAATCAACCAAGCCCCTGGCCGAATTACGCCTATGCCGCTGATCACACGATTTCGCTCTACCAGTTCACGGGAACCGATTACGCCGCGGAGGCTGGCGATCCCAGTTTCTGGAGTCTGATCACCTCGGCGTTCCAGCCTGGTGATCCCGCTGATCCGATCGCCTGCAGCGGTCTTGTCAAGGATCTGTTCTGCTGGCTGCCAGTCGGCCCGACACGGATCACTGCTGGGATCTATATGGTGAGTGCCACGGGCGGTTGGGATCAGGATTATTCCGCTGATGGTGGCAATGTGATCGCCGCCAATCCGGAAACCTCCTGGATCGAATCGGTTTTCACGGAGTCTCCAAACACGCTCCCCACATCCTGTTATGCCTTCCCCGCGGGGGGTGATTGTGCGAACGTCTATCCCCTCTGGGCGGCCAACGTTTCCACCGATGTTCCAGGTCCTCTGCCTTTGGTGGGCGCCGCTGCTGGATTCGCCTGGACGCGGCGCCTGCGCCGTCGTATTGCTCTGAGCCAATCTGAGGTGTGAGCCGGAACCTGGCTTCGGCATGACACTTCACTCACAGGATCTCGAGCCCAGCCTTTCCGCGTTCCACAGCCCCAGCGTGCTTGCGCGTCGGCTTGGCTTCTTCGGTTCGGCTCTGTTTGTGGTCTTTGCCGTTCTGGTGGTGGCAACGATCCTGCCGCCCAGGCTGTTTGATCCCACCTGGCAGCTTCGTTTCGTCTCATCCCTGCTGAACCAGGCCTCGATTCCGCTGGTGGGTCTGGGCTTGCTGTTTCTGGCCAGTTATGTGGATCCCGGCAATGGGGCGCTCGAGCGACTGGCACGCCGATGTGCGCGCCTGTCGATCGTGGCGGCGCTGGGATTTTTTCTGCTGATTCCTGTGCAGTTGGCTGGAGTGTGGGGGAAGGTGGGGTTGGCGATCGCGAGCCAGAACCGCGATATCACCACCACCACTGCCCAGGCGGAAACGTTTCGACGTCTGATCAACAGCGCCCCCTCGCCCCAGGCGTTGCAGCAGGCTCTGATTGCCCAGCGGGTTCAACCGCTCACACCGGCCCAGCTGTCGAGGCCGATGCCGGTGCTGCGGGCCCAGCTTCTGGAGCGTCTGGCCACGGCGGAGAAGAGGCTTGAGGGCCAGCCCCGCGGCCTGCAACTGCGCCATTGGCTGGCGCTGGTGCAGGGCATGACCGGCAGCATGCTGGTCTCTCTGGCTTACGGATTGGCCTTCGCCGCCGGTGGGCAGGCCAGGGGCAAGGAGATCTCCCTGCTCGACCAGTGGCTGCAGCGTTGGCAGGACCGCGGCGAGAGGTTGCGCGAAGTGGTGGAACAGCGGGTGGAACAGCGCCGATTCACCAGCGAAGAGCGGCCGGAGGCGCCCTCCTACATCGAAACCCTGACCCTCGCGCTTGGCCCCGGTGGGCGCAGCGTGCCTGCGGTGCAGGCGATCCAAGAGGCCGCCAGCAGCCAGGAGCTGGAAACCATCCGTCGGATGCTTCATCTCAGCCCGCTGTCTGCGGCTGATCGGCTCAAGCCGTTGGAGCAGCTCAAGCGTGAGATGGTTTTGGCGCTGACTGATGTCTGAGATGAGAGCGCGCGTGTGGCAGGTTGTGGCGTGGCTGGCTGTCGCCGTTGCCTTCCCTGCCGAGGCGGCGGAGCGTGGCTGGCGGCTGGTGGAGGCCGCGCCCACGGCGCCGGGCTGGCGGCTGGTGTCACCGGATGGCGGCAGGGGGCCGGCGGCGCGCACCGTTCCTCTGGCCGCGCAGGCGGAGCCACGCCCGAGTCTGCCGGTGGAGGGGCCGGTGCCGGAGGATCTCACGCCACCGCGTCGCATCCAGTACGCGGCCCCGCTGATCGGCGGTGGCGTTCCTTCGGGCTATGTGGCGGGATGGGGCGAGTATTACCTGGCGTTATCGGCGGGCACCCCGGGCAAGCAGCGCGATGGCGTTCCCGATGGCTCGATCAACTTCGGTTTCGGCCTCGGCGATCCCTATCGCACGCTGGGGATGCAGCTGGACGTGGGCATCGGCAGCGTCAAGAATCTGGGAGCGAACGGCGGGATCGGCGGCAGCATCGGCCGGGTTCTGGTGAACGAGCCCACGCTGCAGGTGGCGGTGGCCGGTGGGGTGATGGATCTGTGGAGCTACACCACCAACGAAACCGGTTTCTTCACCTTTCCCAACGGCTATGGGGCGATCACGGTGGCCACGCCGCTGCGGCGCAACGACCCCCATTTTTCGCAGGTTCTGCAGGTGAGCGCCGGCGTGGGCGGCAACAACTTCACCTCGCTGGATGAGAACTTCCAGGGCCCCACGGTGGGTGCATTCGCCTCGGTGGGGGTGGAGGTGACCCCACGGCTGGGGGTGTCGATGGGCTGGAGCGGCCGGGGAACCAACGCAGGGGTTTCGGTGGTGCCGTTCGCCTCCCTGCCGCTCACGGTGAACCTGATCGGCGCGGATCTGTTCAACGCCTCGCCGTTCGGCACGGTGGGTGTGCTGACGGTGGCGTGGGGCGACAGCTTCCGCACGGGCTACTTTGCGGGAATGGCCACACCATGAGGCCTACCAGCCAGACCCGGGCTATGCTTTGCAGCAATGCGGTAGTTGCCCCCTATGGCTTTCGATCTAAGCGTTCGAAAGGTTGCACGGTTTTCAGCTTCGCTGAGAGCGGGCACCGCTTATGCTGCTGTGGGCGTGTTTGCCATGGCCTCGCTTCCTGCTCTCGCCCAGAGAACGCCCACAAGGCCTCGAGCCGGCACAGCTTCCTCGTCGCAGCCGCTTTCGGGCGAGTTCAAGCCCTCCCAACCACTGGCCGGCCGTAACAGTGGTTTCGCGCAGACCAACTTTGCCCGCTTCCCTGTGGTGCGAACCCCACTGCCGAACGTACCGGTCACCAACATCGGCACCCGCTGACGGTCCCCGCTGGAGTTGTTCCCGAGCTCTCTCAGCCCCAAAGCTGATAGAGCTTTTTGGTGGTGCTTGGTGAGCGGATGAAGATCTTGATCTACGGCCTCAACACCTGGCCCGAGCCGGTGGGGATCGGCCGCTACACCGGCGAGCTGTCGGCCTGGCTGGCGGAGCGGGGCCATGAGGTGCGGGCGATCGCGGCGCCGCCCTATTTCCCCAACTGGCGGGTGGGACTGGGGGGCGAGGTGGGCGCGCCCCAGTACCGCAACCGCTACCTGCGCGAGCGGATCGGCGGCGTACGGCTGCGGCGCTGCCCGCTGTGGGTGCCGGCACGGCCGAACGGGCTCACCCGGCTGCTGCACCTGAGCAGCTTCGCGCTCACCAGCCTGCCGCCGCTGCTGGCGCAGCGCCGCTGGCGGCCGGATGTGGTGCTCACGGTGGCGCCGGCCTTCTTCTGCGCCCCGGGCGCGCTGCTGCTGCGGCGGCTGTGCGGGCGCCGCACGCGCGCCTGGCTGCACATCCAGGATTTCGAGGTGGATGCCGCCTTCGAACTGGGGATCCTGCAGGGTCCGGCGCTGCGGCGGCTGGCGGAGGGGGGGGAGCGGCGCACGTTGCGGGGCTTCGATGCCGTGAGCACGATCAGCACGGCGATGGTGCAGAAGCTGGCGGAGAAGGGGGTGGCGAAAGAGCGCATGCGGCTGGTGCCGAACTGGGTGGATCTCAACGCGATCCGGCCGCAGGGCCCTCAGGAACGCGCCGTGAATCCCTACCGCCGCGAGCTGGGCATCGCCGACACCCAGATGCTGCTGCTGTATTCGGGCTCGATGAACAAGAAGCAGGGAGTGAATGTGCTGGCGGAGGTGATCCGGCGGTTGCGCCATCGCCGCGATCTGGTGTGGCTGCTGGCGGGCGAAGGCGCCACGCGGCCGGAGCTGGAGGCGGCCACGGCCGATCTGCCGCAGGTGCGCTGGCTGCCGCTGCAGCCGTCGGAGCGGCTGAACGACTGGCTGAATGCCGCCGATGTGCACCTGCTGCCGCAGCGGGAAAAGGTGGCGGATCTGGTGCTGCCGTCGAAGCTGATGGGGATCCTGGCGAGCGGCCGGCCGGTGGTGGCGAGTTCACCGCCGGGCAGCGAGCTGGCGCTGCTGGCGGCGGAGGGAGGGTTGTGCGTGCCGCCGGAAGATGCCGCGGCGTTCACGGCGGCGGTGGAGCGGTTCGCTGATGATCCGGCGCTGCGGGCGGCGGCGGGGCAGAGGGCCCGGCGGCTGGCGGAGCGCCACTTCGGCCGTGAGGCGGTGCTCGGCAAGCTGGAGCGGCAGCTGGTTGCCTTGCTTCAGTAGGCGTTGGGGGAGCGTATCTGGAAGAGGGTGCGCAGCAGGATCTTCACGTCGAGTTCGAGCGACCACTCGCGCTGGTAGCGCAGATCGGCCTCCACACGGCGGGCCATGCGTTCGAGATCAGCGGTTTCGCCGCGCCAGCCCTCCACCTGGGCGAGGCCGGTGATGCCGGGCTTGAACTGATGGCGCTGCATGTAGCCGGGGATGAGCGAGCGGTACTGCTCGTTGTGGGCCACGGCATGGGGGCGGGGCCCCACCAGGCTCATGGTGCCGATGAGAACGTTCCAGAGCTGGGGCAGTTCATCGAGGCTCCAGCGGCGCAGGATGCGGCCGATGGGGGTGACGCGCGGGTCGTCGCGGCGAGCCTGGGCCAGGCCCTGCTCGTGGCCCGACTCGGTGACTGTCATGGTGCGGAACTTGTAGATCCTGAAGCTGCGGCCGTCGAGGCCGTAGCGGTCCTGCAGGAACAGCACCGGGCCCGGCGAGCTGAGGGCCACCAGCAGGGAGATCAGCAGCAGCAGGGGCGAGAGCAGCAGCAGGGCGGCCCCACTCACCACGATGTCGAAGAGGCGCTTGAGAAGATGATCGAGCAGGGAGTCGTGGGGACCCCAGAGGCTGATGGCGAAGCGATCGCCGAGGGGTTCGACGCTGAAGCGCATCGAGGGCTGGCTCCAGGCGGGCAGGAAGTACACCGGCTTGCAGGTGTCGCCGAAGAAGCGCACCAGCTCGGTCATCGAGAGGTGGCGTTCGGCCACGTAGGAGAAATAGATCTGATCGACGTCGTTGCTGTTGAGCCAGTTGCGCATCTCGCTGAGGCCGCCGGCGGCGGGGGGCATGCCGGGGGGCAGGGGAACCGTCTGGGCGCCTGGTGGCATGAACCAGGCCTGCAGACGCAGGCCGAGGTGGGGCAGGTTTTCGAGCTGCTGCCAGAGGGCCACGGCGTGAAAGGGCGTGCCCCAGTACACGAACGTTCGCGTGTTGCCGCCGCGGATGCGGTGCAGGCGCAGCAGCTTGCGGCCGCCCACGTGCATCAGCAACAGCAGCAGCCAGGCGATGAGGGCCCAGAGGCTGAGTTCGAGGCGGGAGAAGGTGGCGGTGAGCTTGAAGACGAAGCCGAGCGCCAGCAGGCCGGCGAGCACGGAGGCCCAGCTGGTGGTCACGCGGGAGAGCAGGCTCCAGAGGCTGAGCTGGCGATAGCTCTGGTAGAGGCGGCCGTTGGGCAGGATCAGGGCGGTGAGCAGCGCCACCCACACCATCACCGAGAGGCGCAGCCCGGGCGTGAGGGAGGAAACGCCGAAGGTGGTGACCAGCCAGAACAGCCCCGCCACCGTGAGCGGATCCACGAGCCGCTGCAGGCGGCCGAGATCGCGTCCGTAGAGGCGCAGCAAGCCGGTGGGCCTGGGCAGCATGGGGTGCGGTTGACGCAGGCTTGACGATCACCCGCAAGATAAGCCCAGATCCGCTACGCCATGCAGCATCGGCAACACCATGGACGGTGTGTTCGTGAGTGCTGGCCGAGCGTCAGGGCGTGATCAGCAAGCGAGAATGGTCAGGCCCTGCGTGGTGAATCCTCCATGGCGGAAGCGGACGTTCGCTGGCTGCAGCGCCTGGAGAACTACAGCCGAGCCCTGGCCACGCTTCTGCGTGCCCGCAGCCGATGAGAGCCCCATCGGAAACGAGCCAGAGTCAGCCTGGCGAAGCCAGCATCCCCGGGCTGCCTGAGGAAGCAACCACCTAGCTGCTGGAGAGGATCGTCCGCCATCGGGCTGTCCATCGGGTGGTGCTCTACGGCTCCCGGGCGTTGGGCCGGCATCATTCCGGTTCCGACATCGACCTGTGTCCGGAGGCCCCGGGGATGGGGCTGGGCGAGCTCCTGGAACTGGGTGCCGAGCTCGATGATCTGCTGCTGCCCTGGCAGGTGGATCTGCAGGTGTTCCACAAACTCGACACTGATGGTGACCGGCTCAATATCCGTGAGAGGAAAGTCGTTGCCCTTGAATAGCAGGGGCGATCGGGTGGCCTGCGCCAGGGCGTACGAATAACAATCACCCATGTTCAGGCCTGCAGGGTGGCGACCTTTGCCGAAACGCTGGAAGCCTGTCAGCGCCAACTGGACCTGATGGAGGTCAAACGGAATGATTTCGATGCTCGCTGCAGCAAGAAAGAGTTCGAGATCACGTTGGGCCGCCGTCCCAATGACCCTGGGATGCCGTGGTTGTCATAGCCGAGAATGGCGTCGGCATCGCGATCGTCCAGCTTGGGTCGCTGGGCCAGATGCAGGGCGATCGAATCAAGGTGATCCGCGAGACGCCCGCCCGGGCTGGTGGAAACGGGGGGTGCATGCTTCAGGCGGTGCAATCGCTCACGCAGAGCCTGGATCACAGCAGCGGTTTTGGTTTCGCCAGCGAGTGCTGCCAGTTCAGCCGCAAGTCGATCGGCCTCTGGATTGCGGATGTTCAGGGGCACAGGATGTGTAGACAAGCTGCGCTCAGTGTAGACAGCGTTTCCCCGTGCCCTGAGGGGGTCAGATCAGCCAGCTCAGATCGCGCTGGAGTTCCCGGGCCATACGGCTGCCGCCTTCAAGAAGCTCGTTCAGTTCCGAGGGCGTGAGAACGAGGGCATCGCAGCTGAGGGGTAGCTGCTCCAGGGGCCAGTGCAGCAGGCGCTGGTGCTGGGACCCGCTGGCGGCGGCCCAGGCTTCGGTGGCGGCAATCACCTGCACGGGCATGGCGGAGAGCGTCGTCGCTTTGCAGACGGCCGAAATGGTCGGTGGGAGCCCCGTCGGGAAGGCTATCGGGGTAGCGGGTGGGGATGTGGAGGGCATCAGGGAAGCGGCCGCGGTGGTGGGGAAATCGCGGAAGGAACGGCCGAGGCCATGGCCCCAGACCTGCCAGGCCCATTCGTGATGGCCGGCACCGACGCTGAGGCTGGCCTGGGCCAGGTCGGCCGTGGTCTGATGCAGCCAGTCGCGAGCATGCCATCATCACGATGATGACATGTGCTGACCACGCGGAAAACCCCTGTGCTGGTCTTTC
The DNA here is from genome assembly GCA_046342315.1 of Cyanobacteriota bacterium. GTDB lineage: Bacteria > Cyanobacteriota > Cyanobacteriia > PCC-6307 > Cyanobiaceae > Cyanobium. Next base: position 24,596 of record JBKDPV010000031.1, read on the forward strand.
ACCAGGGTGCGTGTGCTCACATCCGGCCCTGGAGGGCATAGAGCAGGGTGGCGGCGGATTCGCGCAGAGCGAGGCGGTTGCGTTCGTGGGGAGAGAGGTTCGGCTCGGCGGCGATGGGGGTGACGGGCAGTTGCTGGCGGGCGAAGGCGCGGCTGGCGCGGGGCAACTGCCAGGGATCGGTGATGAGCAGCACGGGGGTGTTCGCGGGAATGTGCTGGCGGATCCAGGTGGTGGTGAGGGTGGCGTTCTCCCAGGTGGTGCGGGCGCAGCTGTCGCCGGCGATGCGTTCGGCTGGTACGCCGAGCGAGAGCAGCTGCTGAGCCGTGGCGGGCGCGTCGCCCGACACGTAGATGCGGTTCACGCGCGCCTGGCCGAGCAGGCGGGCCGCCTCGGCGGTGGTGGCGGTGCTGATTTCAGCGCCCCGACCCACCAGCACGGCCAGGGCCGGCGCGGCGACGCCGGAGGGTGGGGCGGGCAGCTGGGTGTTGAGCCAGGCGGTGAGAGCGGTGGTGGCGAAGGGGGTGTAGAGGAGCGAAACGAGCACGACCAACAGAGCGCTGAGCAGGGCGCGCCAGGGCCAGCCAAAGCCCGCGAGGCCAACAAGCACCAGCGCCACCACCGCCACGAGTGGCAGGAGAAGGGCGGGGGTGGTGGCCACAGCCAGCAGGAGTTCCCGGAACGGCATCCAGACCATCGGAGCTGGCGGGCAGGTCGTCCAGTCGATGGCGGGCGGGAGCATGGCGGGAGGCTGCGGGAGGCTGCGGGAGGCTGCGGGAGCTGGAGGCCGGCGCCGACGCCGGCGGGGTGGGGGAGGGTGATGGGGTGATGGGGTTGTCGGCAGCGTCGTGGGAGTCTGATCACCAGCACCACATCGGTGGCCTGGAGGAAGCCGAAGCGGCGGGCTCAGCCGAGCCAGTTGCCGGGTGTCCAGCTGGGGGCGGCCACTTTGCCCATTTCGCTGATGCCGGAGTGGCGGTCCCGCCGGCCTGTTCCCTGGTTCGGTGCAGGGCGATCAGGAGGGCTCCTCCGGCTCCTCCGCCAGGGCAGCCAGCTCGGCGGCTATGAGGGCGAGGAATCGCCGGTGGAGGAAAGAGGGTTCGAGCTGGACAAGTGCTCCCGCTCGAAGCGCGCAAGCCTGGATTCGATCGCTGCGAGCCGCGCGTTCTCTTTCCTCAGCTGCTACGGCTTCGCCGGCCTGCGGCTACATCCGCTGCTCGTGCTGCATCTTGCGCAGCTCGTAGCCGGGATCCCGTCGCCAGTTGAGCGTCGACAACCACAACCGCCACCGAGGCAGCGATGAACCAGACGCCCCATTGCTGCGGGAGCTGGAGGCTGGCACCGGTGGGGAGGGTGATGTGGCCATAGGAGGAGAGCAGCGCGATCAGCGCAATAACGAGGCCGGCAATGGCCTGGATCCAACCCTGGAGATCGAGGCCGCAGCGCCGGCGGAGCGAGACTGGTGTTGCAGCCAAGTCTGGCGCAGATTCAGGAGAGGGCTGGACCTGCCCCAAGGCCCTGGAGCGTCAAACAGCTACTTTAGTACACGCGTACCAGCCCCATGTGCGCCACCTGTGACGTGTGAGATCAGGCTGGGAACGAAGCACGCGGCACTCCAACCGTGGCCCACCCAGGGAGGCCTGTTCCATGGCGCGCTGCGGGTACGAGGGCCTGGCTCGGGGCAGTTGTCAGGGATTGGTGATCAATAGAACCGGGGTGTTGGCGGGGAGGTGCTGCCAGGGCTGATTCAAAGTGTGTCACAGGCGCCCTCGCCCGTCCTGCCACCATGAGTTGAGGTCGGCGGGAACGCCTCCTCTCCGTGCCCGAAGCCGCTGTTGCCGCAACCGATCTCGACCTGATCAGCTTTCTGCGGGCGA
>JBKDPV010000032.1:0-23629 GCA_046342315.1 Cyanobacteriota bacterium
CGCAGCGCCAGCGCCGGCGGCCGGCCGCTGATCATCTGCGATCTGCCCTTCCTCAGCTATCAGTGCAGCCCGGATGAGGCGGTGGCGGCGGCGGCCCCCCGGCGGGTGCGCCCGGAGACGGCCGCCGCGGCCGTGAAGCTGGAGGGCGCCGCACCGGAGACCGGGGCGGGGCTCGACCGGCTGGTGCGGGCGGGCATCCCGGTGATGGGGCATCTCGGGCTGACGCCCCAGTCGGTGCACCGACTCGGCTATCGGCGCCAGGCCGGCGATCCGGTGAGCCAGAACCGCCTGCGCCGCCAGGCCCTCGCCCTCGAGGCCGCGGGCTGTTTCGCCCTGGTGCTGGAGCACATTCCCGCCGAGCTGGCCACCGAACTGAGCGGGCGCCTGGCGATCCCGGTGATCGGCATCGGTGCCGGCGATGCCTGCGACGGCCAGGTGCGGGTCACCGCCGACCTGCTGGGGCTGACGCTGCGCCAGCCCCCGTTCAGCCCACCGCTGCTGGACGGGCGGGGACTGGCGGTGGAGGCCCTGCGGGGCTGGATCCGGGCCCAGCGGACGCCCACCACGCCAGCAGCTCCCTCAGCACCGCATTGCTGAGGGCCAGCCCCTCCGGATCGCTCAGGCGCCAGCGCGGGCCCTCCACCACCAGCAGGCCCCGGCGCTCGAACGGCGCCAGCTGCACCCGCAGCCCGTTCAGGGCGACAGGATCCAGACCGTGCACCGCCGCCAGGGCCGCCAGGTTCACCCCCTCCCGCAGGCGCAGCCCCACCAACAGCCGCTCGTCGGCCGGCATGCCCCGGGGGGCCCCCGGCTCCTGGGCCTGGGGGGCTCCCTCCGCCAGCCAGGCGGCATAGCCCTCGCGGGTGCGCGGCCGGGCCGTGCGCACGCCCTGGGGGGCCGAGGTGGCTCCCATGCCGAAGCCCCACCAGCCGGCGCCGCTCCAGTAGACGCGGTTGTGGCGGGAGGCGTGGCCCGGCAGGGCATGGTTCGACACCTCGTAGCGGCCGTAGCCCGCGGCGGCGAGCCGCCGGCCGGTGTGCTCCATCAGATCGGCCGCCAGGTCGTCGTCGGGGAGGTCCAGATCCCCCCGCTGCCAGCGCCGCTCGAACACCGTGCCGGGCTCCTGGATCAGGTCGTAGACCGAGAGATGGGGGGCCCCGGAGGCGATCGCCCGCTCCAGCTGGCCGTCCCAGTGGGCGAGGGTCTGGCCCGGAAGGCCCTGGATCAGATCGAGGCTCCAGCTGGCCAGATCGCCGCGCCGCTGGGCCGCCCGCAGCCAGGCGCAGGCCTGCCCCAGATCGGCGCCGCGGTGGCGGCGTCCGAGGCCGGCCAGCACGGCGTCGTCGAAGCTCTGGCCGCCCAGGCTCACCCGGTTGACGCCCGCCTCCAGGTAAGCGGCCAGGCGGGCTTCGTCGAAGCTGGCGGGATCGAGCTCCAGGGTCACCTCGGCGCCGGGCATCCGGCCGAATCGCTGGTCGAGGGCCGCCAGCAACACCGCCACCTGCTCAGGCGCGAGCAGCGAGGGGGTGCCGCCGCCGAGATACACCGTGGCCAGGGGTGGACCAGCGGGGGCGGCGGCGATCTCCCGGTGCAGCAGGTTGAGATAGGCGCGGATCGAAGCGGATCCAGGACCGCCCGCCCCATCGGCGCGATCCCCGAGCGGAACCACGGGGAAATCGCAGTAGAAGCAGCGGCGGTGGCAGAAGGGGATGTGCAGGTAGGCGGAGCGGGGCGGCCGCGTCACGGGCGGTAACCCCTCGCTGGCAATCCGCTCCGGATCCGTCATGCTGCGGGGCTGATGTGATGGGCAGCCACAGGATCCCGGAATGGTGGACTCCCTCATCCTGCTGCTGTTCGTGATCTCCGGCGGGGCCACGGGCTGGCTGGGGGTGGATCTGCTGCCGGAACCCCTGCTGGTGCAGGTGAACAACCCGGAAGGGCTGCGCACGGTGCTGGGCGGTTTCGGCGCCTTCTTCGGCCTGATCGCCGGATTTCTGTTCCAGCAGCTGCGCCGCCGCCTGATGGCCCAGGTGCGCAGCGTGCCCACCGACCTGCTGGTGAGCCGGGCGGTGGGACTGATCCTCGGCCTGCTGGTGGCCAACCTGCTGCTGGCGCCGATCCTGCTGCTGCCCCTGCCCTGGGAGGTGGTGCTGGTGAAGCCGCTGGCCGCGGTGCTCAGCAACGTGTTCTTCGGAGTGCTGGGCTACAACCTGGCCGAGGTGCACGGCCGCACCCTGCTGCGCCTGTTCAATCCCACCAGCACGGAGGCGCTGCTGGTGGCCGAAGGCGTGCTGCAGCCCGCCAGCGCAAAGATCCTCGACACCAGCGTGATCATCGACGGACGCATCCGCGGTCTGCTGGAGAGCGGGCTGCTGGAGGGCCAGGTGATCGTGGCCCAGTGCGTGATCGACGAACTGCAGGCTCTGGCCGATTCGGGCAACGCGGAGAAGCGGGGCAAAGGGCGCCGCGGCCTGAAGCTGCTCTCGGAGCTGCGCGAGACCTACGGCCGGCGCCTGGTGGTCAACAGCACCCGCTACGAGGGCAACGGGGTCGATGACCGCCTGCTCTCTCTCACGTCCGACACCGGCGGCACCCTGCTGACCGCCGACTACAACCTGGCCAAGGTGGCCGAGGTCCGCGATCTGAAGGTGCTCAACCTCAGCGAGCTGGTGATCGCCCTGCGGCCCGAGGTGCAGCCCGGCGACGGGCTGCAGATCAAGATCGTGCGCGAGGGCAAGGAGGCGGCCCAGGGGGTCGGCTACCTGGAGGACGGCACCATGGTGGTGGTGGAAGACGCCCGCAGCCGGATCGGCGAGCGCCTGGCCGTGGTGATCACCGGTGCCCTGCAGACGCCCACAGGCCGGATGGTGTTCGCCCGGGCCGAGGGACCCGCGGCCGGGGGGGGAGCGGAGCGCAGCGGCGGCAAGGGGGGCGGAAAACCCATCGGCGCCAGGGGGCACGGCACTCCGGACCCCCGCTAGGCTCCCAGCTCATGCCCCATGGAAGCTGCGGATGACGGCGTCGGCCCCCTACTACGGCGATTCCGCCGTGATGCGCACGCCTCCCCCCGACCTGGAGTCGCTGCTGCTGAAGGAGCGGATCGTGTACCTGGGTCTGCCCCTGTTCTCCGACGACGACCTCAAGCGTCAGATGGGCGTCGACGTGACGGAGCTGATCATTGCCCAGCTCCTTTATCTGGAGTTCGACAATCCGGAGAAGCCGATCTTCTTCTACATCAACTCCACCGGCACCAGCTGGTACACCGGCGATGCGATCGGCTTCGAAACTGAAGCCTTCGCCATCTGCGACACCCTTCGCTACGTGAAGCCACCGGTGCACACCATCTGCATCGGCCAGGCGATGGGCACCGCCGCCATGATCCTCTCGGCCGGCACCAAGGGCCAGCGAGCAGCCCTGCCCCACGCCTCGATCGTGCTGCACCAGCCCCGCTCCGGCGCCCGCGGCCAGGCCAGCGACATCCAGATCCGGGCCAAGGAGGTGCTGCACAACAAGCACACGATGCTGGAGATGCTGTCGGAAAACACCGGCCGCAGCATCGACCAGCTCTCCCGCGACTCCGACCGCATGACCTACATGACGGCCGAGGAAGCCAAGGAATACGGCCTGATCGACCGCGTGCTCACCAGCCAGAAAGAACTGCCCACGGCGGTGCCCATGGCCGCCGGCCTGGGCTGATCGGCCCCCTCCCTCTTCACCGCTCCCCCCTTCCGCTTCCTCCCCTCGACCCATGCCCATCGGCACTCCCAGCGTTCCCTACCGCCTCCCCGGCAGCCAGTACGAGCGCTGGGTCGACATCTACACCCGCCTGGGCGTCGAGCGGATCCTGTTCCTCGGCCAGGAGGTGAACGACGCGGTGGCCAACCGTCTCGTGGCCCAGATGCTCTACCTCGATTCCGAGGACAGCTCCAAACCGATCCTGCTCTACATCAACTCGCCCGGCGGTTCGGTGACCGCCGGCCTGGCGATCTACGACACCATGCAGTACGTCAAGTCCGACGTGGTGACGATCTGCGTGGGTCTGGCGGCGTCGATGGGGGCTTTCCTGCTGGCGGCCGGCACCAAGGGCAAGCGCCTGGCTCTGCCCCACAGCCGGATCATGATTCACCAGCCCCTGGGCGGCACCAGCCAGCGCCAGGCCAGCGACATCGAGATCGAGGCCCGCGAGATCCTGCGGATCAAGGACATGCTCAACCAGTCGATGGCCGACATGACCGGCCAGAGCCTGGAGAAGATCACCAAGGACACCGACCGCGACTACTTCCTCAGTGCCGCCGAGGCCAAGGAGTACGGCCTGATCGACCGGGTGATCGCCCACCCCAGCGAAGCCTGAGCCCCCCGGGCGGTTGCGGGCGCTTGGGTAGGCTCCCTCTTTGCCCTGCCCGCCGCCCGGAATGGCCCAGCTCTTCTACGACACCGACGCCGACCTCGGCCTGCTGACCGGCAAGACCGTCGCGATCATCGGCTATGGCTCCCAGGGCCATGCCCATGCGCTCAACCTCAAGGACAGCGGCGTGAACGTGGTGGTGGGTCTGTATGAGGGCAGCCGCTCGGCGGAGAAGGCCCGGGCCGACGGCCTCGAGGTGCTGAGCGTGTCCGACGCCTGTGCCAAGGCCGACTGGATCATGGTGCTCCTGCCCGATGAGGTGCAGAAGGCCGTGTACGAGAAGGAGATCGCCCCGCATCTGAGCGCCGGCAAGGTGCTGAGCTTCGCCCACGGCTTCAACATCCGCTTCGGCCTGATCCAGCCCCCCGCCGATGTCGACGTGGTGATGATCGCCCCGAAGGGCCCCGTTCACACCGTGCGCTGGGAGTACCAGAACGGCCAGGGCGTGCCCGCCCTGTTCGCCATCCACCAGGACGCCTCCGGCAACGCCCGGGCGCTGGCGATGGCCTACGCCAAGGCGATCGGCGGCACCCGCGCCGGCATCCTCGAAACCAACTTCAAGGAGGAGACCGAAACCGATCTGTTCGGCGAGCAGGCGGTGCTCTGCGGCGGACTGTCCGAGCTGGTGAAGGCCGGCTTTGAAACCCTGGTGGAGGCCGGCTACCAGCCCGAGCTGGCCTACTTCGAGTGCCTGCACGAGGTGAAGCTGATCGTGGATCTGATGGTGAAGGGCGGCCTCACCGCCATGCGCGATTCGATCTCGAACACCGCCGAGTACGGCGACTATGTGAGCGGCCCGCGCCTGATCACCGCCGACACCAAAGCGGAGATGAAGCGCATCCTGTCCGACATCCAGGACGGCACCTTCGCCCGTAACTTCGTGGCCGAATGCGAAGCCGGCAAGCCGGAGATGGCCAAGATCCGCCAGCGCGACAGCGAGCACCCGATCGAGCAGGTGGGCAAGGGCCTGCGCTCGATGTTCAGCTGGCTGAAGGCCGCCTGAGTCCGGGGCGGCTTCGATGAACCGCGCCGCCCTTCCCTCCCTCCTCTGGTTCAGCCAGCGCGCCGCCCACGCCCTCACCTCGGCCTCGGCGGGCTGGTTGCTGAGCGGGCTGAGCCAGGCGCCGCTGGTGAACGGCCTGCTGCCGGCCCTGTCCGCCTCCACCACCCTGCTGCCGCTGCGCCCGCGGGCCCGCTTCGGGCTGCTGTTGCAACTGGGCGGCCTGCTGCTGCTGCTGGCGGCGGCCCTCCGGCAGCTCGGCCCCTCGCCGGCCTGGCCCCTGCTGGCCAGCGCTCTGGTGGGGGTGGGCCGCACCGCCAGCCTGCTGCCGCTGCAGCGCTGGCTGCTGGCCAGCCAGCACCTTGCTCTGGCCTGGCTGCAACGCCTGGGGGATGCCGGCGGGTTGGTGGGCAGCCTGCTCACCGCCCTGCTCTTCCCGCTGCTGCGCAACACCGCGCCCCAGTTCGCCGTGGCGGCGCTGCTGCTGCTGCCCGCCCTGCTGCTCGTGTTCTCCCCTCGCTTCCGGCCGACGGCAGGGAGCGCCCCGGTCGCGGCGGGCGCCGCCACCGGCCTTGATCTCCGCGGAGGCGCCCAGGGCCTGCTGTTCGGCGCCCTGTTCGCCCTGCTGCCGTTGTGGGTGCGCATGATCGGCAGCGGGAACTGCGTGGATTTCGGCCTGGTGCTGGCGGCCTATGGACTGGGCCGGATCCTCACCCTCCCCCTGCCGCTGCCGGGCTGGAGCCTGTACGCGGCGATGGCGCTGCTGCTGCAGGCCACCAGCTGGCTGCCCGCCTGGGCATGCACGGCGCTGTTCGTGCCGCTCGGGGCCCTGGCCGCGGGCAGCGATGTCCGCCTGGCCGCCTCCCTCACCGCCGGGGAAGGGGAAGGGCGCGGCGGTGCCGCGGAGGAACTGACGCGCCTCGACCGCTCCCTGGCGATCGGCAGCCTGGTGGGAAGCCTGGCCATGGGCGCCGGCACCCAGTTGCTGGGCCTGGCCCATGCCCGGATCCTGATCGTGGTGGCCTACGGACTGGCGGCCCTGTTGCTGCCCCGCCGTCCAGCGGCCACGGCGTGACCCTGCCGTTGCTGCTGCTGGTGCCGGCGGCCGCCGGGCTCGACCGGCTGGTGGGCGATCCGCGGAGCTGGTTCCATCCGGTGCAGGCGATGGGGGCGGTGATCGCAGGGCTGCGGGAGCCCGCCGAAGCCTGGGCGGGCGACCGTCCGGGGCGGCTTCGCCTGGCTGGGGTGGCGATCACCCTGGTGCTGGTGGGGGGCAGCGCCGCCGCGGGCTGGGCCGTGGAACGGCTGGCGGTGAGCGTGCCCCCGGTGGGGCTGCCGCTGCTGCTGCGGGGGCTGGCCAGCGCCCGGGCGGGCCGCAGCCTGGAGCAGGCGGTGAACGCGGTGCTGGCGGCGCTGCCCAGCGCCACCGCCGCCATTGCCACCGGGGCGGCCGATCCCCTGGAGCCCGCCCGCGAACGCCTGCGCTGGATCGTCGGCCGGCAGGTGGACGGACTGCCGGAGGCGGAACTGCTGCGGGCGGCGGCCGAAACCGCCGCCGAGAACGCGGTCGACGGCCTGTTCGCCCCCCTGTTCTGGATGCTGGCGGGAGCCCTGCTGCTGGCCGCCGCTCCCGTGGGAGCCGCTTGGCCGGGCCCCCTGGCCCTGGCCTGGGCCTTCAAGGCAGCCAGCACGCTCGACTCGATGCTGGGCTATCGCCAGGGTCGGCTGCGCTGGCTGGGCACGGCAGGCGCCCGCCTCGACGACATTCTGGTGTGGCTGCCTGCCCGGCTGGTGGCGCTGACCCTGCCCCTGGCGGCGGGTCGACCGGGAGCCACCGGTGCGCTGTGGCAGGCCGCCCTGGCCGACGGGGCCGCCGATCCGTCCCCCAACGCGGGGGTGTCCCAGGCCGCTTTCGCCCATGCGGCGGGGGTACGGCTGGGCGGACTCAACCGCTATGGAGGCGGATGGCGCCAGAAGCCGATCCTGGCAGCGGCGGCGGCACCGCCGGATCGGGCAGCGGTAAGCAGAATTCTCGCCCTCAGCCGCCGCCTGGAGCTGATCTGGCTGGTGGGGGGAACGGCCTTGGTGGGCGCCGTCAGCGTCGTTGCAGCGGCGAGCTAGAGCGGACCAGCGTGGCGGAACGGCTCAGTAAGCACCGCGGTCGCGGGGATCGAGAATCACCAGGAAGGTGCGGGCGATGATCTGGAGATCGAGCCGCAGGCTGCGGTGCCGCGCATAGCGGAGGTCGAGCTTGACCCGCTTCTCGTAGCTGAGATTGTTGCGGCCCGACACCTGCCAGAGGCCCGTGAGGCCCGGACGCACGGCGAGCACCTCATCCATGCGGTCGCCGTAACGGGGCAGCTCCTTGCGAACGATCGGCCGCGGGCCCACCACGCTCATCTCGCCCCGCAGCACGTTGAGGAACTGGGGCAGCTCATCGAGACTGGAGCGGCGCAGGAACTTGCCCAGGCGGGTGATGCGGGGATCGTTGCGCAGCTTGAAATCGTTGCGGAACTCCTCCTCCAGGTCGGGGGACTGGGCCAGCACCGCCGAAAGCACCTTGTCGGCATCACGCCGCATGGTGCGGAACTTGATGCAGCCGAAGCTGCGGTACCCCCGCCCCACCCGCTGCTGCACGTAGAACACCGGCCCCCGGGAGGTGAGCTTGACCAGCAGGCCGAGCAGCAGGAACACCGGCGAGCCGAGGGTGAGCACCGCCAGGGAGAACACGATGTCGCCGCTGCGCTTGATCACCCGCGAACGCCGGGACTGCAGCTCGATCAGCTGGTCGGCGGAGAGCAGCTGAGGAGAGACGCTGAGCAGTGGCTGACGACCGGAGGCAGGTGCGGCGGTGGAAACCATCGAGAGCCCTATCGACTGGCGAATCTAAAGATGTGTCCAGCGCGAAACCCAGTCGGGAGGGTCACTCAGGCCAGAGGCACAGGTTGGGCATCGCGGCTGAGGCGCCGCTCGTGCCGGCCCCAGAACCGCTCCAGCAGCTGCAGCAGGCGCTGCTCGAAGCGCTCGGGGGCAAACTGATCGGCCCAGCAGCGCTGGCCCTCCGCGGGCAACCGGCGCCAGAGCTGCCCGCTCTCGAAGTGCTCCAGGGCCTCCGCCAGGCTGGCGGCGTTCTGGCGGGGGAACAGCAGGCCGGTGGGATGGGGGTCGCCGGAGCGGAGGCAGCGGACCGAATCGAGCAGCCCCCCGGCACCGAAACCGATCACCGGCGCACCGGCGGCCATCGCCTCCACCGGCGCGATGCCGAAGTCCTCCAGGCCCGCATACACATAGGCGCGGCAGCGCTGCAGCCAGGTGGCCGCCTCGAGGTCGTCGCAGCGGCCCAGAAAGCGGGTCTGCGGCCCGGCCATCGCCTCCAGCCGGCGGCGCTCGGGCCCGTCCCCGATCACCACCAGCGGCAGGCCGGTGCGGCGGAAGGCGTCCACCACGAGATCCACCCGCTTGTTGGGCACCAGCCGGCAGAGACTCACGTAAACGTCGTCGCGGGGCTGGTCGCAGCGGAAGCGATCCACCGCCACGGGGGGATGGAGCACATGGGAGCGGCGGCGCCAGAAGCGCTCGATGCGGCGAGCGGTGAAGCGGGAGTTGGCCAGCAGCACATCCACCCGCAGGCTGCTGGCCACATCCCACTGGCGCAGCTGGTGCAGCTGCCAGCGCACCAGCGGCCCCAGCAGGGGGTTGCGGGCGATGGCGGAGCGGGCGAGGTAGGGATGCATCTGGTCCCAGGCGTAGCGCACGGGGGTGTGCACGTAGCTCACATGCAGCTGGTCGGGACCGGTGAGCACCCCCTTGGCCACCAGGTGGCTGCTGCTGATCACGAGCGGGTGCTCCGCGAGATTCAGCTGCTCGATCGCCAGGGGCAGCAGCGGCAGGTACTGCTGCACGTGGCTGATCCCGAAGGGCAGCCGCTGGATGAAGCTGGTGCGCACCCGCCGCCCCGCAAGCCAGCTGCCCGGGCGGCGGCTCTCGCCATCGACGAGGGCGAACAGGTCGGTGGCCATGCCGCGGCGCCGCAGGGCGGCATCGATCGCCTGCGCCACCAGTTCCGATCCACCCACCGAGCGCGGCGTGAACCACTCGTGCACCAGCGCGATCGAGCCCGGCAGACCTTCCATGGGGGGGACCCTAGGCGGGGGCCAGTATCACGAAAACTCACGGCCGATTGCCCCATCGGAGCACCCTGGGGAAGCTGGATCGAGTGGCTGGGTGGCGCAAGCCGGAACCCGATGGCGATCCGCGAGCTTCTCGAAGATTCCCTGCTGGAGCCCGCGATCGGCACCACACCGCGGTTCCGCTGGCATGCCACGCCGGTCGGCATCGCCGCCCTGTGGTCGGAAGGGCCTGCCCCGGCGGCGCCACCGTTCGACATGGCCCTGGAAGAGGGGTTGCAGGTGGGCCTCGACCTCAGCCGCGAGGAGCGCGAGTTTCACCAGGTGAAGGCGGGCCTGGTGCTGCTGTTCCACTCCTGAGCCTTCCGTCCGTGGCCCGGTTGCGGCTCAGGATCGCCCTGCTGCTGGCAGCGGCCATGCTGCCGGCCACGCTGATCGCCCTGGGCGGGGCGCCGCTGCGGGCACAGCTGTCGCCGAACTGCCAGCGCAACGGGGTCGCGGCGGCCTGTGCCGTCACGCCGGGGGAGAGCGGAGCCGAACGCAGCGTGGTCACGGTGATGTTCGCCGACCACAGCGCCTGGCGGCTGGAGAAGGACGAAAGCCGCTGCACCAACAGCCACCCCGTGAGCAGCTGCCCGGCGCTGATTACGGGTGCGAACGGCAACGGAACGCCCCGGCGCGGCAGCTACACCGGCACCTGGTACGAGGGCGGCTACCGCCACAGCTGGAGCGCCCCCGGCATCCGCATCGAGTACGTGTTTGTCGACTGACGTCGCTTCTCCTTGAGCCAGAGAGGTAGACCAAGGGGAGCAACCATGCGGCCCGAGCAGGCGCAGGGCAGGAGAAGCCCACCACAAACCGAGTGAAAATCTATTTCAATTTGACATCCTTTGAACCCCGATACCGATATAACGAAACCAAATCGCACTGCATCCGGCATTGTGAACGAGCCCGCCGCGGAGAAGCCCGGAACACTCGAGTCAAACGCTGAGTGCCTCAATGCCCGAGAGGAGCCCGACGGCGAACTTCTTGACCTGATCCGCAGCTGGCAGTCCCTGCTGACCCTCTGGGCCACCGACAGCAGGATCGGCAGGGCGGCGCGCATCGCCCTCCGCCTTTCTGATCACCACCCGAGCCTGGATCAGTTTGTGGCGATGCTCGCCGCCGGCGACTTCAGGGAACTTCCGCAGATTCTTGTACTCGACTGGGAGGAGATGGAGGGCAGTGCCTGCGCCTATGCGCCGGAGCGGCGGCTGATCCTGATCAATCGCGAGTGGCTGGCGAACGCCCTTGCCGAACAGGTGTTCGCCGTACTCACCGAACAGCTCGGCCACCACCTCGATGTTCTGTTCAACCCGCTCGATACCCCGGGCGACGAGGGTGAGCTCTTTCTCGAATGCCTGCGTGCCGGTGATCCTTCCGACGACACCATCGCGCTGTTCCGCAAGCAAGAGCCAGGCGGCGTGGTGCATCTCCATGGAGAAAGCATCGCCGTCGAGGAAGCCGGCGCGGGCGCCGTCTGTTTCGACCTGCGCGATCTGCCCTACCCGTCCGAGCAGCCGCCTGCATGAGCCCCACCCTTCTTTGCGCCGATCCGCTCCATCCCTTCTGCCAGGTCATGGCCGAGCGGTTCGGGATTCGTCCCCACCCTCCCGGCACGCCGCTGGCCAGCAGCGAGGAGCCGCTGCTGGTCGTGCAGACGGTCTCCGCACCAGCGCTGCGCTGTGATCCAGGCGGGCGGCCTCTGCTGCTGATCGCTCCATGGCACCTCGACCTGCCGGCTTCTGCCGCCGGAGCCGCCTTGTTGCGCCATGGGCCGCTGGTGTCCGATCTCCGCCCTCACGATGAGGCCCTCACCCTGCAGCGGCTGCTGCTCTGGCCCTATGGCAACGCGGCGATGGCCTGGCTTGCGGATGAGGATCTGCTGAGCGCCATCGAAAACTGGCTGGGCGATCCCTGGCGGGGGGAGCGCTGGCTGGAGGGCCCGGAGGCCTTCACGGCTGAGCAGCTGGCGGCCGCCGTCAGCGCCGTTCTCCGGGCGGCCCTGGCCAGCCCAGTCGCCTTCGCCGCCCTCAAGTTCCAGGCCTGCGACCGCGATGGCGACCAGCGGCTCGACCCCGAGGAGCTGCGCCGCACACTCCTGCAGGCCGGCGTGAGTGCTAGCGAGGCCAACTGGGCACTGGAACTGCTGGGCTGCCCTGAGGGCCTCGATGCCGCGCAGTTCCATGAGGGGATCGATACGGCCCTGGCGGCCGCCCTGGCCGAGCAGCACGCGGAGGTGCAGGTTGTGCGGCTGGATCGGCCGGCGGCCGTCGCCGAACTGCTGCTGCACGGCTGGAGCGAGGCGGCAGCCACCGCCTTTCACCAGCGGAGCGCTGCGGCGCCTCCTGCCAACGGCATCACCCTCGCAAGGGGCACAACCCCTCTGGCGGCGTCGCTGAGCGTCCGTGCCGTCGACTGGATCCCGGTGGAAATCGTGCCCGCTCTGGGTGTGATCAGCCGGCGGGCGGGGCGGCTTGAGGGTCAGCAGGCCCTGCTGTTCACCTACCGCCGACGCGACGGCCGTGTCGATCTGCTGGAGCGCAGCCTGGATTTCCGCCTGTTCGACCTGCGCGACCGCGACGTTGCCAGCGCTCAGGGCAGCCGAGACAGCGGCGAGGTACTGACCTGGCGCAAGGGCGATCTCGAGCGCAGCCTCACGCTGGTGGATCAGCGCGTGGTGGGGCTGCGGGTGCGCGGCCACTGGGGGGATCTGCACCGGGCGGAGAGGCTGCTGATCCGCGGCGAGACGATGCCGAACTGGCTGCGGGTGCTGTTCCGCCGCACCGGTGAGTTCCAGCTGCAACAGGAGCTGCCCCGCGCGCCGGCCGATCTTGTCTGCCGCTGCGCCCGGGTGCGCTGTGATCAGGTGGCGGAGCTGATCCGTGAGCAGCCCTCCCTCACCCTGGAGAGCCTGGCCCGGCAGACAAAGGCCACCACCGTCTGCGGGGGCTGCATCCCGATGTTCGAGAGTTGGCTGGCGGCGGGCGGGCCGATGCCTCCCGGTGCCGTGGCCGAGGCGGCGGCGCAGGCGCCGATCACCGGCACCGACGTGCAACCGGTGGTGGCCGCCAGCTCCTCACTGCTGCCGATCCATGACCTGCGCAGCGAGGCCCGGGCTTTTCTGGAGCAGTGCTACGGCGAGCAGAACCTGCGCGATGTGCTCCAGCCACGCCTGGCGGAGGTGGAGCAACGGCTGCAGCGGGAGGGCAGCTACCGCCACACCTACGACGAACTGGCCAATGGCGCCCGTCTGGCGTGGCGCAACTCCACCCGTTGCCTCGGCCGCCACCTCTGGCATGAGCTGGATGTGCGCGATCGCCGGGATCTGGAAAGCGAGGAGGAGATGTTTCAGGCCATCCTCGATCACATCGCCGCTGCCACCAATGGCGGCGAGCTGCGTTCCACGATCACGGTGTTCAAGCCCGATGGGCGCCGCATCTGGAATCCCCAGTTCTGCCGGTACGCGGGCTATCGCCAGGGCGATGGATCCATCCTCGGCGACCCTATGCAGCTGGAGCTCACCGAGGCCTTGCTGGCGATGGGCTGGGAACCAGGCGAGCGGGGCCGCTTCGATCTGCTGCCGATCATGATCCAGCTGCCCGGCAGGCCGCCGCGCTGGTTCGAGCTGCCCCACGAGCTGATCTTGGAGGTGCCGATTCGCCATCCTCACTACAGCTGGTTCGCCGATCTCGGGCTGCGTTGGTACGCCCTGCCGGCGGTGAGCAACATGGCCTTTGATTGTGGTGGCATTCAGTACACGGCGGCGCCGTTCAATGGCTTCTACATGGGCACCGAGATCGGAGCCCGAAACTTCGCGGATCTGGATCGCTACAACAAGTTGCCCCTGATAGCGGAAAAGCTGGGACTCGACACCCGTTCGGAGCGCAGCCTCTGGCGCGACCGCGCTGTGGTGGAGCTCAATGTGGCAGTGCTGTACTCCTACGAACAGGCGGGAGTGCGGATGGCAGACCACCACACCCTCACCCGCTCGTTCATGGAGTTCACCGCCAGCGAACACCAGTGTGGCCGCAGGGTGGAGGTGGATCCCCGCTATGTGGTGCCACCGATCTCAGCCTCGCTCACACCCACCTTCCACGCCAGCTTCGACGGCGAGCGGATTCTCAAGCCGAATTTCTTCTGGCAGCCCGATCCCTGGTTGAGCGCGCAGCCCCAGCCCGCCGCTGGCTGTCCCTTCCACAGTGGGGGCTGAATCAGCGGGATGCGTCGGCATGCAGGCGCGTTCCGGCTTGACCCCCTGTGAGGCGCTGCAGGAGGCGCTTGCCTTCCACAAGCAGCGGATGTCTGACTCGGAGCGGCGCGCGAATCCCGCGAAGGCGACCGCGAGAAGCAGGCAGGCGAGGCTGTTGCGCAGCAGCTGGGGCAAAGCTGCCCACGAGGAGGCGGGCGGCAGGACGGCGCGATCGCGGTTGATCTGGGCCTGGGCCTGATCGAACACAGCGTTCATCTGCGCCTTGAGCAACGGCAGAGGATGGGCCAGATCCGCCGGGCCGGGCACCGGTCCTCCCAGCCTCTGCAGGCTTGTATTGAGTTCAGCGTTGCTGGAGGCTCCGGACGTGGCCTGGCGCAGAGCGGTGAGGCGGCGTTCGGCGCCGGCGGATCAGGGGATCAGCCGGCGCCAGCACGACGGCGAACTGCAGCAGGGCCAGAGCGAGCAGGGACAGGAAGGCACCATTGATCAGGAGAGTTCCCAGTCGCCACTGCCAGGGGGGATTCAGGAGCTGGATGGGAAAGAGCAGCTCCATCAGCTGCAAGGCGAAGGAGAGCACGAAGACCAGGGCCAGCAGGCTGAGACTGCGAACGGGCATGGGCGGATCTGCGGAGGGAGGTTGCAGGGCCCCGTTGACCTGACGAACAGCGAGGGCAGAGCCTGATCAGCGCGGATCGAATCGATCAGCCGTGCAGTGTTGAGGGGAGCGCCTGGGAGATGCGCCTCTGGCTTACGCGGCGCCGCAGACGACGACTAAAGCCGAAGGCGGCGCCCGCGCCCAGCAGCGGCAGAGGAGCTGGCACCTCAGCTGGGGGAGCCTGGCCGACCACCAGCCTGACCTGGTCATTGGCGCTGTAGGGATCGTCGTTGTCTTTCGGCTGCAGTGCCCAGGTGCCGAGCAGGCCTGTGGTGGTCAATCCCATGCTGTCCAGTGTCTGATTTTTGATGGTGGCGCTGCTGACGATGGGGGTGCCGGAGATGTAACTTCCGTCGATGTAGAAGGTGCTCTGTTGTCCCCAGAGCCAGGCGGTGATCCCGGCCCTGCTGCTCGCGAGCGCCTGTTGCCCCGCTTCGGCTTCGAAGAAGGTTGGCCCTGCAATCTTGTATCCCGGAACGATGGCGGTCGGGCCAGTACAGACGACAGCCTCAGACGCAATCAAGGCAAATCCACATCCCTCTGCAGTGGCTGACTGGATTCCAGGCAGCTCCAGTCTGCCGGTAGCCTGGACCACTACATCTGCCCCTGATTCATAGATGTAATACGTGAGAATCGCGTGGGCTTGTGGTGGGCATACCAGCAGCGAAAGACCGGCCAGAGGCGCGGCCGATGCAAGCATTCTTCGGTGCATGGAAAGCATGATCGGAATGGTAGGAAATTGTTGGGAACTGTGCGATCCCGAATGGGTGAGACTGGCATTCCTGGGGGCAACCCCGGGCGCCCGTCATGCTCATAAGCGATAGCGGAGATTGGCGCTGATCCCCTGGCTGCGGTAGCCGCTTCCAGCCTGGAGGTTGTACTCGGCCCGGATCTCCAGATTGTCGGAGAGCGAGGCTTCGGCACCGACGTTGAAGCGGCCGAGCAGGGATGGTCCGTCCGTGACGACGTCGAAGCTGCCGTTGTCAAGCTGGTCACTGCGGAAGGACAGGGGCGTGGAGACAGCGTTGTCTGGCAGCCAGCTGGCGCCGGCACCTACAAACGCCCTGAATCCTGAGCCCCCCTTACCGCTGCTGTAAAGAGTGTATTCGAGCATCGGCGTGATCGCGACATTGAAATCACTGGTGCCGCTGCTCTGCAGGGAGAGATCTCCCGCTGACTCCCGATAGGCCGGCAGCCAGGACTGGCTGAGATCGATGTCGAGGTAGGGTTTGAACTGGTGATTGCCGGCGCGATGATTGTAGGCGGCGCGCAGGCGCAGTCCCAGCATCGACTGACTGGATTCACTGCTGTAGTCACCCCCGAGAGCGGCGGCAGGTCCTCGGGCCTGCAGTTGCACGTTGCGGCTGTTTTCAAACCACCCTTGACTGAAGGCGAGGGAGGCTCCCAGTTCCCAGTTGCCGAGTTGCTTGCGCGCGGAAACAGCCACATCAAGGAAGTCGCCGTCGCTGCTGAAGTTGTCGGAACGAAGGTAGTTCGTGCCGTAGCCAAAGGCCAGGCCAGCCGTCCAGCCATTGCCGAGATCTCGTTGGCCGCCGAGGCGAATGCCCGGTGCGCTGACCCAGTAGCCGGAATTGCTGTCGTTGCTGGCTTGTGTTGCGTAGTCGCCCGTTGCCCGTGCCCAGATGCACTGCCGCTGGCTGGGCTGCAGCCCTTCCGGCGTGACGGTCGGGCAGCTCAGGCTTTCACTGAGGGTCGTGAAGAAGCTGGTCTTCATCTGAATCGGCTGGCTGTTGAGGGCGCCGCCTCCAATCTGGTTCAGGGTGGCTGTGTAGGCGGCACCTTCACTGGGTGCGTAGGCATGGAAGTGGCCGAACAGCTTGGCCCTCGAGGGTTCGTCCTGGTCCCAGCTGCGTTGAAGATAATCAGCCAGGGACCGCTGATTGGCCGTCAGGGAGACAGAGGCTGGTGTGAAGTCGGCCGTGGGCGTGATGAAAAGCCTGTTGGCCGCTGTCTTCAGCAGCCAGTGGAACAAAAGCGAGTTGTCTGGCGTGCTGGCATTCAGGCTGATGGCGTCGGCAGCAGCGAATTCAATGTCTCCTCTCACCAGGCTCCTGGGGTAGGGAACCACCAGTCCATTCAGGACCAGAGGACCGGTGACCTGCAGATAATCACTCCCGGAAGCGGCGGCGCTATCTATGCTGAGATCCAGGCGACCAGTGTCGTGCTGGACAAAGCGGCCGGTGAGGTCGGTCCTTGAAATGGTCTCAAGGGCGCCGATGCGCATAAGGCCGTAATTGTGAAGACTGTTCTGCGCAACCACAACTGTTCGGCCAGCATTGAAGGTGCCATTATTCGTCATGCTGCCCCAATTGCTTTGCGGGATGCCTATGCCGAGGTCGATGCTGCCGCTGATGGTGCCATTGTTGATGACGTTGGTCGTGCCGTAGCCGGACAGAATCGCAACTGTGTTTTCCGGTTTCGTGTTTGTGGCGCCAATCAAGCCGCTGGATCCAACCGTGATGGTGTTTGAATTCGAATTGGCCTTGCTGCCACCACCAGAGATCACGATCGCTGCGCCTGTAGGCGTCGTCGTCCCATCACTGTTTGAGCCTGCGGAGACAAGAATCGAGCCATCCAGGTTGATGCTGATCGGTGCGCTGGAAGCGGTTGAGCCTGAAGACTGGGCGAACACCCCCACGGATTGATCGCTCAGCACGGTGATTGTTCCGTAGAGATTCAGATCAATCGCGCCCCCGGACCCAAGAAACGTCGGAGTTGAGCCCGCTGTGGATCCCACCACCGGGGCTGACGCCCCACCATTGGCGATACCACCGCCGCCGCCGATGCTCTGCGCCACGATGCCGTGGGCAAAAGCTCCGTTGGTGGTGATCCCGGGTTGGATGTTGGCATCCGGGCCGCCGAGCGTGATCGAGATGCTGCCACCATCGGCACCCGTGCTGCTTGCGCTGCTGCTTCCTTGGTTGGCCGCCGGAACGGTCGAGAGCGTGAAGGACGGATCACCGATGAAGCCACCGCCGCCGCCGATCGATTGGGCCAGAATGCCCCACGACCCGGTGCCGACTGTGTTAACCCCGAAGGCCGACCCTGGACCGAAATACTCAGTCAGCGCCACCGTTACATTTCCTCCAGGGCTGTTGTTGCTTCCTCCCGTTGGCAATTGGGCGCTTGCAACCGTCTGGGCTGGAGCTGAAACATAACCGCCGCCACCTCCGATCGACTGAGCGACAACCGCAATGCTGCGATTGCCCTGGGTGAGAATGAGATTGTTGTTGTTCGTATAGCTGACAGGGCCACCGGCGCTGCTGGATCCACTCCCTGCGGATGAGTTGATCGAGATAGCAAAACTCTGTGCCTCGGGGCTGCCTTGGAAGGCTGCGGGAGTGAGGCCACCCGAAGGCATGCTGATGGAATTGGCGTTCTGCAGGCAGGCGCTGGCGGTGATCGGTATGCCTGCGGCAGAGGTGATGGCGAAGTTCGGGCCTGTCTGGCTTACCGGTGCTGGTGCATTGCCGCTGTTGGTGCAGCCGTAGCTGGCAATGCCGCCACCACCACCGATGGATTGAAGCAGAGCTACCGATGCCCCGTCGCCAAGGGTGGCGAGAGTCTCGGAGAAGAAGGCACTACTTTTTCCAATAGTGCCGCTGACGCTGACGCTGCCTCCAGTTCCTGTGCCCCCCGAACCAAGCGTCACGCTGGGATTGACCGTGATGACAGGGGTTGGACTCGATGAATCGATTCCGGTAAAGACGGAACCATCATGGCCGGCGCCACCGCCGCCGCCGATGGACTGGGCGAGAATGGCGTGGGAGGCATAGCCAGTTGTGACGAGTTCGGCACCATCCACATTGACCGTGACGCTGCCACCATTGCCGCCAGAACCATTGCTGCCGCCCACATTGATGCCCAGGCCCAGGTTGAAGCCTGTGAGGATGGTGGCGCTGGCTGATCCGCTCAGGAAGGAAGAACTGGCGGTGCTGGATCCGCCGATGCCACCTCCCCCGCCAATCGCTTGCGCCAGAATCCCGTAGGAGCGATGGCCATAGGTGGTGATCTGGCTGTTCTGATGCGTGACGGAGACGGATTGTGCATCGCCGCCGCTTCCACCTTTGCCGCCGATGGCGATGGTGCCGTCATAGTTGATCGGGGCTCCAGCCGATGAGGATTTGAAATAGTTATAGAAGCCGCTGCTGTTCACGTAGTCACCAGCTCCTTCATTCAGCAGTGACTGAACACTGCCGATCAAGGCCGCGGTCGGGTCGGCATTGCCGCCGCTGCCACCACCACCGCCAATGGATTGAGCAACAATGCCATGGGAATCGCCGCCGATGGTGATCGGTTGCGAGAGATTGAGGGAATTCAGATTGCTGCTGGCCAGATCCAGTTGCACACCGGTCGTGATAACGCCCGTGTTGGTCACAGTGACACTGGCTGCCGATGAACCGGAACCCGCATTGCCTCCGACAGCGACGCTGAGGTTGTGATTGCCCCCAGCGCTCTGGGCTCCGCCGTTGCCGGCGACACCACCACCTCCGCCGATACTCTGGGCCAGGATGCCGGGTGACTGGCTGCCGGCGGTGGTGATGGAGGCGCTACTGCTGACGCTGACAGGTCCGCCACTGCCGCTGGCTCCACCGTTGCCACCCACCCCGAAACTGAGTCCCACCTGGGTGTCGCCGATCGACGCGTCGTTGGAATAGGCATTGCCGACGCCGCCGTAACCACCACCTCCCCCGACCGAATGGGCGAGGATGCCGGCTGCGTTGTGTCCGAGTGTGGACAGCTGCGATCCCGGTGTGAAGGAATCCTGAATGGCCAGGTTGATGGCGGCTCCGTTGCCGCTGCTGCCGCCAGAGCCACCCACACCCACCGCTGCATTGAAGGTGTAGTCGGTGTTGCCGTAGCTGTTGGCGCCTGCGGTCGAGTCGGCTGCCGCCCCACCGCCGCCACCGATCGACTGGGCTGCAATTGCGTGCGAGCCGGTGCCCGCTGTCGACACCGCCAACGCACTGACCATGTTGATCGCGCCGCCTTCGCCGCCGGTGCCACCGTTGCCACCCACGCTTGCTGCCAGGGAAATGGTGACGGGAGGAGTCTCGCCGGTGTCCACGCCCAATGCATAGGCTTCGGCAAGCGCTCCACCGCCATAGCCACCGCCGCCCCCGATGCTCTGCAGCAGCAGGCCCACAGCGTCGGAGCCCGCTGTAGTGATCGATCCGCTCAGGCTCGCGCAGGAGGAACCCGTGGATGGGCACAGATTCAGGCTGCCCCCTGCACCTCCCTGGCCCCCGGAACCACCGACTGCCACCGCACCGGCAAACACGAGGCCCGCGCTGTAGCTGTAGGCATGCCCGCCATTGCCGCCGCCACCTCCAATCGACTGCAACAGCAGGCCATGGGACTGGTCTCCGGTTGTCATGTTCTCAAATCCACTCGACTGCGTTGTCGCGATGCTGATTTGCCCGCCTGCGCCTCCACCGCCTGCTACACCGCCAATCCCCGTACTGAAAAAGATTCCATAGGCCTTGCCAAAGCCCCCATTGCCACCTCCCCCGCCGATCGATTGCAGCAGCATGCCCGCGGCGGAATCACCACTGGTGGAGAAGCTGCTGCCAGCCTGGAGATTGGCGTTGATCGTTCCCCCATTGCCGCCAGCTCCGCCGTTGCCGCCCGTGGCGACAAACAGGCCTACGGTGTTGGCCCCATGGCCGCCGCCGCCGCCGATCGATTGGCCCAGAAAGCCAATCGAGCCGTCTCCCGAGGTGCTGATTGAGCCACTGTTGTTCAACGTGATCGGGCCTCCGTTGCCGCCCTGGCCGCCTGCATCGCCAACGAACAGGGCGACTCCCTCAGTCAGCGCAGCTCCTCCACCTCCAACAGCTTGAGCAAGCACGCCAATAGCTGCTGTACCTCCAGTAAAGATTGTGCCGCTGTTGGTTATGGATACGTTTCCGGCATTGGCCTGAAAGGAACTATTCGTGGTGCCGGCGACATAGCCGCTTGGCCCTGTACCAATGGAAATCCCGTGCACATCCTGTGTCGATCCAGCAAATTGGACATCAGGAATACCAGCAAGCAGACCACCAGAGCCATTGCTGACCGCAACAACTCCAAACCCAGTACTTCCCGTACTATTTATATTACCGATGTTCTCGATAACAACATTTCCACCGATATTAACCTGAGAACTCGCCACATTATCACCGTTAGAAATATAATTTAGACCCGTTGTACTTTGCTGCGCATTTGACAAGATTCCTCCGCTTCCCAGGCTTAATGCCGCGAGGCCTATAGATGTCGCTCCATTCGATATCAAATTGCCAGAATTAGTGATTGAAATATTCCCTCCATTGCCTGCGCTTGCAAAACCATCAGCGGCAATTCCTAGAGGCTGAAATTGCCATCCTGTCGAACTAACTGCAACGATAGCGGCGCTGATATCACTGCTTTGAGATATCACAGGTGTGACCGATGATATCCCACTATTCGGACCAACACTAATAGTTACGCTGCCGGCTGTATTGCCCGAACCAGCAATATACTTAGCGCTCGGCGCAATCACTTGCGATCCAACACTCGCTGCGAATACACCTACAGAGTTTGGGCCCGTTAACTCTATGACGCCATCGCTCAATGACACACTGACGTCTCCCCCAATCCCAGGCGGAATAGCCTGCGCTGGATATATGTCCAAGTTAAGGTTGGTTGGAATTTGCATTGAACCACCCACACTGGTCGCAACTATTCCATATAGTCCTGATGAAGATCCATTGATTAACCCAGAATAACTGATATTAACACCTCCACCATTACCATTGGCACCAAAAGAATCGACAGCGGCTGAATCTGGCGTGGATTGATCTGTAATAGGGCCATTAGTATCATCATCGCAACATGCTGAACCAGCGCTTCCCAGAGACGCTGCAACAACTGCAGCCACCGGAGCACTGCTAGAAGCAACCAATGGATCCGAACTGGTCCCCAAGCTAATATTAGTTGTTAATGTCAATGAGAGGTTCCCGCCATTACCACCATTGCCTACAGCATAAGGATACTCCTGTTTACCTGGCAGGAATGCAGCAGAGGCGATACCTCCTATTGAGGTCATCATGATTCCGCCGGAATTCATCAGCCACGGCAGCGTCGGTGTTGGACCAGCTTGACCTGTAACGCTGACAACAGGCACTTGATTATTGGGAGACAAGGCAGGCGATATTGTTATCGATAAATCTCCGCCATCGCCAGCATACGTCCAAAAGTCTGTACCCTTTCCTGAGTTATATTGAAAACCATTCCCCCCGATCGATGACATCGTTATGGCTCCACTGGGATTAGCAGACCCAGATCCCAGAATTGTCATTGCGCCAGCCCCTGTTAGATTAAGGTTGAGCGATGAGCCGCTGTTGGCATAGGCAATAGAGTCGTCAGAATCAAAAGATTCAACAAAATATGCATTTCCACCATAAGAAGACATGACAATGTTCGTGCTTTGACTTGGATTGATGAGCCCCTGGTCAATGCCAAGAGTCATCGATGTAGGAACAGGAACAAATGGTGCAGGAGGATAAAGAGCAGGTACGACCACTGGAGACGAATCTGATGAGACCTGATAAATTCCTGGAATGTCAATATTCTGAATATTAGCAGTATTGATTGCTCCAGCGCTCACGTTTAGTACACTGGTTTCATTAGGATAAATTAGGTTGTTAAGCGACCATACTGACGTTGACTCCGACGGCAGGATCATATCAAGCGTTGTTTCGGTTGCTGACTGCCCAAACACTGGGGTCGCACCAAGGAGCCATGGAGTTACAAGTGCAGCTGCGGCGATGTTTGTGTACTGTTTTGGAATGGCAAATATCGAGTACAAAAGGCGCACCATGTCGAAACATCAGATTCCTAATCCTTAACTTATCGCAGGCAATTCAAGTCAGCAATAGCCGTTGTCGTCAGCGCCAGGCTCTGGCGCTTTTTGCAGGTTGCCCTCTGTCGCCGGCAACGGCTTCAGGATTTGTACCCGTTCAGGGGGCGAGATGACTCAACGCGAACTTCAGCCCTGCTGAACCCTTGACGACAGCTTGATTCCCGGTTGTATCTCAGGCAGAGACCGCCTGTGATGAGCAGCCCTCCTGCCGGGATTCCAGAAGCGGATTGGCTGGCCACACCAGCCAGCGTCAGAACGCTGATCCTCGTTCAGCAGCAGGAGATTCAGGCTCTCAGGCAGGAGAACGATGAGCTCCGCGGCCAGCTCGCCGCCTTGGCAACCGAACTGGCCAGCCTGCGCGAGCGAATCGGCCGCAGCTCGCGCAACTCCTCCAAACCGCCCTCCAGCGACGCGCCTGGGTTTAAGCCACCGGAGCGGCGCAAGGGCAGTGGCCGCAAGCGCGGCGGTCAGCCGGGCCATCCCGGCGCTGGGCCGGAGCTGCTGCCGATCGAGCGGGTGGATGAGGTGGTGGAGCACCACCCGGATGCCTGCCGCCACTGCGGCACGTTGTTGCGCGGCGAGGATCCGGATCCGTTGCGGCATCAGGTGATTGAGATCCCGCCGATCACGCCGCTGGTGATTGAGCATCGGCTGCACCGGTTGGTGTGCCCCTGCTGCTCCACCAGCACCTGTGCGCCGTTGCCGGCGGATGTGGAGGTGAGCCGCTACGGCCGCAGGCTCAGTTCCTTGATCGCGTTGCTGAGTGCTGCCTTCCCCCTGAGCATCAGCAAGAGTCAGGCGCTGCTGCAGCAGGTGCTGGGGGTTGAGCTGTCACGGGCGTCGATCGTCAGGAGTCTGCAGCGGGTGAGTGCAGCGCTGGAGCAGCCCACCACGGCAGCCCATCGGGCCCTGCAGCAGCAGCCGGTGGTCTACGTGGATGAAACCGGCGCCCCCACCGGCAATGCGGATGGCGGCAATCCCAAGGGCAAGCGTGGCTGGCTGTGGGTGGCGATGTCTCCGGTTGTGACGGTGTTTCTGCAGGGCCTGAGCCGCTCAGCGGCAACAGCCATCGAACTGCTGGGCCACGGCTTTGGCGGAATCGTGGTGAGCGATCGCTTCTCGGCTTACAACCACCTGGCCAGCCAGCAGCGTCAGCTCTGCTGGGCCCATCTGATCCGTGATCTCACCGCCATCGCCGAGCGCTCTGGCGCCAGCGCAGCGTTCGGAGCCCAGCTGCTGGAGCTGCAGCAGCAGCTGTTTGAGCAGTGGCACCGCTACAAAGGCGGA
>JBKDPV010000033.1:0-9148 GCA_046342315.1 Cyanobacteriota bacterium
GGCGGTGGAGCAGATCGCTGGCCAGGGCGATGCCCCTGCTCACGTACGGAGCATCGCCAGGACCGTGGGAGCGGAACACCCCATCCGGCAGGAGCTCGAGCACAGGCCCGATGGTGCTGTCGGCCGGCAGCACGGTGACCTCGCAGCCGTGGGCAACGAGCCGCTCGAGGATCGCCCGCTTGATGCCGAAGTCAATCGCCACCACCCGGTAGGGATGCTCGGGCTGATGACGCACCCGCGCATCGAAACCCGCGGGACACAGGCTGCTCCAGCTGTAGCTGGAGGGTGTGCTCACCTGCTCCGCCAGGTTCAGGCCCGCCATCGAGGGGGCATGGCGCACCCGCTCCAGCAGTTCGGCGGGTGAGCTGCCGTCGCTGCTGATGGCGCCGTTGATGGCGCCGCCTTCGCGCAGATGGCGCACCAGCGCCCGCGTGTCCACCCCTTGGATGCCCACCACCCCATGGCGCTGCAACCAGCGGCCGAGCTCCTCCTCCGCCCGCCAGCTGCTGGCGCAGGGGGAGAGCTGGCGCGCGATCACCCCGCGCACGTGGGGCCGGGAGGCCTCCTGATCCTGGCTGTTGACGCCGGTGTTGCCGAGCTCCGGGTAAGTGAAGGTGACCAGCTGACCCTCGTAGCTCGGATCGGTCATCACCTCCTGGTAGCCGCTCATGCCGGTGTTGAACACCACCTCCCCCACAGCGGTGCCGCGGGCTCCGCAGGCCCGGCCGCGCAGCACGGTGCCGTCGGCGAGCACCAGCAGGGCGGGGTCCGGCAGCGTGCTGGGGGACGGGGTCACAGGAGGGCCTCGGCTGGGTTGATCATCCTCCCGCGTCGCCCATGGAGGGAGCGGCCAGGGCCTCCCGCAGCATGTCGAGACGAGCCCAGGGGGTGCCGGAGGCCAGGGCCTCAGCGGACCGCTCCAGACCCTCCGCCACGCTCGCGGCCTGCCCGGCGGCCCACAGCACGAGGGCGGTGTTGAGCGCCACCACATCACGCTGGGCATTGCTGCCCAGCCCCCGCAGCACCTGCTCGAGAATCCGGGCGTTGGTGGCCACATCACCTCCCTTCAGCTCATCGGCGCCAGCACGGCTGAGCCCCAGCTCCCAGGGGTCGACGAACTCGGTGCGCATCTCTCCGTTCTCCACAAGCCGGAGCTCGTTCGGCCCGGAAAGAGAGGCCTCATCAAGACCCCCATGGCCGTGGACCACCACCGCCCGCACCAGGCCGAGGCGGCGCAGGGCGTCGGCCATCGGATCCAGCAGCTCGGCCCGCGCCACCCCCAGCACCTGGTAGTCCGGGCTGAGCGGGTTCACCAGCGGCCCAAGCAGGTTGAACACGGTGCGGATGCCGAGGGTGCGGCGCAGGGGAGCGAGCCCCACCAGGGCCGGATGCCAGCCAGGTGCGAAAAGGAAGGTCACTCCCGCCTGGGGCAAGGCCTCCACCACCTGGGCCAGGGGCGCCTGCAAGCGGACCCCCAGGTTTTCCAGCACGTCAGCGGAGCCCACGCTGCCGCTGGCGCTGCGGTTGCCGTGCTTGGCCACATGAGCGCCGCAGGCCGCCGCCACGAAGGCGGTGGCGGTGGAGATGTTGAAGCTGCCGGCGCCATCGCCGCCGGTGCCGCAGGTATCCACCAGCGGCAGGGTGGGCCGCGGTGCCGGCAGGGGACAGGCCTGGCGCAGCACAAGCGCCATCGCCGCCAGTTCCTCGCCGGTGACGCCCCGGGCCCTCAGTGCGGTGAGCAGCGCCCCGGTGAGCACCGGGTCGATGCGCTCCTCCAGCCAGCCGCGCATCAGGGCGCCGGCTTCTTCACCGCGCAGATCGCCGCCGCCGAGCAGCTGCTCCAGCAGCATCGGCCAGGAGGGCGTGGGCGGCGGTGGGGGCGTCATCGGCCGTTGTCACAGGATCGCGGGCCACGGTAGAGGGGGTGGCCCGCGGTGTCCCCCGGAAGCAAGCCAAGAAAAAAGCCCGGGTGCAGGGCACACCGGGCCGGGTGATGGGGACCCCCCCACTATCACCCGAAGAGGGTGAATCTGGCGAATCGGTCGTCGATTCCGCCACCGGGTCCGTGACACGGCCGCTTCAGGGTCCGTCGGCATCGGCGGTGTCGAATCCCGATCCCACCGCCTCGGCCGGGGCGGTGGGACCGGGTCGGAAGCCCCGGGCCCAGATCGCCCGGGTGCGCTCCTGCAGGCTGTCGCGATCGACGCCCCAGAGCCGCAGGACCCGTGCCAGGTCGTCGCGCAAATCGGCGGCGCCAGGAAAAGTGTCGTAGCGCATCAGCAGCCGGGCAGCATCCACGAGGTCGGCGTCAGCCGGCTCCTGAGCCGCCAACAAACGGTTCACGACCTCGCGGTCGCCGGCGTGGAGCGGATGGCTCTGCTCGTCCATGGGTGGGTCCACGGTCATGGAGATCCAGGGACAGGAGCCAGAAGGGGCTGCGTAGGTTAGGCCCATCACCCGCTCCTCAGCCCATGGCCGCTCTGCGGCTCGATCTGATCGGCCGCTACCTGCGACCGCACAGGCGCACCGTTCTGCTCGGCGCTGTCGCCCTGGTGGTGGTGAACGTGCTGAGCGTGGCGATCCCGCTGCAGGTGCGCAACGTCGTCGACGAGCTTCATGACGGCTTCACCTACAACGCCGTGCTCGGCCAGGCCGGCAGGATCGTGCTGCTGGCCACGGTGATGGGGGCGGTGCGGCTGCTTTCGCGCATGCTCGTGTTCGGCGTGGGCCGGCAGGTGGAGGCGGATCTCAAGCAGCGGATCTTCGACCACGTGCTCACCCAGGAGCCGGCCTGGCTGCAGGGCATCGGCAGCGGCGAGGTGATCAGCAGGGCGACCAGCGACGTGGAGAACGTGCGCCGGCTGCTGGGCTTCGCCATCCTCAGCCTCACCAACCCGCTGCTGGCCTACGCGCTCACGCTGCCGGCGATGCTGATGATCGATGCGCCGCTCACCGTGGCGGCGATCGCTCTCTACCCGCTGATGCTGATCACGGTGCGCCTGTTCGGCGGCCGGATGATGCGCCAGCAGCGCCGTCAGCAGGAGGCCCTCGCCTCCCTGAGCGATCTGATCCAGGAAGACCTGTCCGGGATCAGCGCGATCAAGATCTACGGCCAGGAGCGCACCGAACGCGAGGCCTTCGCCAGTCGCAACCGCGTGTACCGCGACGCGGCCCTCGGCCTCGCGCGCACCCGCAGCACCCTCTTCCCTCTACTGGAGGGCATCTCCTCCCTCAGCCTGCTGCTGCTGCTGGCGATCGGCAGCGGCCAGATCGAATCGGGTCGGCTCAGCATCGGCGACCTCGTGGCCCTGATCCTCTATGTGGAGCGGCTGGTCTTCCCCACCGCACTGCTGGGCTTCACCCTCAACACCTTCCAGACCGGCCAGGTGAGCCTGGAGCGGGTCGAGACCCTGCTGGAGCGCCGGCCATTGGTGGTGTCGCCGCCCCATCCCCAGCCCGTCGCCGTGCCGGCCCGGGGGGCTGTCGAAGCCTGTGACCTGGTGGTTCGCTACGCGGGCGCGCCGAGGCCCGCCCTCGACGGTCTCAGCTTCCGGCTGCATCCCGGCGAACTGGTGGCAGTGGTGGGGCCCGTGGGCTGCGGCAAGACCACCCTGGCCCGCGCCCTCGGTCGCATGGTGGAGGTTCCGGCCGGCCAGCTGTTCCTCGACGGCATTGACATCACGGCGATGGCCCTGCCGGATCTGCGCGGCCAGGTGGCTCTTGTTCCCCAGGAGGGCTACCTGTTCACCGCCACCCTCGCCGACAACCTGCGCTACGGCAAACCCGACGCGCCGATGGAGCAGGTGGAGGAGGCGGCGCGCCAGGCCCGGCTGGAGGGTGACATCAAGGGCTTCCCCGACGGCTATTTCACCCTGGTGGGGGAGCGGGGCATCACCCTCAGCGGCGGGCAGCGTCAGCGGGCCGCCCTCGGCAGGGCCCTGCTGGTGGAGGCCCCCCTGCTGGTGCTCGACGATGCCCTGGCCAGCGTCGACAACACCACCGCCGCAGGCATCCTGCGCTCGGTGCGCCAGCAGCAGGGCCGCACGGTTCTGATGATCAGCCACCAGCTCTCGGCGGCGGCTGCCTGCGACCGCATCCTGGTGCTGGAGGAGGGGAGGCTGGTGCAGCAGGGCCCTCACCACGAACTGGTGGAGCAGCCCGGCGTGTATCGCCGCCTGTGGGAGAGGGAACGGGCCTCCGAGCAGCTTCAGGTCGCCTGAACACCTGAACAAAGGTCAAGATCCCTTGTCGGCCTGCGCCGGCGCGGCTTGGCTGGAGGGGGCGTCAGCTCCATCCCCCGGCCCATCCGCGCGCCGGTTCACCCGCCCGAAGGATCGATGGACACGAACCGGACCCTGCGCCTGCGCTGCACCCTCACCTTCGGCGACATCTACGGCCAGATCCTGATCTGGATGGCCGTGATCTTCGTGAGCCTGGCGGCGGGCCTGGCTCTCATGGGTGCCAGCAAACCCCTGTTCGCCCTGGTGGGCGTGGGCCTGATCCTCGTGCTCTCCCTGCCCTTTCTGCTGTTCGCCTTCACCACCACCCTGCTGAACCACATCGCCCTGGTGCCGGACGCGGAGGCCTGAGGCCCCCCCTAGGCTCGAGCCATCTGCAGATCAGGCGTGTTCGGGCTGTTCGGATCCCCTTCCCCCGCCGCCGGTGGCACCAACGCCACCGGCGGCACCATCGCCGCGATGGTGCACAACCTTCCCCACGCCGTCCTCGGCACCCCGATCGATGCCGAACCCGGGCCGGGTCAGGCGGAAGCCCTGTTCGGCTGTGGCTGCTTCTGGGGAGCGGAGAAAGGCTTTTGGCGTCTGCCTGGGGTGATCACCACCGCCGTTGGCTACGCCGGGGGCACCCTGGCGGATCCCACGTATAACCAGGTCTGCAGTGGCCGCACCGGCCATGCCGAGGTGGTGCGGGTGGTGTGGGATGCAGGCCGGATCAGCTTCGCCGATCTGCTCAAGCTGTTCTGGGAGTGCCACGACCCTACCCAGGGCGACCGCCAGGGGAACGACCGCGGCAGCCAGTACCGCTCGGCCATCTATGTGAACGATCCAGCCCTGCTGGCCCTGGCCGAAGCGAGCCGGTCCACCTACCAGGCCGCCCTCGCGGAGGCCGGCTTCGGGCCGATCACCACCGAACTCCGCGCCGACGCCCGCTTCCATTTCGCCGAGCCTTACCACCAGCAGTACCTCGCCAAGCCGGGCAGCCGGCCCTACTGTTCCGCCCAGCCCTCCGGGGTGCGCCTGGGGGCCTTCCCCGGGGCTGACTATCTCCTGCCAGCCCACATCTGGGACTCCTACGACTGGTCGGTCTCCCATTGCGTGCTGCGGGGTGACAACGCCCCGATCGCCCTTTGTTGATTCCCTCGCACCACTCCTTCGCCTCCCTCCGCCGATGACCCCCCTGCTCGCGAGCCTGGGGCTGCTTCCTCTTCTGGCCATGGGCTCCCCCTGGTGGGAGGACTATGAGCAGCGCGACAGCTACCGTTGCGACGACCGGGGCACTGTGGTGGTCGAGCGCAACGACTCCCAGGCCTCACTGATCGCCGGCCGCTACCGCTCCACCCTGTTCCGCGAAGCCTCCGATGCCCCGGGTCTGCGCTACCGCAATGACGAGATGCGTCTGATCGTTCGGGGCGACGAACTCACCGTGGAGCGGCTGCCGATGCGCCTCACCTGCACCCGCACCGACCAGGGATGACGCCACTGCCGGATCGGATCGTGATCCTGGGCCTGGTGCTGGCCGTGGGGATCTGCTTCGCCCTTGCCGCCTGGACGGCGCGCCTGACACCGTCGACCGATCCGCCGCTGCAGTGGCGTAGCCCGGAAGCGCTTCCCGCCGCACCCGGCCGCGGGGGCGCGGTGATCTGATGGTCGAACCCGAAGCGGAGGAGCGCAAGCCCCGCCCCCTCCACCCCCTGCCGCGGGGGCTGGTGGAGTTTTACGGACTGCTGGCGGTGTTGTTCGTGCTGATCCCGGAATGGATGGCCGGCGGGGCGCTGGCGGGCTTTCGCGACAGTCGGGAGGGAGCCGAACTGCCACCGCCCTCCGGTGCCTGGCAGCGGCTGCCGGAGCTGCGGCTGGCCACCATGGGGATGGCCGACCTGCGCCGGATGGCTCGCGTCCAGCGCCTGCCGGGCTACGCGAGCCTGAGCCGCGATCGGCTCACAGCACGGCTGTTGAAGCGGCTGAAACGGGCCGCCGCCAGTGGGAAGTCGCTGTGATATCTTCTGTCTCGCCGGGGCGTAGCGCAGCTTGGTAGCGCACCACTTTGGGGTAGTGGGGGTCGTGGGTTCAAATCCCGCCGCTCCGATTCCAGATCCATCCTGAAATCCCCGTTTCTAAGCCGCTTCCGCCAGGAAGCGGTTTTTTTGTGGCATCAGCCAGGCTGGCCTTACCTCCCCGCTGCCGATCCATGCGCCTCCGGTTCCTGACACAGCCCCTGCTGGCCTGCCTGCTGACACTGGTCGTGCTGCTGGGCCAGGCACCAGCCGCCCGGGCCACGTTCACACTGCCGCCACTCCCTTACCCCGCCGATGCACTGGAGCCCGTGATCGACGGCACCACGATGACGATCCACCACGACCGTCATCACGGTGCCTACGTAACCAACCTCAACGCCCAGATCGCGGCTAACCCGGCTCTGGGGGGGCTCAGCCTGGATGCACTGCAGAGCCGGATCAGGAGCTTCCCGGAGGCTGTGCGCAACAACGGCGGCGGGCACTGGAACCACAGCCAGTTCTGGGCCGTGATGGCACGGGAGGGTGAGGGTGGTGCGCCATCGGAGGAGCTGGGGGCGGCCATCACCGCCAGCTTCGGCTCCATGGAGGCGATGCAGGCCCAGTTCAACCAGGCCGCAGCTGCACGCTTCGGATCGGGCTGGGCCTGGCTGATCCTCAGACCCAACGGTGAGCTCGCGATCACCAGCACCGCCAACCAGGACAACCCACTGATGAACCTCCCTGGCATCGAACGGGGCACCCCACTGCTGGGCCTCGATGTGTGGGAACACGCCTATTACCTCCAGTACCAGAACCGCCGTCCCGACTACATCCAGGCCTGGTGGTCCCTGGTGAACTGGAACGAGGTGAACCGCCGCTATGAACCAGCGGCCCCGCCATCCCAGGCTTGAGTGCTCGACGCTCAATGCAGCCGGGTGCTCACCCGGAAGCGCTCCAGCCAGAGGTTCACCCGGCCCCGCAGCCGGGGCGGCACCTCCTGCACAAGCTGGACCAACTCCTGGGCCGCCAGCCGGTGCAGGGCCCGCACGTCCACATGCCAGAGCGCCTCGGCCTCACGGATCAGCCGGGCCCAGGAGCGCACCGACTGCCAGCGGCGCAGCCGCGACGGCAGATCCTCCGACAGGCCGGAGGACCGGGCAACAGAGCGGGAGGACGGCCGGCTGGACACACGAGCGCGTCGGAGTGCCTCCAGCGTGGCCACCAGGATCGGCCGGCGGGCGGGAATGCCGGAAGGGTTCGGAATTGAGCGGCAGCCTTCAGGCCGCCACTGCCTCCACCGAAAAGGGCAGGGCCGCCACTTCCCGCTCGCTGAGCCGCCGGGTCCAGGCCTTCGGCACCGGGTCGTTCCAGCGGAAGCCGGCCTCCCGGGCCCGGTGGCGTTCGTCGTAGGAGAGGCAGGCGCGGTAGAGACGCCGTGGCTCGAGGGCTCCCGCCAACAGTGCCTCGAGGTCGGGGCAGCGCTCGAACACCTGGGCCAGGTAGATGCAGTCGGTGAGGGCACGGTGGGCCGCCCACACCGGCACAGCGTGGGCCAGGGCCAGATCGCGCACCGAAGGGGTGGCCCGCAGCTGGCGGTCGGGCGGCCAGCGGATGTCTTCCATTGAGCAGATCCAGGGACGCTCCAGGGCCGGCAGTTCCCCGTGACCGAACCACTGACGATCGAAGGCGGCATTGTGGGCCACCACCGCTTCGCAGGCATCGACCATCGCGCTGAAGCAGGCCAGCCCGGCGCGCCAGGGCTGGGGCAGACAGGTGGTGGCCGCCTCGATGCCGTTGATCGCCACCGCCGGATTGCTGCGGCAGGGCAGCAGAAACGACACCTGCATGAGCACCGTGCGCTGGGGCACGGCGAACAGCACTGCCCCCACCTCGATGCAGGTGCCAACATCCGGGGACAGGGCCGTGGTCTCGGTGTCGAGGATCAACAGCCGGGAGGGAACCGCAGGAACCTTGCCCTGCTCCTCCCGGAACACCGCCAGCTCCGGGGCGCGGGCCGGGGTGAGGCCTGCGGCGCATCCGGGCAGGGGCTCGCTCGGGAGATCGGGTGGCCGTCCAGGCAGCAGATCAGGCAGCAGATCAGGCTGTTCCCACTCTCGAGCCGGCTCGCGCATCAGGCTTCACCTCCTGGCCTCCATGGTCTCAGCCCGCAGCGCGCCGGCAAGGGGAGGATCATCGCCCCAGCGGCCCACGGGAGCCGTGGTTCTCCTGCCTAGGGTTGGCCCTGCCATCCCTGCCGACCATGGGCCTCAGCACCGGCGACCGCATGCCGTCCTTCGCCCTGCGCGATGCTGACGGCGTCGAGCGCCGCAGCGACGATCTGGCCGGCAAACCCCTGGTGCTCTTCTTCTATCCCAAGGACGAGACGCCCGGCTGCACGGCCGAGGCCTGCGCCTTCCGTGACGCCTATAGCGAGCTGCAGGCGCTCGGCGCCGAGGTGTGGGGGGTGAGCGGCGACGATGCCGCCAGCCATCGCCGCTTCCGCGATCGCCATGCCCTTCCCTATCCCCTGCTGGTGGATGAGGGCAACCGGCTGCGCAAGGCCTTCGGCGTTCCCAACGCCCTGCTGCTGCTGCCCGGCCGCGTCACCTACGTGATCGACGGTCAGGGTGTGATCCGCCACCGCTTCGACGATCTGCTCAACGGTCCGGCTCACCTGCGGGAGGCCAGGGCCGCGCTGCAGGCACTGGCCGGCAGGGGAGGATGAAGATGTCCGTCTGGCGGCAGGAGGGCCCGCTGTGGACGCTGGCGGCGGAGAGGCCGGGCCCGCCGGCGGGCACTGTGGAGTTCATCGGTGGCAGCTACCTGGCCGCCACCCCCCAGCTCAGCTACCGCCGCCTGCTGGAGAGCCTCGCCCGCCGGGGCTGGCGCGTGCGGGCCTGGAGCTACGTGCCAGGC
>JBKDPV010000034.1:0-27241 GCA_046342315.1 Cyanobacteriota bacterium
CAATGCCGCCGCCTGTTCCCAGCTGGGCTACGACCATGCCGCCTTCCTGGACCTGAGCCCGGCGGATCTGCTGGAAGGTGGCCATTCAGAAGCTGTTCGTCGCCAGTTGCGTGCGATCTGGCGGCTCCGGGAGAGCACGCAGCGCGCCCGGCTGCTTCACCGGAGCGGCACCGTTCTGGAGGTGGAAGTCCTTGTCCGGCGGGTCTGTGTGAACGGCGTCTCGCTGTTGCTGGTGGCCCGGCAGCAGCGAGCGGAGCTGCTGCGGATTCAGAACCAGCTGATGCGCACGAACCTGATGCTGGCCGAAGCCCAGAAGGTGGCGCAGATCGGTTCATGGGAACTGGAGCACCGCACCCAGGACCTGATCTGGTCGGAGGAAACCTTCCGGATCTTCGAAACCACGCCGGAGCGCACCACCCCCACCTACGCGGCCTTCCTGCAATTCGTGCATCCCGACGACCGGGATCTGGTGACCATGGCGTTCCAGGAATCGCTGGACACCCGGCGCCCCTATGAGGTGGAGCACCGGCTGCTGCTGCCAGGCGGCACGGTGAAGGTGGTGGTGGAGCGAGGCACCACCCGCTTCGATGGGCAGAAAACTCCTGTGCGCAGCATCGGCACGGTGCAGGACGTGACCGCGTTCAACGCGGTGAAGGTGCAGCTGGAGCACGCGGCGTTCGTCGATGCGGTGACCGAGCTTCCCAACCGCAACGCCAGCCTGCGCCATCTTCACCTGCTGCTGCGTGAGGGTTCGGGCCACCGCAGCGTGGCGGTGATCAATCTCGACTTCGACCATTTCCAGGCCATCAACGACAGCTTCGGTATGGGCGTGGGCAACCGGGTGCTGATCGAGGCCAGTCGCAAGCTGCGGGCCGAACTGGGCCCGCAGGCGTGGCTGGCCCGCATCGGCAGCGACGAGTTCCTGGTGATCGCGCCGAGCATCGGATCGATCGGTGCCGCAAAGCAGCTGGCCCAGAAGCTGCAGACCAGCCTGGCAGAATCCCATCGCATCGAGGAGGAGTTCTCGGTGGTGGCCACCGTTTCGGCAGGAGTGAGCGTGTGGCCCGAGCACGCCGTGGATGCCACAGGCCTGCTGCAGGCGGCCAACACCGCGATGATGGAGGCCAAGTCGCGCGGCAGTCAGCAGCTGGCGGTGTATTCCACCGTGCTGAGCATGCGCATCACCGAGCGCATCCGCATCGAGCAGGAACTGGCCCGGGCGATCGATCGCGATCAACTGGCCCTGGTCTTCCAACCCCAGGTGGATGGGCAGCGCTCCGTGGTGGGCATGGAGGCACTGCTCCGCTGGACCAACCGCCATGGCCAGACGATCTCCCCGGCCTGCTTCGTTCCGATCGCCGAAAGTACGGGTCTGATCCATTCGATCGGCGAGTGGGTGCTGGAGCGTGCCCTGCAGCAGCTCAACGCATGGCAGCTCCAGGGTTTGGTGCCGCCGCGGCTGGCGATCAACCTGTCGGCAGTGCAGCTGGAAGACGGGCAGCGCCCCTTTCACACACGCATCAGTGCCGCATTCGAACGGCACGGCATCCACCCGTCCCAGGTGGAGTTCGAACTCACCGAAACGGCGATTCAGCGTGACCCGGCCCGGGTGAAGCAGCAGCTGGGCCTGCTGGCGCAGATGGGCTGCCGCCTGGCGATCGACGACTTCGGTACCGGCTATTCCTCCCTGGAGGTGCTGCATCACCTTCAGCTCGACACCCTCAAGATCGACCGCTGCTTCGTCGATCAGCTCAGCGAGCGCGACACCGACCGCAGCATCGTGGCCGCCACGATCGCGATGGCCCGCCAGCTCGGCCTCACCACCCTGGCGGAAGGCGTGGAAACCGAGGAACAGTTCAGCCTGCTCAAGGACCTGGGCTGCGATCTGTTCCAGGGCTACCTGATCAGCCGACCGATCGATGCCCAGGCCACGGGCCAATTGCTGCAGGCACCAAACCTCTCGCAGGGCTGAAGAGCGTCGACTCCCGGGGCAGGAGGGGACGGATCAGTGGGCGGAATCGCGCATCCGGGCCACGAAGGCCTCCTCCTGCTCCTTGGTGGCCAGCATGCCGTCCTCGACGATGATGATGCGATCGGCCACGTCGAGGATCTTGTTGTCGTGGGTGACCATGATGATCGTGGTCTTCTCCTTCTCGGCCATCTCCTTCATCAGGTTCACCACCGTGCGGCCCGAATCCTTGTCGAGGGCGGCGGTGGGTTCATCACCCAGCAGGATCTTCGGTTTGGCCACCAGGGCCCGGGCGATCGCCACCCGCTGCCGCTGACCTCCTGAGAGATTGGCGGGGAAGTAATCGACCCGATCCGCCAGACCCACCTTGGCAAGCATCTCGTCCGCGAGGCGATCCATGTCCTGGTCGTAGTACTGGTCGTGCAGTTCCAGCGACAAGCGCACGTTCTTGCGGGCGTTGAGGAACATCATCAGGTTGTGGGCCTGGAAGATGAAGCCCACATTCAGGCGCAACTCGGCCAGCTGTTCCTTGCTGGCCCCATTGAGCTCGTTCCCCAGGATGGTGAGGCTGCCGTCCTGGCAGGAGCGCAGGCCGCCGAGCATGGTGAGCAGGGTGGTCTTGCCGGAGCCGGAGGGGCCGGTGCAGATGATGATCTGGCCGGGGTGGATGTCGAGGGTGATGTCCTTGAGGGCGTGCTTGCGGCTCTCGCCGCTGCCGAACCAATGGTTCACATGCTTCAGCGAGATGATCGGAGCTGCGGCGGGAGTGTCCGTCATCGGCGTCAGAACACGTCGGCGGGGTCAAGCTGCACCAGCTTGCGGGTGGCAAGGGTGCCGGAGCCCACGCACATCACGAAGGTGAGGATCAGCACCTGCAGGGCCCGGGTGAGAGTCATGAACACGGTGAGCTTGGTGACACTGGCCAACAGGGCATAGAGGCCATAGGAGATCAGCACACCTGGGATGAAGCCAATCACCGCCAGGATCGCCGACTGCTGAATCACCACGCCGATCACATAGCCATCCTTGTAGCCCATCGCTTTGAGAGTGGCGTACTGAGGCAGGGAGTTCATCACATCGCCATAGAGGATCTGATACACGATGATGCTGCCCACCACGAAACCCACCAGCACACCGAGGGAGAAGATGAAGCCCACGGAGGCATTGCGCTTCCAGTACTCCAGCTCCAGCTCCGAGAGCCCCTGGCGTGTGAGCACCTGCACGTCGTTGCCGAGCAGCGGATCGATCGCCGCCTTCACCGCGGCGGGAGAAGCCCCGGGGGTGAGCTTGATCAGGCCCACCTGAATCTTTGCCGGATCGGCCTTGGGAAACAGATAGAGAAAGGTGCTGTCGCTCACGATCAGGTTCGCCTCGGCGGCGAAGGTGGCACCCATGGTGAACAGATCGATCACCTTGATCTGCTTGTTGTTGATCTCCAGCGCAAAGGTGCCATCGCGCTCCACACCTTCGGCCACCTGGCCGTACTGCTTCTTGGAGTTGCGATCGAAGAGGGCGTTGCCCAGCAGGCGCAGGCGCGAGGCATTGGCCTCCACCTCAGGAAACGTGAGGGAGGGATAGGCGAGGTTGGCGCCGAACACGTAGACATCGAACGACTTGCGAGTGCTGGGCGTGATCCAGGTGCCCCGGGCGATCCGCAGCGGTGACACGTACTGCACCCCTTCCACGCCGAGGGCCTGATACAGGCGGCTGCGCTGGAACTCCTGCAGCGAGCCCATGTTGCTGTATTTCTTGCTCACCATCACCAGATCGGCGTCCATGCGCTCGATCGGCTTGCGCTGGCTGTTGTAAAGGCTGTCCAGCAGGCCCAGCTGGAAGAACATCAGCAGATTGGAGAAACTGACGCCGGCCAGGCCGATCAACAGCTTCACCGGATTGTTCGTGACCTGCAGCCAGGCCACTGGGGTGCGCTTGAGCAGCTTGGTGAAGGGCGCGGCCATCAGGGCTTGGGATCGAACACCACGTTCACCTGCAGGTTGGAGGCGAACTTCACATTGGTGCGCTCGAGATCCTTCGGATCCAGCCGCAGCTTCACCTCGAACACCCGCTGATCCATGTTCTCGCCTGGCTCACCGGCGAAGATCGACTGACGCTGCACCTGGCGGTTCACCTGATAGACGGTTGCCCTCAGACTTCCCTTGAATCCATCGGCGGTGATCGTGGCCGGCTGGCCGATGTAGATCCCCTGCATGTCGGTCTGGTAGACCTCGGAGGTCACCACCATCTTCGAGGTGTCGGCCATCTCCAGCAGACCATCATCGCTGATCTTGTCGCCGGGTCTGGCGATGATCTTCAGGATCTGCCCATCCTGCGGGGCGGTGACGGTGGCGTAGCTGAACTCCTGCTTGGCCCGGTCGCGGGCGGCAATCGCCTTCTCAAGTTCACTCTCGGCCGTGGCCACATCCTCGGGCCGCACCTCGCGGATTTTGGCCAGGGTCTGCTCCTCGCTCAGGATCTGGGCCCGAAGGGTGCTGAGGGTGCCCTCTCGGGTCTCGACCGCTTCGTTGAGTTCCGAAAGCGTGGTGTCTGCCCGGGTGCGGTAGCGGTCGCGCTCGAGTTCCGAGGCTCCACCACTGCGGTAGAGGGCCTCAAAGCGCTGGGCCTCGATCTTGGCCTCCTGCATGCGCGCCCGCTTGCTGGCCACGCTCTGATCCTGAGAGAGCTTCTCTGCCGCGAGCCGGCTCTCGAGGGCCTTGATCTTGTACTCCTGCGCCCGGATCTCGCCCTGCTTGGCGCCGGCCTTCACCTGCACCAGCTTGTTGCGGGCCACTTCCACATCGCGGTTGGCCTCATCGAGGGCGGCCTTGAGCGTGCCGAAGCTGTTGAGCACCGCCAGCGGCTGCCCCCGCTTCACCAGCTCGTTCTCCTCCACGAGCAACTCCTCCACCCGGTCGCCGCTGAGGGAACTCGACACCGACACCTTGCGGATCTTGGTTTCGGGCTCGAGCCGCCCGAGGGCCGACACCCGCCGGGGCGCCGGTGCCACGGGCGTTTCCGGCTCCTTCGATCGGCAGCCCACGAGACTGAGAGCCGGACCTGTCAGGCCGATCAGCAGCAGAAGAGCAGGCAGCAGGCGGGAGGAACGGGGCAGAAGGCGCATCGGAGGAACCACCTGGCGTCACCGTAGCGGTGGTGGCCACGGTGGAAACCGGGTGGGAAGCTGGGGATCGGAGTGCCTTCGGCCGATGCGCCGCCCCAGATTCCCCCTGCTCTC
This sequence comes from Cyanobacteriota bacterium, assembly GCA_046342315.1. Taxonomy (GTDB): domain Bacteria; phylum Cyanobacteriota; class Cyanobacteriia; order PCC-6307; family Cyanobiaceae; genus Cyanobium. The sequence goes on from JBKDPV010000034.1 coordinate 5,202, forward strand.
GCGCCTCGGCCTCCCCCGCGGTGGCGCGGCACGGCGCACCGCCGGCCTGCTGGCGCTGATCCTCGCCCTGCTGGCGCTGATCGTGGGGCTCAACGAACCCCGTCCCCAGCCGATGGAGGATCTGGTGGTGCCGGCAGGCCCGGTGTCGAGGGTGCCCTACACGCTCACGGTGGGCATCTACGCCACCAACAACCACGCCCTGGATCTCGCTCAGCCCTCCTTCATCGGCGAGGGTTATCTCTGGATGCGCTGGGGAGCCAATCTGCAGCAACTTCTGGAGAAAGCCGACACCAGCCCTGACAATCTGCTGATGCTGGAGAACCAGGTGGAACGGTGGGACGGTGTGGAGCTGAAGGCCTCGGAGCGACCCAAGCAGCTTGATGACGGCTCCTTCTATCAGATCTACCAATATTCCAGCAAGTTTTACATCCAGGACCTCACCCTGCGGCACTACCCCTTCCAGACGCTCGATCTGCCGATCGTGATCGAGCCCAACGACCAGACCGACCAGCTGCTGTTCCAGTCGCTGCGCCTGATCCCCGACGTGGACGATTCCAAGATCGGCCGCAACATCGGCCTGCCGGGCTTCGTGACCCAGGGCTGGAGCTTCCAGGAACGCCGCCATCGCTATGCCAGCGACTTCGGCTTAGACACCGCCCGCACCGATGTCCCTCCCAACGACTACAGCCAGCTGGTGTTTTCCGTGGCCTACCGCCGCTCGATCTGGGCCTCGATCTGGACCATGTTCCAGCCCCTTGCCGTGACCCTGGCGGTGGTGATCCTGAGCCCGGGTCTGGCCAGCAACCTGTGGGAAGTGAGGCTGGCGATCCCCACCACCGTGCTGCTCACGCTGGTGTTCCTGCAGCAGGGCTATAAAGACCAGCTACCCGAACTTCCCTACCTCACCTATCTCGACAAGATCTATGCGATCGCCTACCTGATCACCCTGGCCTCGTTCCTGCTCTACCTGTGGGGGGCCAACCAGATAGCGGGAGCCCAGGCTGCCGGCACTGAGAATTCGGAGCCCTCCCCTCAGCTGCTGGCCAAACTCGATCGTCTCGACCATGCCTTCCAGTTCTGGGCCCTGGTCGCCCTGCTGAGCCTGGGCACCCTGGCCTGGTTCATCTGAGCCCAGCCATCTGTCCGATCGGCGGGCGATCAGAGGGCAGCAACGCGCATCAGCCCGCCCCGAGATAGGAAGCCCGAAGTCCCTCGTCGGCCCGCAGCGCCACGGCCGAACCCTCCAGCTGCACCGTGCCGCTCTCCAGCACCACCCCCCGGTCGGCGATCTCCAGGGCGGCAGCGGCGTTCTGCTCCACCAGCAGCATCGTGAGCCCGCCGCGGTGCAGCTCCGCCAGGGTGCCCATCACCTCGGCCACCAGCTTCGGGGCCAGGCCCAGGCTGGGTTCATCCAGCAGCAGCAGGGTGGGGCGGGCCATCAGCGCCCGGGCGATCGCCAGCATCTGCTGCTCACCGCCCGACAGGGTGCCTGCGAGCTGGTGGCGGCGCTCCGCCAGCCGCGGGAAGAGGGCATAGCAGCGCTCCCGGTCGGCGGCGATGCCCTCGCGGTCGCGGCGCAGCCAGGCCCCCAGCTCCAGGTTGGCCGCCACACTCTGGCGGCTCAGCACCCGGCGCCCCTCGGGACAGTGGCCGATGCCCAGGCGCACCGTGGCTTCGGTGCGGCAGCCGGTGCACTCGCCCCCCTGCCAGAGCATCCGGCCCGCGGCCACCGGCACCAGGGAGGAGATCGCCCGCAGGGTGGTGGTCTTGCCGGCGCCGTTGGCGCCCAGCAGGGTCACCAGCTCGCCGGGCCGCACCTGCAGATCCAGGCCCCGCACGGCGGTTACGGCTCCGTAGCGCACCTCCAGCCCCTGCAGCTCCAGCAGGGGAGCGGCCGGCACGGGGGCGGTGCTGACGGTGTGGGCGGCACTCATGACGATCCTGCGGCACCGGGCCCTCCGCCCAGGTAAGCCTCGATCACCGCTGGATCGTGGCGCACCCGCTCGGGGGTGCCCAGGGCGATGCGGCGGCCGAAATTGAGCACGGCCAGGCGATCACAGAGGCGCATCATCAGCGGCACATGGTGCTCGATGATCAGCACCGTGAGCCGGAACTGCTCCCGCAGCCGGGCGATCAGCGCACAGAGCTCCTCCTTCTCGGCCGGGTTCATGCCGGCGGCCGGTTCGTCGAGCAGCAGCAGCGAGGGGCCGGTGGCCAGGGCCCGGGCGATCTCCAGCCGCCGGCGGTCGCCGTAGGAGAGGCCAGCGGCCGGGTCGTCGGCGCGGCCCTCGAGGTCGAACAGGGCCAGCAGTTCGGAGGCCCCGCGCTCGAGGGCGGCCTGCCGGGCGCGGAAGCCGGCGCTGCCGCTCAGGGCCTCCACCAGCGGCGCGCGGGCCTCGCGATGCAGGCCCACCAGGACGTTCTCGCGCAGGCTGAGGCTGTCGAACAGGCGCAGGTTCTGGAAGGTGCGGGCGATGCCGAGCCGGTTGATCCGCTCCGGCCCCAGGCCGTCGATCGGGCTTCCCCGCCACAGCACCCGGCCGGCGCTGGGGGGGGTGAGGCCGGAGATCAGATTGAAGAGGGTGGTCTTGCCGGCGCCGTTGGGGCCGATCAGGCCGAAGACCTCCCCCGGCTGCACGGCGAAGCTCACCTGATCGAGGGCCACCAGGCCGCCGAAGCGGCAGCTGAGCCCATCGAGTTCCAGCAGCGGCGGCGCGGCGCTCATGGGCGGCTCCCCTCACCCCAGCGGCCCAGGCGCTCCAGCAGGGCCGGTGTGACCAGCCCCTGGGGAAACAGCGCCGGCCCCAGCAGGATCACCAGGCCGAACAGCACCAGGCGCACGTCGCCCACGGGCCGCAGCAGTTCCGGCAGCGCCGTGAGCAGCAGGCCGCCGAGCACCGGCCCCAGCCAGCTGCGCGATCCCCCCAGGATCACGAAGGCCAGCATCGTGACGGCGGTGTCGAAGCTGCCCTGGCGGGCATTCCAGGTGTTGAGGAAGTGGGCGGCAAGGGCGCCTGTGCTGCCGGCGAGCACGGCGCTGAGAACGAAGGCGCTCAGCTTCACCCCGGTGGTGGCGATGCCCATGCAGCGCGCCGCCAGTTCGTCCTCGCGGACGGCGGCCATCGCCCGGCCCAGGGCCATCACCTCCAGCCGCTGGCACACCCACCCCGCCAGGAAGAGCAGGGCCAGGGCGGGCAGCAGGTAGCCGGCGGCGGTGGGAAAGGGCTGGGGGATGCCGAAGATGCCCACGGCGCCGCCGGTGAAGGGCAGGTTGAGGATCGCCACCCGCACGATCTCCACCAGGGCGATGGTGGCGATGGCCAGGTAGATCCCCTGCAGGCGCAGCACCAGCCGGCCCACCAGCAGGGCCAGCAGACCCGCCAGCGCTCCGGCCAGCGCCAGCTCCAGCAGGAAGGAGGGCAGGGGGAAGCTGCCGTCGAGCCTCGCCCCCAGCGCCGACCAGCGCGTGGAGAGCAGGGCCGCCAGGGTGCCGCCGACGGCATAGAAGGCCGGGGTGGCCAGCGACAGCTGCCCGGTGGCCAGCGGCAGGTACACCGAGATCCCCAGCAGGGCGCCGATCAGCATCTGCACCAGCAGGCCGTGATCGATCACCGGGTTCCTCCTGCAGGGGCGATGGCCATGGGGCTACACCTTCTCCACCTGCCGGCGGCCCAGCAGGCCGCTCGGACGCACCAGCAGCACCAGGAACAGGATCGCGAAGGCCAGGGCGTCCCGCCAGCCGGAGGCGTCGGCGGGCACCAGCGCCTCCGCCAGCCCCATCAGCAGGCCGCCGGCGATGGCGCCGGGCACGCTGCCCAGACCGCCGAGCACCAGCACCGCCAGCCCCTTGAGGCCGTAGCCGATGCCCATGTACGGCCCCGGCAGGCTGATGCTCACGCCGATCAGGCCGCCGCCGAGGCCGGCCAGGGCGCCGCTGAGCAGGAAGGCCAGCCGCAGCATCGCCTCGCTGTCGATCCCCAGCAGCCGGGCGGTGGTGGCGTCTTCGGCCACGGCCTTGAGGGCGTGACCGCTGCGGCTGCGCTCCAGCCAGAGGGTGAGCGCGATCACCGCCGCGGTGCAGACCGCCAGCAGCAGCACCTGCACGCTGCGGATGCGGGCGCCGGCGACCTGCAGCGCATCGGGCAGGCCCGCGAGGGCGGTGGCGGGGAAGGCGTAGCCCTCGGCTCCCATCAGCATCTGCAGCAGGTTCACCAGCACCAGGCCGGCACCCAGGCTGGTGATCAGGTAGAGCAGCGGCTCGGCCCCGCGGCGGCGCAAGGGCGCGAAGGCGAGGCGCTCCACCAGCAGCGAGACCAGACCGGTGAGCAGGGCCGCCAGCAGCAGGGCCGGCGAGAACGGAAGACCCAGCGGCAGCCCCCAGCCCGGCAGACCTCCATTGGCGCTGATGCGACCGCCCATCAGCAGGTAGGTGAAGTAGCCCCCCAGGGAGAACAGGGCCCCGAGGGCGAAGTTGATCACCCCGAGCACGGAAAACACCAGGGTGTAGCCGAGGGCCACCAGGGCATAGACGCCACCGCTGGCGGCCCCGTTGAGCAGGGTCTGCAGAACGGCGTCGATCATGGGGCCCCGGCCTCGCGCACCAGGGCGAAGCGGCCGCTGCGGCCGCCGGGATCCATGCGCACCTCGGCCACGTAGAAGCGCCTCTGCACCAGCTCACCGTCGGGCGTGAAGCGGATCGGGCCGAGCGGGGTGTCGTACGTCCCGGCGAGCAGCTCCTCCATCAACGCCTTGCGGGCCTGCCCCAGGGTGACGCTCTCCAGGCCGCCGCGCCGCTGCAGCCGCTGCACCGCCTCGAACAGCACCTGGTAGGCCGTGAACGCCTGGGCGGTGATCTGGGAGGGGGCGTGGTCCGGGCTGCTGCGGCGCAGCAGCTCCCGGAAGCGGCGGTTGATCGGGGTGTCGAGCTCCGGGCTGTAGGCCTGGGCGATCAGGATGCCGTCGCACCAGCGCTGGCAGATCGGGTAGATGTTCGCCGTGTTCATGCCGTTGCCCACCACGATCGGGCCGCGGTAGCCGAGTTCGCGCAGCTGCCGCACCAGGTTGCCGCCCCCCACCGCCTGGATCGAGATCACCACCAGCTGGGGATCGGCCTGCAGGGCGGCGGTGATCGGGATCTGGAAGTCGTTGTCGGCCAGCTGGGTGCGCTGCACCGACACCGGCGTCAGGCCGCGCTCGCGCAGGGTGCGCTGGAAGATCGCCGTTTCGGAGGTGCTGAAGGCGTCGTCCTGGGAGTAGAAGACGGTCACCCGCCGGATGCCCGGATCGCGCCTGAGGGCCTCGCTGATCGACAGCGGCGCGATCACCGAGCTCTGGGCCGATACGCGGCTGATGAAGGAGCCGATCTGGGGGATCCCCTTGGCGGTGTTGGAGGGGGCCACCACCGGCACGCCGCGGCGCTGGGCGATCGGGTCGGCGGCGAACGCCTGCTGCGAGAGGGTGGGGCCGATCAGGGCCAGAACCCCCTGCCGGATCAGCAGGTTGAAGCCGGCGATGGCGGTGGCCTCATCGCTGCCGCCGTCCTGCAGCTGAAAGTGGAGCGGGCGCAGCGGCGGCTCGCCGGGCCGGTGGCGCCAGCCCGCCGCCCACTGGCGGGCCAGGTCGAGGCCCACGCGCTGATCCTGGCCGTAGAGATTGGCGTTGCCCGTCAGGGCGATCACCGCGCCGATGGTGAGAGGCCCGGCGGTGAGGGGCCTGGCCGCTGGATCACTGCTGCGGCCGAGCCAGGCCAGGACGCCGATCACCGCTGCCAGCAGGGCCGACAGCCGGAGGGCGCCGCGCTGCCGGCGCTCGCTGGGGCCGGCGCTGCGCTGCCTGCCGCGGCGAACAGCCGTCGATGGCGGGGGGACGGTCGTCATCAGCAGGGCATTGGTGCGGATGCTGGGCGCTGGCGTGGGCCCTGTCAACGGCAGCCACCAGCCAGGAAGATGCGGCCGAACATCTCACACATGCAGATTGGCTTATGCGTTGTCCACGCGTTACGCTATACAGCTTCTTACGACAGACCTGGTCGCGGCTCATGACGGAGCAGGAAATCGAGGCCAGTTTGATTAACAGGCTAACTGAACTTAAATATGCCTATCGAGCAGATATCAATAGCCGTGCTGCGCTTGAAAACAATTTTCGCGAAAAGTTCGAGGCCCTGAACCGCGTCGAGTTGACCAATGGTGAATTTGCCCGTCTACTTGATGAGATCATCACGCCCGACGTCTTCGCTGCAGCCAGGCTCCTTCGCAATCTCAATGCCTTCACCCGAGACGACGGAACGCCGCTGAACTACTCGTTGGTGAACCTGAAAGATTGGTGCAAGAACGATTTTGAGGTGATCAACCAGCTGCGCATCAATACGGAGTACAGTCACCACCGCTACGACTTGATCCTGCTGATCAATGGCGTGCCGGTGATGCAGATTGAGCTCAAGAGCCTCGGCATCAATCCACGCCGTGCGATGGAGCAGATCGTGGAGTACAAGAATGATCCCGGCAACGGCTACACCCGCACGCTGCTCTGCTTCATGCAGCTGTTTGCCGTCAGCAATCGCGATCGCACCTATTACTTCGCCAATAACAACGCCCGCCACTTCGCCTTCAACACCGAAGAGCGGTTTCTGCCGATCTATGAGTTTGCGGGCGAGGACAACAAGAAGATCACCCATCTCGACGACTTCGCCGCGCGCTTCCTGCCGAAGTGTGATCTGGGGCGCACGATCAGCCGCTACATGGTCCTGCTGGCAGGCGATCAGAAACTGATGATGATGCGGCCGTACCAGGTGTATGCCGTTCAGCATCTCATGCGTTGCATCGATGAGGACAACGGCAACGGCTTCATCTGGCACACCACCGGCAGTGGCAAGACGCTCACCTCTTTCAAGGCCTCCACCCTGCTCAAGGAAAACCCGCACATCCACAAATGTGTGTTCGTGGTGGATCGCAAGGATCTCGACCGCCAGACCCGCGAGGAGTTCAACCGCTTCCAGGACGGCTGTGTGGAGGAAAACACCAACACAGCAACCTTGGTGCGGCGCCTGCTGTCGGAGGACTACGCCGACAAGGTGATCGTGACCACCATCCAGAAGCTGGGGCTGGCACTGGATGAGACCAGCAAGCGCAATCAGCAACGGGCCAGGAACGGCCAGGCCACCTACAAGGCACAGCTCGAAGCGTTGAAAGACAAGCGTCTGGTGTTCATCTTCGACGAGTGCCACCGCTCCCAGTTCGGCGAGAACCACAAGGCGATCAAGGCCTTCTTCCCCAAGGCCCAGCTGTTCGGCTTCACCGGTACGCCCATCTTCGAAGCGAATGCGACCTCACAGAAGATCGAAGACACGCAGGCTTCGATGCGTACCACGGCGGATCTGTTTGAGAAGCAGCTCCATGCCTACACCATCACCCATGCGATTGAGGATGGCAATGTGTTGCGCTTCCACATCGACTACTACAAACCCGAGGGTGCCAACCCGCCCAAGCCCGGCGAGGCGTTGGCCAAACGTGCCGTGATTGAGGCCATCCTCAAAAAGCATGATGCCGCCACCGCCGCCAGACGCTTCAATGCCATCCTCGCCACGGCGTCGATCAATGATGCGATTGAGTATTTCTCTCTGTTCAAGGCCATCCAGGCGGAAAAGCTCGCGGCTGATCCTGACTTCAAGCCGCTGAACATCGCCTGTGTGTTCTCGCCTCCTGCTGAGGGGAATGCTGATGTGAAGCAGATCCAGGAGGATCTACCGCAAGAGCAGCTCGATAACCAGGAAGATCCCGAAGGCAAGAAGGCGGCCCTCAAGGCCATTCTCGCCGATTACAACAGCCGTTACGGCACCAATCATCGCCTCAGCGAGTTTGATCTCTACTACCAGGATGTGCAGACGCGCATCAAGGCTCAGCAGTGGCCGGAGCAGGATCTGCGCAAGGCCAATCCCCAGGTGCCCCACCACAAGATCGACATCACGATCGTGGTGGACATGCTGCTCACCGGCTTCGACTCCAAGTACCTGAACACGCTGTATGTGGATAAGAACCTCCGGCACCATGGCCTGATCCAGGCCTTTTCCCGCACCAACCGCGTGTTGAACGGCAGCAAGCCCTACGGCAACATTCTCGACTTCCGCCAGCAACAGGAGGCTGTGGATGCCGCCATCGGGTTGTTCTCGGGTGAGAAGACCGGCGAGCAGGCGCGCTCCATCTGGCTGGTGGACAAAGCGCCGGTAGTGATCGAGAAGCTGCAGAGCGCCACCCAGAAGCTGGCGGAGTTCATGGCCTCCCAGGGCCTCGCTTGCACCCCCTCCGACGTCGCCAATCTGAAGGGGGATGCCGCCAAGGTGGCCTTCATCAGCCACTTCAAGGAGGTGCAGCGGCTCAAGACCCAGCTCGACCAGTACACCGATCTCAGCGAGGACGACCAAGCCAGCATCGAGCAGGTGCTGCCGGAGGACCAGCTGCGGGGGTTCCGGGGGCAGTACCTGGAGACCGCCAGGCAGCTGAGGCAGCAGCGCGACGACTCTGGAGGCAAGGGCCCTGCCATGGATACACCTGTGGATCAGCTCGATTTCGAGTTTGTGCTGTTCGCCTCCGCGGTGATTGATTACGACTACATCATGGGCCTGATCGCCCGGTATTCGCAGAAGCCAGCGGGCAAGGCCACGATGACCCGCGAGGAACTGATCGGCCTGATCAGCGCCGATGCCAAGTTCATCGACGAGCGCGATGCCATCGCCGCCTACATCAACACGCTGAAGGCGGGCGAAGGCCTGAGCGAAACCGCCATCCGCGAGGGCTACACGCGCTTCAAGGCCGAACAGAGTGCCAAGGAACTCGCTGCCATCGCCACCAGGCACGGCCTCACCACCGCGGCCCTGCACGCTTTTGTGGATGGCATCCTGGCCCGCATGATCTTCGATGGCGAGCAGCTCAGCGATTTGTTGGCCCCGCTTAAGCTCGGTTGGAAGGCGCGCAGCCAGGCCGAACTCGCCTTGATGGCGGACCTGGTTCCTCTCCTCACCAAACGCGCTGGCGGGCGCGAGATCTCAGGGTTGAGCGCGTATGAGCAGTGAGACGAGAGCCAGAAGGATGAACCAAGACGCAACGACTGCACTGGTGCCGAAGCTGCGGTTTCCGGAGTTTCGGGGGGAGGAGGGATGGTCAATAAAACGCCTTGGCGATTTTTTAACTGAAAGCCGTCTGCCTGGCAGTAAGGGCAATATCGCAAGGAAGATAACAGTCAAACTTTGGGGCAAGGGAGTCTTTGAGAAGAATGAAGCTATTCAAGGCAGTGCTAATACCCAGTACTACCAGCGCAAGGCTGGTCAGTTAATTTACAGCAAGCTTGATTTCCTGAATCAAGCCTTTGGCATTATTCCTAAACACCTAGACAGTTTTGAGTCAACCGTTGATTTGCCATGCTTTGACATCTCTGGCGGACTGAATCCAGTTTTCTTGCTGGAATGTGTAAAGCGCAAAGAATTCTATGTAAAACTGGGCGAGACTGCTGATGGTAGTCGCAAAGCAAGGCGCATCCATCCTGACGTCTTCCTCTCATTCCCGGTCTCTCTCCCATCGACAAGTGAACAACAAAAGATCGCCGACTGTCTGAGTTCGCTGGACGAACTGATCGCCGCGCAAGCGCAGAAAGTGGAGGCGCTCAAGACCCATAAAAAGGGGCTGATGCAGCAGCTGTTCCCCCGCGAAGGTGAAGCCCTGCCTCGTCTGCGTTTCCCTGAGTTTCAGGATGCTGGGGAGTGGGAAGTGAAGCGTGTAGATGAATATGGAACCGTACTCGCGGGAAAGGCATTGGCAGTCAATGCACCAGGCCCTCTGCGGCCATATCTGCGAACGAAGAACGTTTTAGACGGTTTAATCGATCTTTCAGATGTGCTGAAAATGCCGATGACTGATGCTGAATTCAGCCGATTTGAGATTCTTGATGGCGATGTCCTGCTGAATGAAGGGCAATCGTTGGAACTCGTGGGGCGCGCATCGATGTACCGAGGCGAATTCAGAGAACGCTGTGCGATGCAGAACCAGTTACTTCGCTTTCGTGCGTTTCCTGCAACGTGTGAAGAATTCGCGGCCCAATACTTTCGGAAATGCCAGAAGGACGGAACCTTTGCCAACGTCGCGACCAAAACAACGTCAGTTGCCCATCTTGGTAGTTCAAGATTCAGTGCGCTCGAGTTGGCGTGGCCCTCACTGCCAGAACAACAACGTATTGCCTCCTGCCTGAGCAACCTCGACGCCCTAATCACCGCCGAAACCCAGAAGCTCGCAGCCCTCAAGACCCACAAGAAAGGCTTGATGCAGCAGTTGTTTCCCTCCCCAGAGGAGCCCCGGCCATGAATGACCTGATCCTCTACACCACCGACGACGGCCGCAGCCAGATCAAGCTGCGCGCCAAGGATCAGACCGTCTGGCTGACGCAACGCGAGATGGCGCAGCTGTTTGACGTGAGCACAGACAACGTGGGACTGCATCTCAAGAACATCTTTGCGGATGGGGAACTTGAGATCAAGTCAGTTACCGAGGAATCCTCGGTAACTGCCGCTGACGGCAAAAACTACCTCACCAAGCTTTATAACCTCGACGCAATCCTGGCCGTGGGCTATCGCGTGCGTTCGCCGCGTGGCGTGCAGTTCCGCCGTTGGTCGTCCACTGTCCTCAAGGACTACCTGATCAAGGGATTTGTTCTTGACGATGAGCGTCTGAAGAACCCGGACGGCAGGCCGGACTATTTCGATGAGATGCTGGAGCGCATCCGCGACATCCGGGCCTCTGAGAAACGTTTCTACCAGAAAGTCCGTGAACTCTTTGCCTTGAGTAGTGATTACGACAAGACGGACAAGACCACGCAGCAGTTTTTTGCCACGGTGCAGAATCTACTCCTCTTCGCCGTGACCGGGAAAACCGCCGCCGAACTGATCCTTGCCCGCGCCAATCCAGCTGATCCCCATTTCGGTCTGTTCACCTGGAAGGGAGATAAGGTGCGCAAGACGGACATCGTTGTGGCCAAAAACTATCTGAGCGAGGACGAGATCGACACCCTGAACCGGCTGGTGGTGATCTTTCTGGAAACAGCCGAACTGCGTGCCAAAAACAAACAGGAAACCCGCATGGCCTTCTGGAAACAGAACGTCGCTCAGATCATCACCAGCAATGGATTTCCGCTGCTGAGCAATGCTGGCTCCGTCAGCCATCAGCAGATGGAAGCTCGCACGGCAGAGCTTTATCAGCAATTCGACCAACAACGCAGACAGCATGACGCACTTCTAGCTGATCAGCAGGACGAAGCCGATCTCCAGGCCCTGGAAGCAAAACTCAAGAGACGACCGCAGCCATGAGCGACTCCAGCCAACAACAACTCGGCAACACCCTCTGGGCGATCGCCGACCAGCTGCGTGGGGCGATGAACGCGGACGACTTCCGCGATTACATGCTCGCCTTCCTGTTCCTGCGCTATCTCTCCGACAACTACGAGATCGCCGCCAGGAAGGAGCTGGGCGGCGATTACCCCGAGCTGGAGGCTGACAGCTACCTGGTGCCGCTCAGCATCTGGTATGAGCTCAACCCCGAGGATGTGGATGCCTTTGAAAAGCAGATGCGCCGCAAGATCCATTATGTGATCAAACCCTCCTATCTCTGGGCCAGCATCGCCCATCAAGCCCGCATCCAAAGCGCCGAGCTGCTCAATACGCTGCAGGCCGGCTTCAAGTACATCGAAACAGAATCGTTTGAGAGCACCTTCCAGGGCCTGTTCTCGGAGATCAATCTGGCGTCGGAAAAGCTGGGCCGCAGCTACACCGATCGTAATGCCAAGCTCTGCACCATCATCCAGAAGATCGCCGATGGGCTGGCGCAGTTCTCCACAGACATCGACGCGCTGGGTGATGCCTACGAATACCTGATCGGTCAGTTCGCCGCCGGCTCGGGCAAGAAGGCTGGCGAGTTCTATACCCCGCAGCAGATCTCAGACATTCTCTCCGGCATCGTCACCCTCGACAGCCAGGAGCCGAGCAGCGGCACCAGGAATCGGCTGGAGAGCGTGATGGATTTCGCCTGCGACTCCGGCTCGCTGCTGCTCAATGTGCGCAAGCAGGTGGCCAAGGCCGGTGGAACGATCGGTAGAATCTACGGGCAGGAAAAGAACATCACCACCTACAACCTCGCCCGCATGAACATGCTGCTGCATGGGGTGAAGGACACCGAGTTCGAGATCTTCCATGGCGACACGCTGCTCAATGAGTGGGACAAACTGCGCGATTTGAACCCGGCCCACAAGCCGAGCTTCGATGCCATCGTGGCCAATCCACCTTTCAGTTATCGCTGGGAACCCAGCGAGGCCCTCGCTGATGATGTGCGCTTCAAGGGCCATGGCCTCGCCCCCAAGTCGGCCGCCGACTTCGCCTTCCTGCTGCACGGCTTCCACTACTTGAAGGAGGAAGGCGTGATGGCGATCATCCTTCCCCACGGTGTGCTGTTCCGTGGCGGCGCCGAAGAACGCATCCGCACCAAGCTGCTCAACGACGGCCACATCGACACCGTGATCGGTCTGCCGGCCAACCTCTTCTATTCCACCGGTATCCCCGTGTGCATCCTCGTGCTCAAGAAATGCAAGAAGCCCAACGATGTACTCTTCATCAACGCCGCCGAGCACTTCGAGAAAGGCAAGCGCCAGAACCTGCTGAGCCGGGAGCACATCGCCAGGATCATCACCACCTACAAGGGCCGTCAAGAGGAACCTCGCTATTCCCGCAGAGTCGAGATGGCAGAGATCGAAAAGAATGATTTCAACCTCAATATTTCTCGCTACATCAGCACAGCAACCGCAGACGAGGAGATTGATCTACGAGCAGTAAACTCCGAGCTTTGCTCTCTGGAAATAGCGATTGCTGAAGCCCGTGATCGCCATAATGCCTTCCTCAAGGAATTGTGGCTGCCTCTCCTGCCATGAGGTTTCTCAGGCTCACATGGCAACAGGATTCAGAAGGCAGGTGCAGGGGTTGGGGATGCAGCCGATCGTGATCCCGGCAAGCCACCGATCAACGCCTTCCCGTGAGCAGAGGCTTCAGCCCGCCTGCTGCCAGAGGCGCAGCAGCTCGTCGAGCTGGGCACGCTCGGGTGGGGGCAGGCGGCGCACCTGGTTGCCGGCCGGGCTGCCGCCCCGGCCATCCGGATCCCGGAAGCCGGCCGCCTGCAGCACCGCCTGCGCCTCCGGCCCGGCCATGAACGCCACGAAGCGCTCGCCATCGGCGGGGCTGCCGCTGCCTTCACCGCGCAACACCGCCGCAGCCAGCACCATCTCCACCGTGGGATCCGGCACCAGCAGCCGGTAGCCCCCCGGCCAGCGCCGCCCCGCCTCGGCGGAGCGCATCAGGGCAGCAGCCTCGTACACCATCGCCAGATCGCCGTCGTTGGGGCCGCCGCTGATGAACTCCCGCAGCAGGATGTCGGTGGAGCGGGCCGGCCTGTAGACGGCGCGTTTCAGCAGGGCCACCGCGGCCGGGGCCGGTTGATCGCGGCTCCAGAGCGCCAGGGTGAGCTGGCCGGAATTGGAGCGCAGCGGGTCGGTGACCCGCAGATCGAAGCTGCCCCAGGCTTCCGGCCCCCCCAGGGCCGTCCACTGCCCCGCTTCAGCCGCCTGCCGCAGCCGCGCCCAGGAGAAGCGTCCCTGCGGAAACAGCCGATCGGAGCGCTCCGGCCAGGCCACCGCCACCAAAAGGGTGCGAGCGATCGGCCGCGGCTCTGCCTGGAACGGAGCACCACTGCCCCGGGCGGCCGCTGCCGCCGCGAACGCCAGCAGCTGGTCGCGGTTCGAGGGGATCAGCACCCGGGCGCGCTCCGGGCCTTCCTCGAGGTTCCGGTTCACCATGTCCTGGGCGCCCTGCACCTCCCAGCGCAGATCGATGCCTGGATGGCGCCGCTCGAAGAAGGGTTCGATCCCGGCCAGGGGCTGCTCCAGCTCAGAGCCGATCGCCACGAGAAGCGGACGGCGCATCCCGGGAAGGGGGGCCGCCGCCAGAACCAAGGCGGCCGTGGCGATGCCGAGGGAGAGCGCGCGGCGGCGTGTGATCGGGGACACCGCGGGAGGCCGGGAGATGTTGGCGACAGCCGGATGCGGCCGTGCCAACGCACAATAAGGGCGATCCATGGCGGTTCCATGGCCACCCTTCCGGCCCGTCCCGTGGCCCCGCTGGCCGCCCTGCCCCTGGCCCTCCTGACGCTGCTGGCCGGCTGCGGGCTTCTGCCCGCGGACCCGCAGCTCACGGTCACCATGCTGGTGGGGAGCGCCCTCGCCGGTTTCTGCCAGGAGGCGTCCGCCACCATCGAGCGCGATCCGCCCCGCCTCGCCGATGGCACCCGCTTGCTGCTGCAGTGCCGTTCAGCCGGCAGTGGCGATGTGGTGAGCGAGATGGAAAGCCACGCGCGGGCGGTGCTGCAGGGTGGCGGCAAAGCCGACGACCCCCGCATCCCCACCCTGCTGTCGGTGGACGGGGAGATCTACCAGGAGCTGCTGCGCCATCGCCTCCAGGCCCTGGCTCCAGGCCGCAGCCTGATTCCCGCCACCGCCGACGCCCCAGCCCTGGCCAGCAGCCCGATGGTGCTGATGACCACCCCCGCCCTGGCGAAGGGTCTGCAGCGGCCCCAGCCGTTCCTGGCCCTGGCACGCGCCGACACCCATCAGCAGCTCGATCCAGCGGCGCCGCCCCAGCCGATCCGCTTCGTGCAGACCGCGCCGACCCGCTCCAACTCGGGCCTTCAGACCCTGGTGGCGATGGTGGCGGAGGTGGCGGGCAAGCGGCCTGAGCAGCTGGAGCTGGCCGATGTGCAGGCCCATGCGGAGGCGATCGCGGCGATCCAGAAGCACGTGACGCGCTACGGGAGCTCCACGGATGAACTGGCGCGGGCGATGCAGCGCAACGGGGTGTTCTGGGCCTCGGTGGCCTCGGTGTACGAGTCGTCGGTGGTGGCGGCCAACGGCCGCCGTGAACCCGGCCAGGAGACTTTCGTGGCGGTCTACCCCCGGGCCACCTACTCGAGCACCATGCGCGCCATCCTGCCCACCGCTCCCTGGGTGTCGGCCCAGGAGCGGGAAGGGGCCCAGCTGCTGATCGAGCGGCTGCAGCAGCCCGCCCTGCAGCGCCTCGCCGCCGGGCAGGGTCTGCGGCCGGCCAACCCTGCGGTGCCGATGGAGCGGATCACGGCGGCCTACGGCGCCGATCCGCGCGCCGTTTACGACTCGCTGCGGGCGCCGCGGCCGGCGGTGGTGGAGGCGCTCATCAGCCTGTGGCGCGATCAGGTGAAGAAGCCCTCGCGCGTGGCCCTGGTGGTGGACAGCTCGGGCTCGATGGCCGGAAACAAGCTTCCCTCGGCCCAGCGCAGCCTGCAGGCCTACCTGGCCCAGATCGGACCGCGCGATGTGGTGGGTCTGATCGACTTCGACAGCGATCTCCGCGAACCGGTGGTGCTGCGCGGAGGCACAGCCGGAGCGCAGCAGGCGGCGGCGTTCGTGGCCAGCCTGCAGGCGGGGGGCGAAACCCGCCTGTATGACGCGGTGGCGGCCGGTCGCGACTGGCTGCGACGCACCCGCCGGCCCGGTGAGATCCTGGCGGTGGTGGTGCTCACCGATGGCGTCGATTCCGGCTCCCGCCGCTCGCTGCAGACCCTTGAAGACGACCTCAAGCGCAGCGGTTTCGCCGGCGATGAACGGATCGGCGTGTTCACGATCGGCTATGGCGAGGGCGGCGGCTACGACGCCGGCATCCTGCGCCGGATCGCCGAGAGCAACGGCGGCGAATTCGTGGAGGGCACGCCCGACAGCATCCTCAGGCGCATGGAACAGCTGCAGCTGGCGTTCTGATGGCACCGCCCAGCCTCGCTCTGGTGAACCCGCTCGATGATCCGGGGGCCGTGGCGGCCGCCGGGCTGCTGCTCGTGGCCCTCAACCGGCTGACAGCTCTGGGGTTGCCGCTCTCCGTGCTGATCGCGGCGGTGGTCGGCCTGGCCCTGGCGCAGCTGCGCACCGGCCGCAGCCGGCGGGGGGAGCGGCTGGGCGACAGCCGCGTCGCCGCCGGCATCGAGGCGGCCCTGCAGCGGGCCTCCCAGCTGGCCCTCCAGGCCGAGCTTCTGAGCGGCGAGGCGGTGGCGCGCTTTCAGGACGCCTCCCATCTGGAGCCGCTCGGTGTGGTGCAGCTCTGCTGCGAGCGCCTGCGGGGGCTGCCCGAGCGGATCGCCCAGCGGCGGCCGCTGCTGGAATCCGGCGGCGACATCCTCCTCTCGGTCGACGATCTGCAGCGCAGGCTGGACCGCGCCGGCGAAGAGTTGCGGCGGGAGCCGTCCGCAACCCTGAAGCGCGAGCGGCAGCGTCTGGTGGACCAGCTGCAGCGCAATCTCGAGGCGGCACGCACCGGCATGGACGCCCGTGAGGCTCGCCTGCTGGCGCTCTCCACCCGGTTGGAGCAGATCGATGGGGGCCTGCGCCACCTCCAGCAGCAGGTGGATGCCCAGTGGCCCAGCAGCGAGGCCACCGATGCCGCCGTGGCCGGGGCAATCGAGCCGCTGGATGAGGCCCTCGACCAGATCGACCGCCTGCTCGATGCTGGCCGTGACGCCGCCCCTGATCACCGGGCCTGACCTACGCCAACGGGGGTCAGGCGGTTGGCCTGGGTCGATTTCCAGGCGATGTCAGTTTTCTCCAGTGCCTCCTGGGCAAGGAACCTGAGACTTTTCGCCTGAGCCTGCGCTGCCATCGACAACTTTGCATGGCGATAAGCAGGAATTCGAAGATTAAACCTGCCGGAGAAGTGCTTCCTTGGCTCAATGCCGTTTTTCGTTATAAACCTCTAGAACCATCTCAAGTGATTCCTGAGCTCCAGCCGAAGCTCATCAGGATTCGCGCCATCAATCAGCCCCTCCGCTCAGGCCGAGAATCTCCCCGCGAAAGAGATCTGCTTCCTCGTCGTATTCACTCTTGGCGTGGTAGCCGTGGAGTTTCATCAGATTCATGGCGTGACTGCGTGTTCCTCAAACCAGTTGCGGATGGAAGCAACAGCACCCTCATCTGCATCGGGCGATGGGTGGGGTCTGAGGAAGACTCTGCCTGCGCCAAACGGAACGCCCGCGACTCGGCTGCCCTCCTCTCGCTTACCTGCCCACCAAGCTCCTGATCCAGGGCTTCGATGTCCCTCCACCGCAGGTTGCCGCTCACAGGTCGAGAGAAGATCAGCTCAAGGGGCCGCTGCCGCTTCCGCTGCATTCCATTATTGAATTGCCTCTCTGTACCAGATGCGGCTTCCTCTCAGCGGAGTGCTTGCTACGGATCACGCTCATCATCACCCGCCCGAAACATCCTCTGGCGAAGTCGAAACCTTTGTTTCGGGTCGACAGAATGATGTTGTTGGACGGCAGAATTTCAAACCAGTGTGGCACCTTCTGCGAGTCCAGGTCGTGCGAGTTCATTGATGCGTGTCAGCAGGTCAGAAGTCAGTTGGATATCGGCGGCTTTCGCATTTTCTATGACCCGATCTGCGCGGCGGGTTCCTGGTATGGGAAAGATATCCTGTCCTTGGTGGAGTAGCCATGCCAAGGCGAGCTGCGCAGGAGTTACGTCGAGTTCTTCTGCGAGCTTCAAAAGAGGTAAGAAACGATGCCTATTCATATGCAAATTCTCGCCAGTAAAGCGAGGATTGGCATGACGGAAGTCGTCCTTGCTCAGGCTGCTAACTGTTCCGCTGAGGAAGCCGCTTCCCAGTGGCGCCCAACAGACCAGCGCAATGCCAAGTTCGCGAAGTGTGGGAAGCAAATCCACTTCGGCTTCGCGACGCCAAAGCGAATATTCAAACTGCACTGCAGTGATCGGGTGAACTTTGTGTGCACGCCTCACCTGTTCGGCGGATACATTGCTCAAGCCAATATAGCGGACTTTCCCATCACTGACCCCCTCTGCCATCGCTTGCACTGTTTCCTCGATAGGCGTAGCTGGATCGGCGTAGTGTGCATACCACAGGTCAATGACGTCGACACCCAGACGATGCAGGCTCGCGTCGAGAGCCTTGCGCACATAAAGCGGCGTGCCATTGATCTTGAGCGAGAAACCCCAGCCCGTAGGCAAATCTGTTCCGGCCTCGCCTTCGTCGAAGACGATTCCGAATTTCGTGGCCACGAAGGCATCTTGGCGTCTGCCCGCGATGGCACGCCCTACCCAAGATTCATTGTGGCCATTACCATAAGCATCAGCCGTATCAATCATGTTCATCCCGGCATCAAGCGCTTGGCGGATGACCTCAATTGCTTGCTGGCCATCAGATGCTCCGTAATAGCCTTCAAGAACCATCGCGCCATAGCCCAAGCGAGCCACACTCGCACCAGCACATCCAAACCTCTTTTTCTCAATCACGATGGCACCTCCGATGATCAGGCCGCCCACCGTGACGAGATGGTGGACACCCATAAATTTATCCAAGGCTGGACAAGCCTGCCACTCGACAGCCATGGACTGGGCGCCTGCTGCAGATTGCCTGGTTGACTCTCTGACTTTCTTCTCTGTCGGCGTGGCTGGCAAGTAGAAGTGCTTAGCATAAGCCTACGAAGGCGCAATGGCGTGAGCAATGCTTAGCGGATCCAATCAAAAAGAAACTCTATACCCGTATAAGCATCCGTGATAGGAAGGCCTGAAGAAATGAGGTCCGTCAAGGCCGTCACTCCGTCGCGGAGCAACTTAGTCCATCGCCCATTAGATCGCCTCCGTGAACCACGGCGCCAGCGCCACTGTCTGCCGTACATCAGTTTAAGGAGAGGTCACACCATTGGCTGTCGCATAGAGTTTCACGAGATGCTTGGCGCATTGGTGGCGGGCAGTCGCGCAGCCTGGTTTCGCCAGCGGCCGCGAATGCAATCTTGCGGAGAACCAGTAAGGAGTAATCGCTCCACTCCTATTGCAAAGAAGAAACCAATACCCGAATCGTCTTGACATCTGCAATCCTATGCTTGGCACTCCTCTTATGAGCTGGCTCTTATTGGGTCGTCGAGATATCCCCAAGCCTCGCCGATAACATCCTGTCGTCAGTCGGCGATCAGGGCGTCAAGCTGTTGTTCCAGCACGGGTCTGCCGCGGCTTGCTCGTGTAGATCCTTCGAACCAGCACGCAGGGGTCAGGCGCGCCATCCAGCTCCAGGGACCAGACCTGCCGCTGGCTGTGGCCAGGAGCGCGCTGAGGGACATCGCATGCACCGTTCCGCTCTCATCCACCCGCATCCAACAGGGCCGTCCTGGCGCTCTCCCGGGCCAGCGGACCGCAGACAGGTGGCGCAGCGGATCGCCGCCAGGGCCCGCAGGGCGGCTTCCGCCACCTGATCCCGGCACACTCCCTCACGCTGTTTGAGGTAGTCAGGCGAGCGGCGGTCGAGGGTGCGCAGGGCCGCCGCCACCTCGGCGGGCGGGATCAGCTGCCGGGTGCGTTCGGGGTACTGCGGACCCAACGCCTGCAGCGCCTCCAGGGTGACCCGGGCATGGGCCGGCTGGGTGGCCAGCACCAGAGCCAGGGGCCTCAGGGCCCGCCCGTCGCCGATGCGCCCGAGGGCCTCGATCACCGCGCTCCGCACAGAGATGATGCCGACCCCCGTAGAGCCATGGCCGCTGTCGCGATCCCCGGGCGCGGAGTCGAGAGCCCGCAGCAGAGCCAGCACGGCGGGGCGGGCGGCCGGACCCATCTGGCCGAGACAGCGGGTCGCATCCGCCCGGCTGGTGTGGTCGTCGTCGCCCTCCATCAGCCAGCTCACGAGGCTGGCGGGGAAAGCCGCCGGCCTGCGCTGAACCCAGTGAACCCCCTCAGCGCGGAACTGGAACGGCCCACCTGCGAGCTGCCCATGGTGTCCTCGGGTGGTGGGCGTGCTGTAGACGACCACCTGGGAGAAGCTGTTCAGGAGCAGCCTCAGGCCACGGCGGCGAAGGCGTCGCGGAAGGCGGCCAGGGTGGCGTCGATGTCGGCGTCGCTGTGGGCCAGCGAGGTGAAGCCGGCCTCGAAGGAGCTGGGCGCCAGGTAGATGCCCCGCTCGAGCATGGCCCGGTGCAGACGGCCGAAGCGCTCGCTGTCGGTGGCCTTGGCCTGCTCGAAGTTGCGCACCGGCCCGTCGCAGAGGAAGAAGCCGAACATGGCGCTGATCGCACCACCGCTGTAGGGCAGGCCGGCGGCCCGGGCGGCCTCACCGATGCCGTCGCTCAGACGCTTGGTGATCGCTTCGAGCCGTTCGTAGGTGCCGGGCTGCTTGAGCAGCTCGAGGGTTTTGATGCCGGCGGTCATCGCCAGCGGGTTGCCGCTGAGGGTGCCGGCCTGATACATCGGACCCGCCGGGGCCACCATCTCCATGATGTCGGCCCGGCCGCCGTAGGCGCCCACCGGCAGGCCACCGCCGATCACCTTGCCCATCGTGGTGAGATCGGGGGTGATGCCGAAGCGGGCCTGGGCACCGCCGTAGCTGATGCGGAAGCCGGTCATCACCTCGTCGAACACCAGCAGGGCGCCGTGCTCACGGGTGAACTCCCGCTGGCCCTCCAGGAAGCCGGGCTCGGGGGTGATGAAGCCGGCATTGCCCACCACCGGCTCGAGGATCACGCCGGCGATCTCTCCGGGGTTGTCGGCGAACAGCTTCTTCACCGACTCCAGGCAGTTGTAGGGAGCGGTGAGGGTGGACGCCGTGGTGGCGCGGGGCACGCCAGGGGAATCGGGCAGGCCGAGGGTGGCGACGCCGGAGCCGGCCTTCACCAGGAACATGTCGGCGTGGCCGTGGTAGCAGCCCTCGAACTTGATCAGCTTCTCGCGGCCGGTGAAGGCCCGCATCAGCCGCAGCACCGCCATGCAGGCCTCGGTGCCGGAATTCACGAAGCGCACCATCTCCACCGAGGGCACGGCCTCGATCACCATCTCCGCCAGCTGGTTCTCCAGTTCGCAGGGCGCACCGAAGCTGGTGCCCTTCTCGAGGGCGGCGTGCAGGGCGGCGATCACCTCGGGATGGCTGTGGCCGCAGATGGCGGGGCCCCAGCTGCCCACGTAGTCGATGTAGCGGTTGCCGTCCACGTCCCAGGCGTAGGCGCCCTTGACCCGGTCGAAGACGATCGGCTGACCGCCGACCGACTTGAAGGCCCGCACCGGCGAACTGACGCCACCGGGCATCAGCTTCTGGGCGGCGGTGAAGATCTCCTGGGAGCGGGTGGTGTCGAGCACAGGAGCCGAGACAGGCGCTGAGGGGGAGGCCGAACTCAAGGCGGGATCCGCGTACGGACAAAGGAACCGCCCCCCATCCTGACCCACGTCCGTCCGGATCTGCGCCCTCTCGGTAAGTTCTTGGTGCATCGCCGGCTAAGCCGGCTCCCTGCGGCCCCGTGACGCAGCCCGCCCCGCCCGTGCCCACGCTCGTCTCCACGCCCGCCGCCCGGATCGACTGGGACCTCCTGGCCCGTCGCTGCCGCCGCCTGCTGCCCGCCCGTGCGGTGGTGGCGGCCCGGCAGGAGCTGCTGGCCTATGACAGCGACGGCCTCACCCTGCACCGCCACCAGCCGCCGCTGGTGGTGTTGCCGGAGACCACCGCCGAGGTGGCGGCGGTGGTGCGCCTCTGCCACGAGCTGGGGGTGCCGTTCGTGGCCCGGGGCAGCGGCACCGGCCTCTCCGGCGGCGCCGTGGCCGAAACCGAAGCCCTGGTGATCGCCACCAGCCGCATGCGCCAGATCCTGTCGATCGACCTGCCGAACCGACGGGTGACCGTGCAGCCCGGTGTGATCAACAGCTGGGTCACCCGGGCGGTGAGCGGCGATGGCTTCTATTACGCCCCCGATCCCTCCAGCCAGGTGGTGTGCTCGATCGGCGGCAACGTGGCCGAGAACTCGGGCGGCGTGCACTGCCTGAAGTACGGCCTCACCGTGCACAACGTGCTGGGCATCCGCGGCGTGACCGTCGACGGCGAGGTGGTGCGGATCGGCTCGGCCGCGCTCGACGCCCCCGGCTACGACCTGCTGGCGCTCATCATCGGCAGCGAGGGCATGCTGGCG
>JBKDPV010000035.1:0-20477 GCA_046342315.1 Cyanobacteriota bacterium
GCCCGGCCCGGGGTGGCGCCGGCCAGCGCGGCCCCGGGGGTGATGCTGGGCGCCTCGCCGGTCCACCACCTGCTGATCCGGGCTTTCGGCCGGCCGCTGGTGGCCACCAGCGGCAACCGCAGCGGCGAACCCCTGTGCACCGGTCCCGAGGAGGCGGTGGAGCGGCTGGCGGGGATCGCCGATGCCTTCCTGGTGCACGACCGTCCGATCGCCCGGCCTCTCGACGACTCGGTGCTGCAGTTGATCGACGGCCGGCAGGCGCTGCTGCGTCGGGCCCGGGGGCATGCGCCCCTGCCGCTCGAGCTGCGCTCACCGCTCGGCGGGCAGGAGGCACCGCTGCTGGCCCTCGGAGGGGATCTGAAGTGCGCACCGCTGCTGGCTGCGGCGGGAGGGCTCTGGCCCGCCCCGCACCTCGGCGATCTCGCCGATGCGCGCGTGCACCGGCGCCTGGCGGCCGGCCTTGCGGAGATCGCCGCCTCCGGGGAATACGGCTTCCAGCCTCCAGGATCCCAGCACGCGGGCACCCTGCGGCTGGCCTGCGACGGCCATCCCGGCTATGTCAGTCACCAGCTGGCGAGCGCCAGTGGATACCCCTGCACGCCGGTGCTCCACCACCGGGCCCATGCCCTGGCGGTGGCGGCGGAACACGGGCTGGAGCCTCCCCTGCTCGCCCTCACCTGGGACGGACTGGGCTTGGCCCCGCCGGAGGCCGGCGGGCACCGGCTCTGGGGCGGCGAGCTGCTGGTGCTGGAGCCGGAGGGTGCCGTGCGCTGGGGCGGTCTGCTGCCCTTCCCCCTGCCCGGCGGTGAGCGGGCAATGGCCGAACCGCGGCGTGCCGCTCTCGGTCTCTTGCTTGCGGCGGGGGGGGAGGCCCTGGAGCATCCTGGGGCTGCCCGCCTGCGGTCTTCCTTCATGGCCAGCGATCTGGCTCTGCTGCAGCAGGCGGTGGCGGCCGGCTGCCAGAGCCCCCTGAGCTCGGGGATGGGCCGGCTGTTCGATGCGGTGGCCGCCCTGCTGGGCCTGGTGCAGACGGCGACCTACGAGGGGGAGGGGGGCCTGCGCCTGGAGGGGGCCGCGGCAGCCGCTGAGGGGGCCGACGGGGATGCGGCGGCCCCGGCCTATCCCCTGCCTGTGGCCGCCGCGCCGCCGGCATTCGCCGGTGTGCCGCCGCCGGGGAGCTGGCTCGACTGGCGGCCGCTCCTGGCGGCCCTGCTGGCCGACATTGCCGCCGACACAAGCCCGGGCTCCTGCGCCCTGCGCTTCCACCGAACCCTGGTGAATGGCGGCGTCGACCTGGCCCAGGCGGCGGCCGCGGCCACAGGCCTCCACCGGGTGGTGCTGGCGGGTGGGTGCTTCCAGAACCGCCTCCTGCTTGAGGGGCTGATCGCCGCGCTGCGGCAGCGGGGGTTGGAGCCGTTCTGGCCGTCGGCCCTGCCGGCCAGCGACGGCGGCCTGGCGTTGGGACAGGCCTGGGCTGCCCTCCGGCCGGCCGCCGGCGGTGCTGGGGAGATCACGGCTCGCGCAGGGTTGCGGTCGGGTTCGGGCGATCGGCCTATAACGAGCCCATAGCGCCATGCCGGCGGAGGCCCCATGTGCCTGGCCGTTTCCGGTCGCATCCTCTCGATCACCCAGGCGATCACCCAGGCAATGCCGGCCGGCGCTGAGCCGCCTGGCCCAGGGGATGCCCCCCTCTGGCGGCAGGCCGAGGTGGACTTCGGCGGTGTGCGCCAGACGGTGAGCCTGGCCTGCCTGCCCGAGGCCCGGGTGGGCGACCGGGTGCTGGTGCACGTGGGGTTGGCCCTGAGCCTGGTGGAGGACGACACCTGATGACGACGGCCATTCCCGCGCCGACGATCACAGTGGACGGCAACGAGGCGGTGGCGCGGGTCGCCTATCGCCTCAGCGAGGTGATCGCGATCTATCCGATCACGCCCGCGTCGCCGATGGGGGAATGGGCCGACGCCTGGAACGCCGAGGGACGGCCCAACCTCTGGGGCACGGTGCCGGCGGTGGTGGAGCTGCAGAGCGAGGCCGGCGCCGCGGGCACGGTGCACGGCGCCCTGCAGTCCGGTGCGCTCACCACCACCTTCACGGCCAGCCAGGGGCTGCTGCTGATGATCCCCAACCTCTACAAGCTGGCGGGGGAGCTCACACCGGCGGTGCTGCACGTGGCGGCCCGGTCGCTGGCGGCCCAGGGGCTGTCGATCTTCGGTGACCACAGCGATGTGATGGCCTGCCGCGGCACCGGCTGCGCCATCCTCTGCTCGGCCTCGGTGCAGGAGGCGGGCGACTTCGCCGCCATCGCCCTGCGGGCCTCGCTGAACGGGCGGCTGCCGTTCCTGCACATGTTCGATGGCTTCCGCACCTCCCACGAGGTGCAGAAGGTTCAGGCGCTCTCCGACGAGCTGCTGCACGGGTTGATGCCGATGGAGCGGGTGGCGGAGCACCGCCGCCGCGCCCTCAGCCCCGACCATCCGGTGCTGCGCGGCACCGCCCAGAACCCCGACGTCTACTTCCAGGCCCGCGAGGCGGCGAACCGCTTCCACGACGCCCTGCCCGATCACCTGGAAGAGGCGATGGCGGCGTTCGCCACCGCCACCGGTCGCCGTTACAGCCCCTACGACTACGTGGGCCCCGCCGATGCGGAGCGGGTGCTGGTGCTGATGGGCTCGGGCTGCGAGACCGCCGAGACCACGGCCGCCGCCCTTTGCCGCAGCGGCGAGCGGGTGGGGGTGCTGAAGGTGCGGATGTTCCGGCCGTTCTGCTCCCAGCGGCTGGTGGCGGCCCTGCCGGCCACGGTGCGGGCGATCGCGGTGCTCGATCGCTGCAAGGAGCCAGGCGCCGCCGGCGAACCGCTCTACCTCGACGTGGTGACGGCCCTGGCCGAGGCCTGGACCGCACGCCATGGCGCCGCGCCGCTGCCGCGGGTGCTGGGGGGGCGCTACGGGCTGTCGTCGAAGGAGTTCACGCCCGCCATGGCCAAGGCGGTGTTCGATCACCTCATCCCCGCCCTGGATCCCTCGGCGGCGCTGCCCCTCAACCACTTCACCGTGGGCATCGACGATGACGTCACCCATCGCTCCCTGCCCTTCGATCCCGCCTGGTCGATCGAGCCGGACGACGAGGTGCGGGCGGTGTTCTACGGCCTCGGTTCCGACGGCACCGTGGGGGCGAACAAGGGCACGATCAAGATCATCGGCGAGGGCACCGACCTGAACGCCCAGGCCTACTTCGTCTACGACTCCAAGAAGTCGGGCTCGACCACCGTCTCCCACCTGCGCTTCGGGCCGGCGCCGATCCACGCTCCCTACCTGATCCAGAGCCCCACCCTGGTGGCCTGCCACCAGTGGGACTTCGTGGGGCGCTTCGACCTGCTGGCGGGGTTGCGGCCAGGCGGCACGCTGCTGCTCAACAGTCCGTGGCCGCCTGAGGACACCTGGCGGCGGCTGCCGCTCGCCCTGCGCCGCGGCATCCGCGCCGGCGGCATCGCCGTGTGGGTGATCGATGCCCACCGGGTGGCCCGTGAGGCCGGCATGGGACCCCACATCAACACCGTGATGCAGGTGTGCTTCTTCGCCGTGAGCGGCGTGCTGCCGCGGGAGGAGGCGATCGAGCGCATCCGGGCCTCGATCGCCAAGACCTACGGCCGCAAGGGCGAGGCGGTGGTGGCGATGAACCTGCGGGCCGTGGACGCCACCCTCGCCCACCTGCTGCCGCTCGATCCGGCCGCGTTCGCCGACGACGAGGAGGGCGCAACGGGCGGGGCGGGCGAAGACCGACTGGCGGCGGCGCCACCGTTCGTGCGCGAGGTGATCGGGCCACTGCTCCAGCAGCGGGGCGATGCCCTGCCGGTGAGCGCCCTGCCCTGCGATGGCACCTGGCCCACGGGCACGGCCCAGTGGGAGAAGCGCAACATCGCCGAGTCGGTGCCGGTGTGGGAGAGCGATCTGTGCGTGCAGTGCGGCAAGTGCGTGATGGTGTGTCCCCACGCGGTGATCCGGGCCAAGGTGGTGGAGCCCGGGGAGCTGGCGGCGGCGCCGGAGGGCTTCCGCCAGGCCCCGGCCCGCGACCACGACTTCGCCGGCAAGGCCTTCACCATCCAGGTGGCGGTGGAGGACTGCACCGGCTGCGACCTGTGCGTCACGGTGTGCCCGGCGCGGGACCGCAGCGAGCCGAAGCGCAAGGCCCTGAACATGGCGCCGCAGCGGCCGCTGCGGGAGCAGGGCCGGGCGAACTGGGACTTCTTCCTGCAGCTGCCCAACGCCGAGCGGGGCGCTCTGAACCTGCACAAGATCGGCCAGCAGCAGCTGCAGCATCCTCTGTTCGAGTTCTCCGGCGCCTGCGCCGGCTGCGGAGAGACGCCCTACCTCAAGCTCGCCAGCCAGCTGTTCGGCGATCGCATGCTGATCGCCAACGCCACGGGCTGCTCCTCGATCTACGGCGGCAACCTGCCCACCACACCCTGGTCGAAGAACGCCGAGGGGCGGGGGCCGGCCTGGAGCAACTCCCTGTTCGAGGACAACGCCGAGTTCGGCTACGGCATGCGGGTGGCCCTCGACCAGCAGCGCGCCAGGGCGCTGGAGCTGCTGGAGCGGCTGGCCATCCCGCCGCCGGAGGGTGGGGAGCCCGTGCTGCCGCCCTCTCTGGCGACGGCGATCCGGGAGGCGGATCAGGACGACGAGGCCGGGATCTTCGCCCAGCGGGAGCGGGTGGCGGAGCTGAAGCGCCGCTTGCTCGAGCGGCCGGAGGCACAGGATGCGGCCTTGCCGCTGGCCCGGCTGCTGGAGATCGCCGACGCCCTCGTGAAGAAGAGCGTGTGGCTGGTGGGCGGCGACGGCTGGGCCTATGACATTGGCTTCGGCGGCCTCGACCATGTGCTCGCGGCCGGCCGCGACGTGAACGCCCTGGTGCTTGACACCGAGGTTTACTCCAACACCGGCGGCCAGATGTCGAAGGCCACGCCCCGCGGCGCCGTGGCCAAGTTCGCCGCGGGCGGCAAGGCAGCTCCGAAGAAGGATCTGGGCCTGATGGCGATGACCTACGGCACCGTGTATGTGGCCAGCGTGGCGATGGGCGCCCGCGACGAGCACACGGTGCGGGCGTTCCTGGAGGCCGAGAGTTATCCGGGGCCGTCGCTGATCCTGGCCTACTCCCACTGCATCGCCCACGGCATCGACATGAGCAAGGGGATGGAGCACCAGAAGGCGGCGGTGGATTCAGGCCGCTGGCTGCTCTACCGCTACGACCCCCGCCGCACCGAGCGGGGCGAGAACCCGCTGCAGCTCGACGTGCGGGCGCCCCGGCGACCGCTCGAGGAGGCGATGGCCGAGGAGAACCGCTTCCGCATGCTCTCCTTCAGCCAGCCGGAGCGGGCGCGGGCCCTGGCCCGCCAGGCCCAGGTGGAGCTGGACCGCCGCTGGGCCCACTACCGCGCACTGGCGGGGGAAGGGGGGCAGGGCGCGGACTGAGGGCCTGGCGGTGGGGGGTGGGCCTCAGCCCTCCGCGTTCTTACGGAAGATCAGCATTCGGTTGTTTGCTGGCATCGCCACCTCCGCTTCGGCCTTCAGCCCCAAGGCGAGAGCCTCCGCCTTGAGCGCCAGGGCGTCCCGCACCCCCATCTGCGGATCGAGGCTGCGCAGGTGGGCGTCGAACGTTGCATTGCTGTCGGCCGTATGCACGCCGCCGTCGTGGAACGGTCCGTAGAGCAGCAGCAGGCGGCCCGGTGTCAGCACGGCGGCCGCCAGCGTCAGGAGATCGCTCACCCCCTCCCGGGGGAGGATGTGGCAGGTGTTGGCGCTGAACACCGCGTCGTAGTGCTGACGGGGCCACAGCCGCCGCTTCCGCACGTCGAGGGCCAGGGCCTCCGGCATTGGGCCCTCGCTCCGCAGCCGTTCCACCAACGGGGCGAGGGCATCGGGATGCTCGCTCGACTGCCAGTGCACTCCGGCCAGCGCCCGGCTGAAGGCCACGGCGTGCTGGCCGCTGCCCGAGCCGATCTCCAGCACCCGTGCTTCCGGGGGCAGCCATTGGCGCAACACCGTGAGGATCGGCTCCCGGTTGCGTTCGCAGGCCTCACTCCAGTGCATGGTCCGTCTGTGCGGGGCCCCATCCTGCAGGTCCGGTGGCCACGAGGGCGGCGGCGTGACTTCTAGGGTCGCGGCCATGGGCCCGGTGCAGATCGTCTGGTTCAAGCGGGATCTGCGGGTGGTTGATCACCAACCCCTGCTCCATGCCAGCGTGCGCGGGCCTGTTCTGCCCCTGGCGGTGGTGGAGCCCGAGCTGTGGCAACAGGCCGATTCCTCGGAGCGGCAGTGGGCTTTCTGCGCCGAGAGCCTGGAGGAGTTGAGCCGGGCCCTGGCGGAGCTGGGCCAGCCGCTGGTGGTGCGGGTGGGCGCGGTGGAGCAGGTGCTGGAGCGGGCCCGCCGCAGCTTCGGCGTCGCTGGCCTCTGGAGCCACGAGGAAACCGGCAACGGCTGGACCTTTGCGCGCGACCGGCGGGTGGCCGCCTGGTCCCGTCACCACGGCATTCCCTGGGTGGAGATCCCCCAGTCCGGCGTGGTGCGCCGGCTGGCCAGCCGCGACGGCTGGGCGCGGCGCTGGGAGGAGCGCATGGCCGAGTCGGTGGCGCCCCCGCCGCAGGCCCTGGAGCCTTTGCCGGACCTGGATCCCGGCGCCCTGCCCACCGCCGCCGCTCTCGGCCTGGCCCCCGACCCCTGCCCGGAGCGCCAGCCGGGGGGCCGGCAGGCCGGGCTGGCCCTGCTGGAGAGCTTCCTGGGGGGGCGCGGAGCCCGCTACCACCGCGAACTCTCCAGCCCGCTCACCGCCTTCCGCAGCTGCTCGCGGCTTTCTCCCCACCTGGCCTGGGGCACCCTTTCTCTGCGGGAGGTGGTGCAGGCCAGCCGCCTTCGCCGGCCGCGGGCGCTGCGGGGCTTCGAGGAGCGGCTGCACTGGCACTGCCACGTCATCCAGAAGCTCGAGGATCAGCCGAATCTGGAGTTCCATGAACTCCACCCGCTCACCGCCGGTCTGCGGGTGGGCGATCGGGAGCGGCTGGCGGCCTGGGCCGAGGGACGCACCGGGCTGCCGTTCGTGGATGCCTGCATGCGCGCCCTGATCGCCAGCGGCTGGATCAACTTCCGCATGCGGGCGATGCTGATGTCGGTGGCCAGCTACCACCTCTGGCTGCCCTGGCGCGAGACCGGTCTGCATCTGGCGCGCCTGTTCGTGGATTACGAACCCGGAATCCACTGGAGCCAGTGTCAGATGCAGTCGGGCACCACGGGCATCAATACGATCCGCATCTACAACCCGATCAAGCAGGGCCAGGATCACGATCCAACGGGCATCTTCTTGCGCCGCTGGCTACCCGAGCTGGACGCCGTGCCGGTGGTTCACCTTCATGAGCCGTGGCGGATGGCGCCGGCGCTGCAGGAGAGGATCGGCTGCGTCCTGGGCGAGCACTATCCGCTGCCGATCGTCGACCCCGTTGCCGCCGCCCGCGAGGCCCGCGACCTGATCTGGGCCCGCCGCCGAGAGCTGGGCTTTGCTGAACTGGCCGATGGGATCCAGCAACGTCATGGCTCCCGCCGCGCCGGGCTGAAGGCCAGCAGTGGCGGGCGCCGGCGCCGCCGCCGGCAGGCCGATACGAGCGCAGGAAGCGCCCTCCAGTTGGTGCTGGATCTGGGCTGAGGGCCAAGGGCGTCGCCCCGTCGCCCCCTTCTCCCAGCAGGTGCTTCCCAGCCATCGACGCATCGTCGTTGCTGAACTTCCGCCTCGCGGTCCCTTGAGATCCTCTCGATGATTCCGACTCGTTCGCAGGGTTCGGCGACGGAGAGCGGCAGCTTGCGAATCACTGTTGATTTCGGTAATCTGTAAAAGTTTGAGCGGGTTAATAAAATGGTCTGGGCATGATTGCTGCCATTTTCGCGTTTTGTTTCTTTGTTGATGCATCAACTGATCATGGTCTGGTCCTGCTGTCTGCGTCACACCGTCGTACGACTTGCCGTGATGGGGGTCATGGCGTTGCCGGTATTGTCATCAGCTCATGCGCGCCCTGATGTCTACGCTTCTGCAGGCACGAACTCTCCATGGCCAGAAGTTACCACTCTTCCGGATTTCAGTGGACTGGCCTGGATCGAGGGGAATCTCTTTGTGGCTGTTCACGACACCAAGCACAGCAAAGGCTCTGACCAGCCACGGGTGAGCCTCCTGACCCTGCCCACCAGCCAGGCTGGGATACAGGCGCAGTTTCCCCGGATCAACTGGCCCGATCCCCATGCACCCAGCAATGATTTCGAAAGTATCGCGCGCATTCCTGGCACCCGCCAGATGTTGCTGGTTGAAAGTGGTGATGAGTCCGGAAATTTTCGCCGCATCTTCTTGGCGAATCTGGATCGAAGACAGCTCATGCTCACCGACTTTATTCAATGGCCGGTGCCGATCACTAATGTTGAAGGATCCGCTGTGGCGAGGATAGGCGATCGTCTGATCTTTCTTTATGCGGAACGAGCCCATGGCCAGCCATCCACCTTGATCCGTTGGGCAAGTCTGGGTCTTGCCCCTCTCGGCTTGGGCCGGTTTCAAGAGGTGCGGTTCAACAGCCCCGGTCCCGGGGGCAGAGACCATCGTCCCGTCACTGCCCTTGAGGTGGACCGGGCTGGTCATGTTTACGCGGCGAGTGCCCTTGATCCAGGTAGTAACAATGGCCCTTTCGGCAGCATGGTTTGGCGGATCGGTCAGTTGAGTTTGGATGATAACGGTGATCCACGACTGGTCTTGATGGCTGATCCTGAGCTCATTGCCACATTGGATGGCGTTAAGGTGGAAAGTCTTGCCATCCGTCAGCGATCGGAGGGTGATCCGGAGCTCTTTATCGGCACGGATGATGAAAACTATGGTGGCACGATGCGTTTGATCCCACTTTCTCCTCCAGTGACCAAGGGAAGCTGACACTGTTGATGAAGCTGGTCGTGATTCCGCGCGACAGCACCGACCGTGAACATGGCGAAGCCAGGTTGAACGGTCTGGGCCGGCAGGATTGAATCCACGGCCGCCGGATCGGAATCGGATTTACTGTTACTTTTGGTGACCTTGGGAGTTCTGCGCTCGGCCGGCCTGGGAACCATCGCTAACTTCGGCATGTATGGAACTGCCGAATCTATTTTAGGTTTTGTTATGACCGTTCCTGTCCCCCAGCAGGCCATCGCCCTTATCCAGGAATTTGAAGGCTGCGAGCGCTGCCGGCCCGGCAGTGATCTGATTGAGGCCTATCCCGATCCCCTCACGGGCGGTGAGCCCTACACCATCGGCTGGGGAACCACCGTTTACCCCGATGGTAGGAAAGTGAGTGAGGGCGACACGATCACCAGAGAAGATGCTGATAAGTTCTTGGTTACCAATCTCCAAGCGCAGTACTGGGAGCCGTTGTTCGATCGCATTCCCTACTGGGGTGAGATGAATGAAGCGATGCAGTCGGCTCTCTGCAGTTTCGCCTACAATCTCGGTGTTGGCTTCTATGGCAGTGATGGCTTCAACACCATCAGTGCCTGCCTGCGGGAGAAGCGCTGGGCCGATGTACCGAAAGCCCTGACGCTCTATATCAACCCCGGCAGCAACGTGGAGGCCGGCCTGCGTCGCCGCCGTGAGGCGGAGGCCGCGTTATGGCGCGAGGGACTTGATCAGTTGGAGGCTCCTGCTGCTCCGGTTCTGCAACAGCAGATTCTCGAGGCCATCACCGAAACCTTCCTGAAGAAGGAGAAGGTGGATTCCTCCGAGCTGGGTCCTCACCAGCTGGTGCCGGTGGAAACGGGTCGGCAGTACAAGATCGAGGAGGTGGTGGAAACCGACGGGAATTCCATCAAGGTGCGTCTGGCCTACGGCGCTGGCGACTGGTGGCTGTTCCGGCCGCACTGGCGTTTCGTGGAGGAAGGCGCCAGCCCCAAGCCTGCTGAGCTGCCTGCTGCGATGCCAGAGCAGGTGTCAGGGGCGCGCGTGCTGGATGTTCCCTACTTTTCCCAGCTCGATAATCACATCAATCCCACCGGCTCGTGCAATGTCACGTGCGTGGCCATGTGCCTGGTTTACCTGGGCATGGCCCACCCTCCCGACCATCAACTGGAAGACTCTCTCTATCGAAAGATGGAGAACCAGGGGTTGAGTCGGCACGATCCCTACGACCTGAAGGCGCTGATCGATTCATTCCCTGGTTACAAGGACATCTTCAGGGAGAATGGTGGATTCAAAGACATCCAAAGCTCGATTGATGCTGGCAATCCGGTGATTATTCATGGATACTTTACGAAGTTTGGTCATATTATTGTTGTGCGTGGCTATGATGAAACGGGCCTGATTGTGAATGATCCCTACGGTGAATACTTCAGCAGTGGTTATGACAACAGCCGCTCGGGTGAGAAGTTGCATTATTCCTATGGTCTGATCGCTCGAACCTGTTCTCCTGAATCGGTCAATCAGCCCAGGAATATCTGGTATCACACGGTGTTCAAGGTTTAAGGCTGAGCAGCCTGCATCGAAGCGGGATTGATCGGAGCGATAAAGGAACTGTTGGCACGAACGAGACAGGTGGTGGCATTGCCTCTGCCTCTCAGGCGGGCGTCATAGAGAATGTCCACCGGTTTGATGCGCACGTGCAGGTAGGCCTTCCCTTCCCTCAGCTGCAGGGGGGTGGCAGGGAAGGAGCGCTCATCCGTTTCGATCACCGATCCGTTCTTCAGGGAGATCGAAGGCCGGCCGTTGCTGTCACGGCACCAGAGACCGCGCGGATCGCGATCCACCACCAGCCAGAAACGCTGCTGATAGGAGCCCCGGCTGCCCGGGATCTCGAGGATGCGGAAGTCGCCATCGGCGGCGGGGCGGATTACATCGGCGCTCTGGGCCTTTGCCGATCCGGGCAGGCCCAGGCAGCAGAGCATGCCCACCAGTCCGATCAGGCACCCGCTGGCTCCCAAGGGGAACAGGAAACCTCCGGCTCTGGTGCCCGTTCGGACCATCGGAAACCTCCCTGTCTGGCTCCCATCCTCATTCATGTCGCCGAGGCTCCTGTGCGGGCTCGACCGGCGCTTCGGGCCTGGGGCCCTTGCCCTCTGGATCGCCGAGAGCCCCGCTGCCCAGCAGCGAGCGCAGCAATCCCTCGGCCACACCGGTGACCGCCTGGACATCGCGCAGGATGCGCAGCACCAGGGGGCGGCTGCTGCCGAGGGTCTGGCTGGCCTCATCGGCGACCCGACGGGCGCTGATGGCGCTGCTCGTTGCGGTGTCAGCGGTGCGGCGCGCCGTGGCGGCGGTCTGATCCACCTGACGCAGGGTGCGGCGGATCTCCGGGGCGGTGGCCTCGGTTTCCTTCTCCATCCGGCCGGAGAGGCGTGCGAGGGTCTGGAGCGATTGCCGCATTTCTGTCAGGGTGCGGGGCACATCGCGGGCCGCCAGCACGTTGGTGTGATCGAGGTTGCGCTGGAGTGTGCCGCGGGTCTGTTCGATGCCTTTCAGCAGCGTTCGCAGGTTGGGGGAGTTTTCGTAGGGCAGCTCCACCGGTGCCCGGCGCACGGGCAGGTCGCTGGCCGTGTCGGGGGTGATGGCGACGAAGTGTTCGCCCACCAGGCCATCCTGTCCCTGGTAGGCGTGGCTGCGGGGCCCCACCAGATGGCGGTAGCGCTCCTGCACCTCCAGTTCGATCTCCGCCCGGGCGTCGTTCCCCAGCCGGAGCCCCTTCACCTTGCCCACAGGCAGTCCAGCGATGCGCACCTCCATGCCCGGCCGCAGCCCTTCGGCATCGGCGGTGCGGATCTGGAGGGCGAACAGCCTCTGGCCCCAGTTCTGCTCCCGTGCCAGACCCACCAGCAACGCGATCGTCAGCAGCACCCCCGAGAGCAGAAACAGGCCCGAGGGGGGACTGGCCTCGCTGGTGGCCCTGGGGGGGCTGGCCTCCTCCTTCACGTCGGCAGGCCCAACCGGATGGGGTCGATCACAATGATCCAGAACAGCTTGAGAATCAGCACCAGGATCACCGACTGAAGCAGAGACTCGTTCTGGATCGCCACCTCATCCCGCTGCAGTCGCCAGCTGAGGCAGAACAGCCGCAGGTTCCAGGCTGAGGCCGCCACCAGAAACAAACTGGTGCGCAGCAGCGTGCGCAGCACGTCGCTGACGCGCACGCTGCTCATCAGCTCCCGCAGTTCGCCTGTCAGATCGGCGCGCGGCGTGGCTAGCACCCCGGCCAGCACGGCCGAGGCCAGGAACATCAGCATGAGCAGCGCACCCAGCGGCAGGCAGGGCAGGATCACGGTGCGCCATGCCCTGCGGCCTTCCGCGCGGCTGCGCTCCTGCCAATAGGGGTTCAGCCGCAGGATCGTCAGCAGCGTCACGATCAGCGGGCCTGCCAGCTGCAGCACCACCAGCACCAGCAGCTGCAGGCTGAAACGGCTGGTCTGCCCCCCCAGGCTGGTGAACAGCTGCACCAGGCCCGCCCCGAGCACCACGCCCGCGAGGATCACCAGGCCCGCGGATCGCTGCCCATCGGCTTCCGTAACCGCAAGCCAGCGCGGCAGGGCCGGTAGGGAGAGCGGGGAACCCATGATGCGGCCATCAGGCCCCCATCATCGTTGCCCTGGCCTCAGGCGGCCGGCAGCGTGGCGCGCTCCAGAAACGAATCTGCGGCGGCGTTCAGGGCTGCGCGCCGGGAGGGCTCCATGCGCTCGAGGAGCTTCGCCATCATCGACAGGCGGGGGTTGGCCTGGAAGAAGGACAGGTGGCGGTCGATGAAGCGCCAGTAGAGGCCGTCCCAGACCTCGCACCAGGGCCCGCGCTTGTAATCGCCCATCTTGAGGATGTAGTTGGAACCGCACAGATAGGGCTTGGTGGCGAAGATGCCGCCATCGCTCATCTGGCCCATCCCATACACGTTGGGGCCCATCACCCATTCGTAGGAATCCAGATAGCGTTCCATGAACCAGCGGTGCACCTCCCCTGGGTGGATCTCACAGAGCAGCATCAGGGCGCTGATCACCATCAGCCGCTCGATGTGGTGGTTGTAGCCCAGGCGGTTCACACGCCGGATCGCCGCATCCAGGGGTGGCAGGCCGCTGCTGCCGTCGTCCCAGGAGGAGGCCAGCCTGCGGTGGTGGTTCCAGAAGTTGGCGCTGGCCTGGCGTTCGCCGTGCACTCGATCGATGCCGCGCACGAACTCGCGCCAGCCGATCAGCTGGCGCAGGAACCCCTCCAGCGAGGCGATCGGCACCGGGGCGTCGAGATCCTGTCGCGCCGCCCCATGCTCGAGGGTGGCCGCGATCACGGCGGCCGGTGTGAGCAGGCCGATGTTGAGCAGCGGCGAGAGCAGGGACTGGTTGAGGGTGTCGTGGTGCGGACTGAGGGCGTCCTCGTAGGGCCCGAAGCCATCGAGGCGCTCCGCCAGGAAGCGCTGCAGCCAGGTGTCGGCACCGGCGTGATCGAAGGGGATCCACAGCGGCCCAAGCTCCCCAGGGTGATCGGCGAAGTGGGCGTCGATCAGGGCCCGCACCGCCGGCTCGTGCGGGCTGGCCGCCACCGCCGGCAGTCGCGGTTCCACGTAGCCCTTGGGCAACCGCTTGCGGTTGTCGGCATCGAAGCTCCAGCGGCCGCCGGTGGGGGAGCCGTCGGCCTCGAGCAGCAGGCCGAGGCGGCGGCGCTGGCGCTCGTAGAAGGTTTTCATGAAGGGGCGGCGGCGGCCCTCGAACCAGGCGCGGCTCTCGGCCACCGACTCCAGGAAGGCCGGTGACGGCAGCACCGTGAGACGCACCCCGCGCTCAGCGCAGAACCTCTGCAGCTGGACCTCGAAGCGTCTGTCGGCGATCTCCGCCACCTGAAGAGCAAGGCCCGCGGGGTCGGTCGCGTCGTTGAGCTCAGCCTCCAGCCGCTGCCAGAACGACACGCCCACTGAGGCCGGCAGTTCGAAGTAGCGCACCTCCAGCCCCCGCGCGATCAGGGCATCGCGGAAGCTGCGCATCGCCACGAAGGTGTGCAGCAGCCGCAGGCGGTGGTAGCGCCAGGTGGAGGCCACGCCGAGGTCTTCGATCATCAGCACCCGGCTGCCGGGGGCGAGCTGCAAGGGCGATGGCTGGAACCACTCCCGGTGCAGCTGGTCGCCCAGGATCAGGGTGAGGGGCATCGGCTCAGCTCCATCGCCGGCAGTGCGTCTGCTCGGGGTCGTACAGCCCCACCTGCCGCTCCAGATCGAAGCGGCGGGGGCTGCCGCCGAAGCTGCGCGGGTCGGAGCCCACGCCGGCCAGGTAAGCCCAGTTGCCGGTGTTCACTGCCGGATGCGCGTCGATGAGCATCCACTCAAAGAAGCGCGCCCCCCAGGTCCAGGGCAGGCGCAGCTCGTTCACGAAGTGGGAAGCCACCCACTGGCGGCCCCGGTTGGAGAGGTAGCCGGTGGCCCGCAGCTCGTTCAGCTGGGCATCGATCAGAGGGTGGCCGCCGTCGCCCCGGGTCCAGCGCGCAAACCGTTCCCGATCCTCTTTCCAGTCCGGTGGGCGGTTCTGGATGCCGCCCGGGGCGTGGAAGGCGGGGCCGTGCTGCTGCTCCGACCAGAGGAAGAACTCCCGCCACAGCAGTTCCTGCTTCATCCACTCCGAGCCCTCGTCGGCGCCGCGGAGCTCCTGGTAACGCAGCAGCTCCTGCCAGATGCGCCGCACCGACAGGGAGCCGATGGCCAGGAAGGGCGAGAACTTGGAGGAAAACTCCGTGCCGACGAGGCCGTTGCGGGTGTCCTTGTAGGTGCGCAGGCCATCGCTGCCGAAGACGTAGTGCTGCAGCCGTGCCAGGGCCGTGGGCTCATCGCCGCTGAAAGGGAAGGCACTGCGGGGATCACCGCCGGCCGCGGCGCCCATGGGCTGGGGCGGCTCCAGGCCTGCGAGATCCGGTGGGGGCAGCGGCGCCTCCGGCTGCCGTTCCAGTCCTCTGCGGAAGTCGGCGAACACCCGCGGGAAGCGTTCGGGAGGGATCGGCCAGTCGGCGAACAGACGGCTCTCCGTGCAGGCCAGCACCGCCGTAGGCGCCAGCTCGGAGCGCAGGGAGGCGAGGGCCGCCGCCGTGGTGTGTTGGGGGGTGTGCAGTAACGGGACATGCGCCGCCGCCAGCCGCGTGCGCATGGAGGCCAGGGCCTGGGCCTCCAGCCGCCGCTGATGCGGACCGCGCAGCCGCTGTGCTTGCGGCCTGCCGGCCAGCATCAGCAGGCGGCCACCGGGCGTGCGACGGGCCTGCTCAACGGCCTGATGCAGGGCGGGCTGGTCGTCGAGGCGCAGCTGACCCTCGAGGGCGAGCACGATCGTGCCGTCGCCGGCCATGGTGGTCCTCGAAGCGGCGCCAGCCTGGCAGGGGCCACCCCGTTGCTGCGACGCCACCTGCCCAGCCACCGCGGTGCCGGCGCGAATCCGGCAGCCTGGGCCTCGCTACGCACACCCGGCGTGTCCTCCGCTTCCTCTCCGTTGCTGCCCCTGCCGCGCACACCGGCGGTGAGCGGCTTGCTCGAAACCCTGTCCTTCTTTCGCGACCCGGACTTCGCCCGCACCCGTTTCGAGCGCTACGGCGATGTGTTCGAAACCACCCTGCTCGGTCAGCGCACCGTATTCGTGCGCGGCGGGCGGGCGGTGGCTGATCTGTTCGCCCAGGCCGAGGCGGTGGAGGGCTGGTGGCCCGAGAGCGTGCGCGTGCTGCTGGGGCCGCTGTCGCTCGCCAACCGCAACGGCGCCGATCACAAGGCCCGCCGCCGGGTGGTGGGCCAGCTGTTCACCACCGTGGCACTGAAGCGCTACAGCCCGGGGATCGTGGCGCTGGTGAACGAGCTCTGCGAGGAGCTGCGCGCCGACGGTGGAGCGGCCGCGCTGGCCCCGCGGCTGCGGCGCTTTGCCTTCCAGGTGATCGCCACCACGGTGCTGGGCCTTGAGGGCGCCGACCGGGATTCCCTGTTCACCGACTTCGAGACCTGGGGCCGGGGCCTGTTCTCGATCCCGCTCGCCCTGCCCGCCAGCCCCTACGCCCGTGCCCTGCGGGCCCGCCGGCGCCTGCTGCAGCGTCTGTTGGCGGTGCTCGCGCGGGCCCAGGCGGCGGCTGCCGCTGGAGCGCCCCTGGCGGCCGGCGGCCTGGATCTGCTGGCTGGTGGGCTGGATGAGGCCGGTCTCCCCCTGGCCGACGACGACGTGGTGGAGCAGCTCCTCCTGATGCTGTTCGCCGGCTACGAGACCACCGCCTCCTCGCTGAGCTGCTTGCTGCTCACGCTGCTGCAGCACCCCACGGAACTGGCCTGGCTGCAGGAGGAGCTGGCTGCCCTGCCCTGGCCGCCGCCGTCGGGCGAGGAGCTGGCCGCCTACGACCCCGTGCGGGCGCCGCGCCTCGATGCGGTGGTGAAGGAGGTGATGCGACTCACTCCGCCGGTGGGCGGTTTCTTCCGCCGGAGCCGGGAGCCGATCGCTCTGGCCGGGGTGCAGATTCCGGCCGATCGGGTGGTGCAGCTGAGCATTGCCGCCACTCATCGCCACGGGGCCGCCGGCGAGGACCTGGAGGCGTTCCGGCCTCAGCGGCACCTCGATGGCGGCACAACGGTGAGCCTGCTGCCGTTCGGCGGCGGCGAGCGGGTGTGCCTGGGCAAGGCCCTGGCGGAGCTGGAGATCCGGCTGCTGGCGGTGGGCGTGCTGCGGCAGCTCACGCTGACGCTGGAGTCGGGGCAGGACCTGACGCTGGCCGTGATGCCGAGCCCCACGCCGAAGGACGGGCTGAAGGTGCGTGCCGCCGCCAGCCCGATCGCGAGGAACAACCGCGGTTAACAGTTCTTCACACTAGGGTGAGGGAAAGAGAGTCTCCCCTTGAGCAACCTTCTCACCGTCCTTTACCTCACCTGCTTCGCCGTGATCGCCGGTGGCTCCTTCGCCCTGATGACTCAGAGCCTCCGCCTCTCCGGCGCGATGGACGGTCGCCCGTCCCGGCGCGCCGGATCCCGCCGTCATCCCGAAGCTCCCCAGCCTGGCGAGGAGGTGCTGGTGATCGATCTCAACCGCGAGCGGCTGGAGGAGCTTTACCGGCAGGCGTCGTAGGCCTCGCCAGGGCTTCAGGGCTCCAGGTGCCGCCGCCCGCCCAGCACCCCCAGCCACAGCACCACCACCACCCAGCGGATCAGCACCGGCGGCCCGAGGGAGCCGGTGGCGCCATAGGCCACCGCGCAGACGATTCCGAGCGCGGTGCAGGGCAGCAAAAAGCGGGAATCGCGAAACACCCGGCGGCCCGCCGGATACCAGCTGGCTCCCGCAAGCGGGTGGTAAAGCACGAACAGCCCGGTGCTCAGCAGCCCCCAGCCGAGCAGGTTGGCCAGGTTCGCCTGCTCCGCTGGGTGGGGCAGCAGGGCCACCCGGAACAGCACTTCCTCCCCCAATGCCGGCATCAGCAGCAGCCCGGCTGCCAGCCGTAGCAGCCGCTCCGGCGGAAGGGGTCTGTCCTCCGTGGAGAGAAACCCGTTCCTGAGCCCCGCTGGCAGAGCCAGGGCGGCATAGCTGCCCAGCAGCGCCAGGGCGATCGCCCAACCGGAGACCGGCACGTCCGTGAGCAGGGAATCACCCAGGCGCCTGAGCGGCAGAGCCAGAACGCTGGAGAGGGCGATGGGTGTGAAAGGCCAATAGGCAAACACGATGGATGGTTTCGACCCCGCCCTACACTGTGCCGGTTCCCTGACCGTCCGCCGCTGCGATGGTGCCGTTTGTTCCCCGCTGCTCCAGCTGCCACAACTTTTCGGGCTGTCAGGCCCAGGCCGGTCTGTGTCGCGTCTGGCAGGTGATCCTGCCCGCGGGATCGACCACCGCCCGCACCTGTCCCCATTGGCAGGGACCGGCTCGCCGCTGAAGGCGAAGGGGAGGATCAGAGGAAGTCGGACAGGGCCCCCGCGGGTTGGCTGTCGGCCGGCTGGTCGGCGAGCAGGGC
The DNA here is from genome assembly GCA_046342315.1 of Cyanobacteriota bacterium. Taxonomy (GTDB): domain Bacteria; phylum Cyanobacteriota; class Cyanobacteriia; order PCC-6307; family Cyanobiaceae; genus Cyanobium. The sequence goes on from JBKDPV010000035.1 coordinate 17,956, forward strand.
GAAATCCCGGAAGCTGAATCCCGGGCCCACGCAGCAGCTCACCAGGCTCCAGCGGCCGAGGCTGCGGGCGGCCTGCCAGCAGCCGGCGGGCACCACGGCCACCGGCTCCAGGGCCGGGTCGTCGAGCGAGAACCCGAGCCGCCGCCAGCTGGCAGTCCCGCCCCCGGGCGGGAGGATCAGCAGCTCGAGGGGATCGCCGGAGATGGCGTGCCAGGTTTCATCGGCACCGATCACCCGATGCCAGCGGCTCACCGCGCCGGCCTCCAGCAGGAACAGGATCAGGGTGAGGGCGTCGCGGGAGGCTCCATCGCTGCGGCGCACCGGCTCGGTACTGCGGTGCAGCTCGCGGTACCAGCCGCCTTCGGGGTGGGGTTCGAGCCTGTAGCGCTCGATCAGGGCTCGGACCTCGGGATCGGTCATGGCGTGGCGCGGAGGTGGTGAGCACCAGCGTGGAACAAGGGTTCAGTCCGGATCGCCTGGACAGAAGCCTTCGGAGATCCTGACCGCACCGGCGTCAGGGTGGTGAGCGACTCTGCGATCGAGACGGCCGGCGGTGGTGCCATCCCTAGCTACGACCGTGATGGCGGCCTCACCGGCTGGTACGGCGAACTGATCCGCCTCCCCTGAGCGATGTGCAGCATGCCGACAGATCGACGTCCACTGATCGGGGTGATGGGCGCCGGCGAGGGGGCGGATCCCGTTGCCGTGCAGCTGGCGGAGGATCTTGGAACGGCGATCGCCCGCCGGGGCTGGGGGCTGCTCAGCGGCGGGCGGCCCTGCGGGGTGATGGCGGCGGCCTGCCGGGGGGCGATGGCGGTGGACGGACACCTGGTGGTGGGGGTGCTGCCCGGGGATGGGGAGGGCGGCCCCGCGGCACGCATCGACACGGCCGCGCTGGATGTGGCCCTGTTCACCGGCCTGGGGCAGGCCCGCAACGTGATCAACGTGCTCAGCAGCGATGTGGTGGTGGTGTGCGGAGCGGGCGGGCCGGGCACGCTCTCGGAGGCCGCCCATGCGATCAAGGCCGGACGCGCCCTGCTGCTGTTGGCCACCCCGCCGGCCTGGCCGGAGCTGTTCGCCGGCTTCGGCGCCCCGCTCGCCGTCTGCGCCTCGGTGGGGGAGGCCAGGGCCGCGATCGAGGAGCTGCTCGGTGGGGCCGCCGGGCGGGGGGTGGGCACCGCCACAGGCTCGACCCTGCCGGTGGCGCTGGTTCAGCTGAGGGCCGGGGAGGACGGCGCCGCCAACCGCCGCCACGCCGAGGCCTGGCTGGAGCGGGCCCTGCAGCCTCCGCCCGGGACGAGCCGGCCCAGGCTGCTGATGCTGCCGGAGGTGTGGAACGCCCCCTACGCGGCGGCGGGGTTCGCGGCCTGGGCCGAGCCGATCCCCGAACCCGGCGCGTGCCTGATCGATGGGCCCTCGCCGTCGCTGGCGATGGTGGCCCGGCTGGCCCGGCGCCATGGCGTGAACGTGATCGCTGGGTCGATCCCCGAGCGGGGCGGCGATGGCCGCCTCTACAACACCGCCACCGTGATCGACGGAGAGGGGCGGCTGCGGGCGAAGCACCGCAAGCTGCACCTGTTCGATGTGGATGTGCCGGGCGGGATCCGCTTCCGCGAATCCGACAGCCTCAGCGGCGGCGAGCGGATCACAGTGCTGCCGCCCGAGGGCGATCCGCTCGGCACCGGGCTGTCGGCACCGCCGGGCCTGGGCCTGCTGATCTGCTACGACATCCGCTTCCCCGAGCTGGCCCTGCTGATGCAGCAGCGGCAGGGCTGCACCGTGCTGGCCTGTCCCGCCGCCTTCAACACCACCACCGGCCCGCGCCACTGGCACCTGCTGACGCGGGCCCGGGCGGTGGACACCCAGTGCTTCCTGCTGGCCTGCTCCAGCGCCAGGCCCACCGACCCCGCGGCCTATCCGAGTTACGGCCATTCGCTGGTGGTGGATCCCTGGGGCACGGTGCTCGCCGAGGCCGGGATCGGCGAGCAGGTGCTCCGCGCCGAACTCGACCTCACCCAGGTGGCGCTGGCGCGCCAGGCGATCCCCACCTCGCTGCAGCGGCGCACCGATCTCTACCGGCTGGAGCAGGCCTGACGGCCGGGGACCGGGGGGCTCAGCCGTAGGGGCCGAAACTTGCGGTGCAGGCGGCGCCGCAGTGGCAGCCCAGGCTGATCGCCTGTTCCACGCTCCAGCCCGCCGCCAGCCCGGCGGTGACTCCGGCCGCGAAGCTGTCGCCGCAGCCATAGGTGTCGATCACCGGGTCGCCGAGGGTGGGGGCGGGGAAACGGCCGCCCGGCTCAACCCGGCCGCCGGCGGCCCCCTCGGTAGCGATCACCAGGCGCGGCAGCGGCTGGAGCGCTCCCGGGGGCACCGCCTCGCCAGGATCGAGGCCGCTGCCGATCAGGGCATCGAGCCTCACGCCCGCCTCCTGCAGCACCGGCAGCCGCAGCCGCGGCGGGGCCGCCCGCACGGCGGCCGCCCGGCAAGCCCGCACGGCGGCGGCGGCGGCGGCGGTGAGGCAC
>JBKDPV010000036.1:0-22020 GCA_046342315.1 Cyanobacteriota bacterium
GCAGCGGATGGCTGGCCGGGATCCGCTCCTCGATCGAGACGTAGGAGAACAGGGAGCCGCTGTGCTCACGCTGACCTCGCATCTCAGATAGGCAGCTGGCTCATTCTCGCAGGGATGGCCGGGTTTTTCAGCGAACTCCTAGAACTGGGTGACCGGACGCGAACCGGCGACGTTCCGCTTGGGAGGCTTCTCGATTGATTGGCCGAACTGCTTGCACCGCCATGAGTCTGATGAGCCCTCAGGCTTGGATGTGACAAGGTTCTGGTTTGGGTGTCTCACTCCTATGGTGATCGACTTGATGTCCCGCTGGTGAAGGCTTCCTGCAACTTTCACAGGGTGGAGTAGAAACTCCTCAGCTTGTTCTTGATTGCTCGCGCCAGGCAGCCGAGCTTCTCCACAGATGGTAGGTGCTGCCTCCGAAATCGGCGCGGGTTCCGTTGGGGCAGGTCCGCCGGATCTCCAGGCGATGCCGTGCGCCTCCAGCAGCCCAATCAAACGGGCGTTCTCCTTGCGGAGCCGCTCCAGCTCAGAGGGTCTGGTGTTGGCCATGACCTGCGATCACTCAGTCGAGACCAATGCCCAGCACCCCCAGCAGCGCTCGCTCCAGTTCTGCCAGTTCGTCCCTGCTGAGGGTGGTAAGGGGGCCATCCCCCAGGCGGGCGCGATCTAGGGAGCGGGGCTGGTCCGCCATCGCGAAGGAGTCGCAGAGAAGGCGGTCGCGGCTGTGGATCGGGACCCGCAGTGCCCGTGTGCCCTTGCGGTCCTGGGTGGTGAGCGGCACCACGATCACCGTGCCCAGGCCGGCCTCCGTGATCGGATCGGCCTGAACGATCACCACCGGACGCAGCTTGCCCACCTCTGCGCCCTGATTGGGGTTCAGACGTGCAACCCAGATCTCGCCCCGTCGCATCAGTGCCACCACGGTTGGGGGCTCGGTTCGGCGCTCCGCTCCGGGGAGGTCGCCTTCTCCGCCAACGCCAGAGCCTCATAGTCGGCCGGCAGGAAATCTGCCGCCACATCCAGGCTTTCAGCGCGTGCTGAAGGATCGCTCGCCAGCGCTTCGGCGGCGGCAACGAGCCCGGCCATGAAGCGCTCCTGCTCCCGGCGACGCAGCAGCTCCTCCAGGGCTTCGCGGATCAGCTCGGAGCGGGGCTGGCCGCAGTGGCGCGCTTCCTCGCCTAGTCGGCGTTCCAGGTCCTGGGGGAGCCGAAGACTGAAGGCTGGCATGCAGCGTGAATAGATGATACGTCACCCATTTTGTCATGCACAGCGTGATGCGCGCTGCAGGGTCCGACGGTCGGCTTCAGCGCTGATCGGCCTGCTGGCAGCCAGCCTCGCGCTCCCGCTTGCCCACTGCCACAACCAGCACCAAGACCTCGCGATCCCGCACCTCGTAGATCAGGCGGAAGCCGGCGGAGCGGTGCTTGATCTTGTACCGATCACTGGAGCCCCGCAGCTTGCTGGCGGGAAGTCGCGGGACAGCCAGCCGCTCAGCCAGCTTCTATTTGAACTGCTCACGAATCCTTGCGGTCAGTTGCCGCCATTCCCGCAGAGCCTCGGGATGAAAGGCCAAGCTCAACGGGCATCAAGACTGACCCGCACCGGCTCGTGGCTGTCCGTCAGTCGGGCAGGGGCCATGCGACCCAGCTGCAGGTCATCCACCAGATCCATCAGCTCCTCGTAGGCCTTGGCCGGCACGCAGTAGAAGGCCGGCTCGTTGCGGTTCAGCACGGTGATCGCCATGCTCTCCCCAGCCGCCACGGTGGCCATCGGGTTTTTCTTGTGTTCCGAGATGCTGACGGCGTTCTCGGTGAGGACGCGGTGGGCCAGCGGCGGGAAAAGAAGGAAATCAAGCACATTTTCGGTCTCCAGCCAGGCCTCCGGATAGGTCGCCAGCCAGGTCTTGATCGGGTGGGCGGTATCCGGCTGATCTCCAGCAATTCAGGTGATCGTCGTGGGGAATTAATTGTTTCCCTGTTGTGGCGGTGTCAGGCGATCGGTCGTTAGTGCTGAAGCGGCTTGCTCTAATCGACTCCGGATGATGTTGGGCCAAATTGAGTTGGCAACCTCCGCCAAGCTGTGATCCCGGATGATCCACTGCCGGACGGACCATGAGTTCACTCTGCGCGGATGAATGCCTGGCGAATCAATGGTGCAGTCGTGTGAGAAGCTCTGCGAGAAGGTCGATGATAATCTCTGGCCTTGCCTGTCAAGGCCAGGTTCCTGCTGGCGACCTCTCAGCCTGTACCAGGCGAGATGATCGCTTGAGAAACAATAAATTTCAGTCCTGGACTAGAAGCGGGTGACCGGACTCGAACCGGCGACGTTCAGCTTGGGAAGCTTCTCAGTTGATTGGCGAAACCACCTGTGCCGCCGTGAGTCTCAGATGGCTGCACAATTGGATGTGAGAAGGTCTGTGAGAAGTTTCAAGCTTGGGTCTCTTCAGTGCTGCGCTCAGCGGTAGTGGTAACGGCAGGCCAGGATCACAAGCGTGTTCCCCTCCTGGCGGTAGATGAGCCGATGCTCGTCGTCGATCCGGCGTGACCAGCAGCCCGAGAGGTTCTCCCGCAGCGGTTCCGGCTTGCCGATCCCCACAAACGCGTCGCGCAGACAGGCCTGGATCAGTTGGTTGATCCTCTTCAGCTGTCTGCGGTCCTGCCCCTCCCAATAGAGATAGTCGTCCCAGGCGGCGGGAGTCCACGCCAGCTGTTCAGCTGCCGGCATCGAGCGGATCGGCATCGATCAGCGGGTGCGCCAGCAGCTGCCCGCGTTCGGCCTGCTCCAGGGAGCGCTGCAGGTGGGCGGCGTTGGCGGGAGAGCGGAGCAGATGCACCGTTTCCATCAGGCTGTTGTAGGTGTCGAGCGACATCACCACAGCGTCCTGGGCGTGGCGCCGGGTGATGAGGGTCACATCCGCGTCGGCTTCGACGCGGTCGAGCACCGCCTTGTAGCTCTCACGGGCCTCGGAGAAACTGACGACCTGCATGGCACTTTGCATGGACTCCTACAACAGCATGGGGCTCGCCGGCCCCCTGGTTGGCGGCCCGCTTGGCGGGAGGCGGATTCAGGCGTTGACCGCGCGGGTTTCAGGTTTGGCGGGGGTGTTGGGGTAGCGGGCGCCCATCGCCACGCTGAGCGGAAGATTCGGGTTCTCGGGGTTCACATCCACACTCTGCAGCTGGGGCCGCTGCACCAGGTCCATGTCCTCCATCGGGATGGCGCCGAGCAGCACCTCATGGCCTAACACCATCGCGCCGGTGAAGCAGCGGCGGTTGCGGAAACGCACCTCCACCGGCCCCACGTAGGGCACGCTACGGCGGTGGCCATCGGCCAGTACCACTTCACGACGCTCCAGTTCCGCAAGGTTCAGCTGGATCGCCAGGTGCTCCGGAATGAACAGATGCACCGCTCCGATGTCGGCCAGGGCCGTCACCTCCAGCGGCGCCAGATCGGGCCGGGTGGGGTTGCTGAGGGAGAAGGTGCCGCGGATTAATCCCATGGGCACAAGATAGAGCGAATGAGGGTTTGTTCCCAGGGTCCAAAGCTCTTGCCATCGAGGCTAACTCTCCCAGATCTCCGCCAGCTCCAGCCGCAGCCCCGGAAGCAGTTCGCCCCCCTCCAGCACGTCGGCCGGTTCAATCCGCTCCATCACCACCGGCGCCGCAGGATCAGCCCCCGCCTGCCAGATCTCCACAGCCCGCTGTTCTGCAAACAGCAGCCAGCCCAGTTGGGCGCCATTGGCGAGGTAGCCGGCCATCTTGCGCCGCAGGGCTTCGCTGCCGCGGGCGCCCTCATCCGAGGGGCTCACCAGCTCCACCACCAGGTCGGGGCACAAGCGCGGGAAGCCTCGGCGTTGTTCGGGGGTGAGCGCCTGCCACCGCTCCAGACGCACCACACCCGCATCGGGGCTGAGCACGGAGCCATCGGCGAGGCGGAAGCCACCGGAGCTGTCGAACACCTCCCAGCCTCCTCGACACTCCGCCCAGGCCTGCAATCGAAACAGCAGGCGGGTGTTGCGGCGGCTTGTCTCGCCTCCGGTGGGGGTCATCGCGATCACCTGGCCAGCGGCCGTGAGTTCCAGCACCGCCTCGGGGTTGGCTACGCACACCAGGGCGAACTGCTCCGGGCTGAGCTTCAGGCCGGGCGGCAGCAAAAGGGGCTCCAGACCGGTGGCGGGGGCCTGCGGGGCGGCGGGGGCGAGCGTCATCTCCCCGATGGAAGCGTGGAATTCAGGTTAGGCGGGGTTGTGGGGATGGCGGGCTGCCATCGCCCGACAGGTGCAGCAGAGGCAGCGCTGCCGGCACGGTGGGCGGGTGCCTCAGGCGTTCGCCGACAGCCAGGCGTGGAGATTGGCCATGCCCTCGAAATCCAGCAGGGCCTCCAGCCGCTCCAGCGGCAGGCTGCGAACAGGCTTCCCTGCTCCGCGCTCAGGGGTCCGCAGCGGCGGCTCAGCTGGCGCAGGGTGACCTTGGCCTCTCCGCGAGCCTCGCTCCGCCCAAAGATCTCGCGGTAGGCCACGCTCTGGGTGAAGTCGTCGAGGGTGATGCCGCCCATGGCGCAGAGCTCCTGGATTGATCGGCCGTTAAAGCGTGACACCAAGATAGCGGCGATCACGTCATCGATCTCGGCGGCCTGGCTGCTGCCGGCCACCCGGGCGCGGAGGGCGGAGGTGGTGGCGGGCAACTCCTGCTCGCTCTGGAGCAGCAGCGCCAACGCCTGCACCAAGGCCGGGGCGTGTGGTCATGCTGCAGCTCCCTGTTGAGCTGCCTCCAGGGGCGTCAGCCCCTGGAGGGCCGAGTGCGGCCTGAGTGAGTTGTACTCCCAACGCCAGCGATCGGCGAGGAGTTGAGCCTCTGGAGCAGTGGTGAACAGTTCAGTGTTGAGGAACTCATCGCGGAACCGTCCGTTGAACGATTCCGCAAAACCGTTCTCCCACGGAGATCCGGGCGCGATGTAGGCCGTGTTGGTGGTGGTGCTGGCCTCGCACCAGTCCCGTAGAGCCTGGGCAATGAACTCCGGCCCGTTGTCGCTGCGGATGTAGGCCGGGGCCGGGTAGAGGCTGGTGAGCTCCTCCAGCACCGCCACCACGTCCTTGGCCTTGCACCGCCTCCCCACCCGGATCGCCAGGCAGAGGCGGCTGTGCTCGTCGATCACGTTCAAGAACTTCAGTCTGCGGCCATCGGCTGTGGCGTCGAACTGGAAGTCCATGGCCCACACCTGGTGGGGATGCTCAGCCCGGTGACGCCGCACCGAGACATCTGCGGGCCGTGCCCGCTTGCGCTTTCGAGGGGTGGGCCGTTGCAGGCCTTCCTCCCGCCAGAGCCGTTGCACCCGCTTGTGGTTCACGCTCCAGCCCTCCCGCCTGAGCAGGCGGTAAGCCATGCGCCGGCCCCAACGGATGTGCTCAGCGGCAATCTCGCGGAGACGATGGCGCAGCTTGGCCTCCTCGATCGAAACAACGTTGCCGTTGTGGCGCTGGGTGCTGCGGTGCTGCCCCACCACGCGGCAAGCCTGGCGCTCTGATGCCCGGTAACGCTCCTGCAGGACCACAACGGCCCTGTGAGGCGGGTGCCTTTTATTGGACAGTTCCGGCCCCTGACATCGTTAACTCCGGGCGGGAGGAACAGGGTTCCATCTCAGTATAGACCTCATGGGGCTCCGAAAGGCGGAGATGGGATCGCCACGCTCAGGCGACGGGACCATGCGAGGGATGGGGAGCCGCAGACGGGTGGAGAGGAAGCCAGCCATGCGGTCAACGCATAACCTGACGATGCCACCATCCCAGCGGCTGGCAGGGTGGTGGCGCATCAGAATCCCGGCCGCCGCAGTTAGCTCTAGCTCGCTGATCGAGAGTCGTGGGTGGCCATGACAGCCAAGCAGCCACCCAGCACGCCCGACCATCGGGCAGCAGAGCAGGGAACTGCTGCGGAGCAACGGGAGAGCGCCTCTGCCCTGGCCCGCCTGGGCGGCAGTGACCCCGCGATGGAGGCAATCTCAAGACGACAAAGCGAGATCAACCCGATCGGAGTTGCCTGGTGTTCCAACCCACCTGAGGCCACCCGTTGATTGGATCCGCCAACGCCGGGCCGTTGCCCTTGCACAGCTCCATAGAGAAACTCAGGCGCCAGATCGGCTCCATGGGGCCAGACGACCGTTTCCAGCTCGGGATCGACCCTCACCTGATCGAAGACATTCGGATTGGTCAGGGGCTCAAACATGGAGCCCCACAGCTCATGGGATAGATCCACTGTGCCCGAGCTGCCATCCAGAAAGCGCACCCAGAGGCGAAAGATCGGGAGGGGTTGGATTTCGACAACCTGCGGGATCATGGGGATCAGTTCAGGGAGTCGGCTACATCAGGCAGGACGTTTGCGGTTGCGCTGGGGTCGGGCAGTGCCTCGACGTCGATCTGGCCGGAGAGCAGGCGGGGGAGGAGCAGGTCGCGAGTGCGGCGGAGGTTTTCATTTTGCAGGCTGTGAGTGCGAGCTTGCGAGAGCAATGCCCCAGCGACCTGTTGAAAGTGATGTTGCAGAGATCGCGGAGGAATAAGTGCGTTTAGTCCATGTATATCGTTGCGATTGAGAGTGGGCACAGCCGCACCTGAATTAAACTGTTCTAGATCAAGAGACGAAAGCAAGAAATAAGCATAGAGAGGCTCAGATCTGGGAAAATCCTTGACCCAAAGAGCCGTATTTAACGGCCAAAAGTCTTCTTGAACATAGGCCACCTCACCGATCGACCCGGATCGACCAGTTACCACTCCTGGCGCCTGGACCTTCGCTGTATCATGAAAACCCGCAATGCCAGTAGCCGCACAAATCGGCACTGGCCCTTCGGCTCGCTCTGCTTTAGGTAAATCGAATCCACGCTGAAGAACCATTACATCGTCGAGGCGGCCCATCTCCCACCCCTCCGGAATCTCCCCCAGCGGCGACTCCACAAACCGGCAGCCCTCATGGCCGGGGAAGCGGAAGTGGACGAACCACTCGCGGTAGAGCCGGCGGGCCATCTCCTTCAGGATCTTGATGCGCCGCTGGCTGTTCTCGATCAGGTCGTCGTAGGCGGAGAGGATGCCGGCGATGCGGCGTTGGCCCGAGAGAGGGGGAACAAGGAAGTCAAAAGACAGCAGCTTGTCAAGACTCAAGTTGTCCTGTGTAGCTCCATGAGAAATGCTCTGCATTCGGAGTTTGAGAATCTCAAGGTAATATTTAACAAATCGGACGTCTGCCTTGGACGGATCCGCGACAAAACCAACGACGCTATCGGGGAAGCATCCTTCGATGCCAAGAATTGCACTTTCGGCAATGTTGGCCGCGATTGTGATGCACAGAGTACCGGGCTTCCAGAGCTTGCTTTGAGCCAGACCGGCTTCGCTGTAGGTCTGGGAGTATTCAGACAAATAGTGGTTGGCAGCCTTGATGTCACCCGTTTGAAAGAACGGGTATGGACCACCGTAGAGGAATGGAGCGTTTCTAGGCCTGTGTCGTGACCTACCTCGACCAACATATCCGAGTTCATCTAGCTTTGCTGAACGCCATTCAGAAGTGGCCATCATCACAGCTCCAGAATCCCCGCCACATTCGCGGCAATCGCCCCCTCCAGCTCCCTGGCCTGAACGCTCAGCCCCTCCAGCTCCACCTGCCACCAACCGCTCCAAGCACTCATCTCACCCCTCCCCGATCCCACGCCAAGCACCCTCTCGCAACTCCTCAATCGCCTCAAGAATCCCAACACGACTCGCCGGCAACGGAAACGGCCCCGCTTCATAGCGCGCCTCCACGGCATAGGGCTGCAACGCCAGCAGCACCGGATCCAGATCCACCCCCGCCAGCTCCGCCAACACGTGGAGCATATGGGTGAACGGCGGCCGTTCATCGTGAACCACAATCCGCACCTTGAGCAGCTTCTCCACCGCCTGCTGGGCCGTGAAGCCCCATTCCTCATCCGGGTAGGCGGGGTCCAGGTTCAGCCGCAGGGCGCGCAGGTGGCGGTCCACCAGGGCGAGAAGCACGCGGGCGTCCTCCTGGGGCGTCATGGCCGCACCACCAGCACCTGCCCATGGCGGGCCGCTTCGCTGATCACATGCCAGCGGGAGCCGGCCAGGCGGGCGGCGTCGGCGCTGCCGCTCACGATCAGGTCCACCGGCAGCCGCAGAGGCTTCAGCCGTGCGAAGTGGCGCCACCAGCTGGCCACCTTCGCCTCGCCCTCCAGGTGGGGGGTGCGCTCCACCACCAGCAGGTCCACATCGGAATCGGGCCGGGCGCTGCCCGTGGCGCGGGAGCCGAACAGCACCAGGGCCTGCACGGTGGGGTCGGCGGCGATGGTCTGCAGCGCCCCCGCCAACGCCACGCACTGCTCAGGCCCGATCCCCGGGCCCAGATCGGGCAGGGCGAAGGGCCGGGGCGTGGTCCAGTCGGCGAGGGTGGCGGGGGTCATGGGGGCAGTATGACCTCGCCACCGCAGCCTTGATCGCTCTGTCGGTTGCTGTCAGTGGTCAAGGATTCCTTGACAACTGATCTCAAGGTTTCTGGGTCTGTTGCAGGAAGAATGGTTCGATTCCCTGCATCAGCAAAGCATTTCTACCTTATTTCGCAAGCAGACGTCCGCGAAGTCCTTGACATTGTACGTAGCCAGATAGTTGAGGCCAAGACTCAACTCATCAACCACCACGCGCAGCAGGCAGTCGGTGAGACTGAGCGGACGCCCCAGTCGCAGGGAGGAATCCAGTGCGTGCTTGAGGGCATGCTCGCGATAAGGGAAGACAGGGTCTCATAGGTGATCGGCCAGGGAATGATGGCAGTCATGCTTTGGATCGTCTCCGCATGATTGGCAACAGTGGCTCGATCGCGTGTTGAGTCCGTCGGATCGAAAATAGCGAGCCAGACACCAGTATCAACAAGAATGCGCGTCAATCAGGACACCTCCTCGTCAACGACCTCTGCCTCAGACGAAGAGTATCCCGTCCAAGGCGCCTCTCGTCTGCCGCCAAACAAGAAAACACCTTTGTTCCGGCCTGTATCCTCGTCACGATAGACCATATAAATCCGTGTTTTCTTGTCAATCTCGACTGAACGCGCAAGCTCTTCCTTGAGATCATCTTTGAGGGAGTCGGCGTAGTCGACATTGACAAGCGCCATTGAATCGCCACATTCCTTGGCGCCATGGGCATCCAGCCATTGATACAACGACGCGTAATCGCCTTGCAGTCCCAGGTCGTACGACAACCAGATGGATCGTTTGGGCATCTTCGCTGCTGCGTCGATCTCAGCAAGTTTAGGTAGGCCGCACCACCAGCGCCTGCACGGTGGGGTCGGCGGCGATGGTCTGCAGGGCTGTCTTCAAGGCCTCGCGCTGCTCAGGCCCGATCCCCGGGCCCAGATTGGGCAAGGCGAAGGCCCGGGGTGTGGTCCAGTCGGCGAGGGTGGCGGGGGTCATGGTGAGGCTGGGGGTGGGAGCAGCGCTTCGATCGCGGTCACCAGGGCATCCTCTTCAGCCATCAAGACCCGCCCATGGGTGTAGGCCTGATGCACCACACTGCTGAGTAACTGCCGACGGTGCTCCACCTGCGAGCGTGAGAACGGCAGCAGATCCACCGGTCGGCGTGGCTCGCTCAGGCGCCAGCGCAGACGGTCGAGCACCTCGAAACGGTTGTGATCGGCAAGCCAATCGTCCGTCACCGTGATCAGCAGATCGATATCGGAATCCGGCCTCGCCTCGCCACGGGCACGCGAGCCGTAGCCGCAGGCTTCTCCGCAGGAGTACAGTCGCACCTCGGCTTTGGGGATCTCCTTGCGGATCTCGTCAGCCAGCTGACGCAGCAGGGCTTCATCGACGTTGCCGCGGCGGAGTGGAGATCCCATGGCCTCAACTACGCACCAACGGCTGGATCCGTTCCAGCTCCTCCTCCAGCTCTGCACTGGCGACCTCCGTGTCGTGGGCGGCCTGCGCACGTAACCAATATCCCGGACTGAGCCCCAGCACACGACAGAGGCGCAGATCGGTGTCGGCCGTGATCGCCCGCTGGCCGCTGACGATCTCGCTGATGCGGGAGGCGGGCACGTCGATGGCCTTGGCCAGGCGGTACTGACTGATGCCCAACGGCTCGAGGAACTCTTCCTGGAGCAGTTCACCGGGGGTGATGGGAGCGAGACGGTTCATGGGGCAGGCTCAGTGGTAATCGACGATTTCAACGTCTTCCGGGCCGCTGTCGCTCCAGCGAAAGCAGAGCCGGAACTGGTCATTGATGCGGATACTGTGCTGGCCGGCCCGATCTCCCTGCAGCAGTTCGAGACGGTTGCCGGGCGGCACGCGCAGATCCTCCAGCCGTTGGGCGATCTCCAGTTGCCGAAGTTTGCGCCGCGCCACCCGCTCGAACGCCTGGAAGCGTGGCACCTCCCAACCCTTGGCCAGCGCTTCGGTGTCGGCGCATCGGAACGACCGGATCATGCTCCCACCATAGTTCCGTCACGCAGAATGGTGCCAGTCGCTCACGCCTCCAGGATCCCCGCCACATTGGCGGCAATCGTTGCCTCCAACTCCCTGGCCTGGGCATTCAACCCCTCCAGTTCCTCCTGCAGCTTCTCCAGCTGCTCCTTGAAGTCCTCATCGCTGAGGTCTTCCCCCGCCGCCACGCCCACATAGCGGCCAGGATTGAGGCTCCAGCCCTGGGCTTCGATCGCCTCCAGCGTGGCCGCCTTGCACAGGCCGGCGATGTCGCGATAGGCAGGCGCCCCGCCTGAGTACGAACCGAAATACGCCTCGATCCAGCGCTGCGCCTCCTCGCCGCCGAGGGTCACGTCCACCGCTTCGCCGCGGTAGAGGCGCACGATGTTGGCCAGGAAGCCGATCTGGGCTTCGCTCCAGTCGCGATGGGCCCGGTCGATCTGGCGGTAGATGTGGCGGGCATCCACGAACAGCACCGTGTTCTCCCGCTCCGTGCCGAGCTTGCCGCGATCGAAGAACCACAAGGTGCACGGCAGCGTCACCGTGTAGAACATGTTCGGCCCCACCGCCACCATCACATCCACCGCCTTGGCTTCGATCAGCTGCTGGCGGATCGCCTGCTCCGAACCCCGTGCATCGGAGGCGGAGTTGGCCATCACGAAGCCGGCCCTGCCCTTCTCGTTCAGCGACGAATAGAAGAGCTGGATCTACAGATAGTTGGCGTTGTCCACGCTCGGCGTGCCGAACGGGAAGCGTCGGCCGGGGCCGGTGGATGCGCTCAGCTTGGCCATGTCCACCGCGTTCACGTTGAACGGCGGATTGGCCATCACATAGTCGAAGGCCCCGACGGAATTATGCGGATCGACGTAGTAGCTGTTGTTGTCGCCGCCGTGATAGATCTTGCCCTCCAGGCCATGCACCGCCAGGTTCATGCGGCACAGCCGGCCTGTGTCATCGGTTTTCTCCACACCGCAGATTGCCAGGTCGCCGGCCGGGTTGCCCCGGTGGGCCTTCACGAAGCGGGCACTCTGCACGTACATGCCCCCGGAGCCGCTGGCCGGATCCAGCAGACGCCCGGCGAAGGGCTCCACGATCTCGGTGATCAGCATCACCTGCGAGGTGGGCGTGAAGAACTCACCGCCTTTCTGGCCCTCCGTGCGGGCGAACTCCCGCAGGAAGTATTCGTAGATCCGCCCGAAGGCATCGAACTCCAGATCCGTGGGGATCTCGGAGATGCGCTTGAGCAGTTCCTTCAGCAGCTGCGGCGAGAACAGGTTGTAGCTGCGCGGCAGCACCCCGGCGAGCTTGCTGTTGTGTTGCTCGATCAGGCCCATCGCCTCGTTCAGGCGGGCGCCCACATCCGCCCCCTCGGGCAGTTCCAGCAGCTCCCGGTAGCGGGATCCGGGGGGCAGGTAGAGCAGTCCTTCGCTCTGGTAGGCGTTGGGGTCCTCCTCGCGGCTGCCGCGCCGTTCGCTGCCGCCGGCGGCCTTGAGCTTGTGCCACTGCGGCATGAAGCGCGCATCGGCGAAGCGCAGGAAGATCAGCCCCAGGATCGGGGCGGAATACTCCTGGGCCTTGAGGCCGGAGTTGGCGCGGAACTGATCGGCCGCCTCCCAGAGGCTCTTCTCCATCGCCGCCTTGCCCAGGTCGCGCTCGGGCGGGGCTACCCAGCCCGTGAAGCCGCGGCTGGGGTCGCCGGGCTCGGGGGGAGGACTGGCGGGTGGAGCAGCGTCAGACGCCTGTCGCCCCTTGGCGGAGCCGCCATTGCCATTGCGTGCGCGTGCCGCCGCCCTCGGTGGGGGCTCAACGCCTGGAGCCTTCAGGCCACCGCCGGGCCCTCGCGCCTTCTCTGCCGTCCCCATCGCCACCACCAGGTTTTTGGCTTCCTCCACCTGGGCGTCGCTGAGCGGCTCTCCCACCTCCTGCTCCAGCGCAGCCTTGATCTCACCGTTGCTGATCCGGCTGCCGTCCTCCGGGATCAGGGCGATCAGGGCGTCGGTGAGGTCTTCGCGACTGGGCATCGGGGCGGCATGGGGACGCTGGGGCCAGGGAAGCAGATCAGGGGACTGGTGAGAGCGCTTGAACCCCGGTGGGCTCAGGTGGACCGGCTGGGCAGGAGCGGGGTTGGTCTCCAGGTGAAGGGCGAAGCAGGGCACGCCTTGCCCTCCGACTCCATCGACCGGCACCAGTCTGTGTCGTTCTGCAGCCGGAATGAAGCAAACGCCGTGCGAAGACCATCCGCATGGCGGCGTACCTATGCACTTAGCGCATAGTTTCACGATGCGCCCTCTGCTGGGCCTGCCTGACAGGACTCCTGGGCGAACGGGTCGTTCTCGTCTTCCGTCAACTCGCCCTCACCCCTTAGCGCCGCCTCCGCCTACTCCACCCTCTTCTTTGCCCCCATGCCCCGGCGCTCCACACCCGGTGACTCCCGAGGCGATGAGCAGCTGAAGCGTCAGTTGCCGCAGTTGCTGCGGGAGCACCGGCCCGACCTGATGGTCGGCGAGCGCCTATACCGCTCACCGGCAGGGTTCACCAGCTGGAGCGCCCACTGGGCCAAGGCCGTCGCGGTGGAGCTGGCCCAGCAGGAATCCGAGCAGATCCAGGATCATGTGGGCATCTGGGGGGCCATGGTCTGCCGGTGGGCCCGGGAGATCGGCGCCGAGCCCCGCTTCCTCTCGCCGGCCCTGGCCCAGGCGTTCCTGCAGAGCGAAAAGCCCATGCTCACGCTCCATCTACCCCGCGACATCGCCTGCTTCCGGCTGCTGCTGCCCAAGGGCACCCTCTTCAGTGAGGAGGGCCCGGAAATCTGCTCGGTGGTGGTGGCCGAGGTGCGGGCGATGGAAGGGTGGCTGCCGGACAACTTCGAGCTGGCCGGTGGTGGCCTGGCCTGTATCGGCCTCGGGGAAGACGGTTCCACCTACCTGGCCAGCAGCCTGCTCGACCCGTCGGCCAAAGCGCAGCAGCCGGAGCACACCGACTTCAGCCCGGCGGTCTGGGAGTGGGATGCCGATGGCGTCAAAGGGACCGCCGCTCGGATGGAGCAACTATCCGTCCATGCCCTTCTGGTGCAGCTCTATGCCAAGAGCCTCGTCAGTGAGGGTGAGATCCCGCCGCCGCCTGGCGCCAAGGGATTCGGGGGCGGCGCCAAAAAGGCCCGCCCCTCCTCCGACGACGTGAAGCCCCCAGTCTGGCTGGGCAGGGACTACCAGCTGCAGCGTCAGCCGGGAGACGCTGGCACCGTGACCGGCTGGCAACGGGGGCACTGGCGCGCACTATCGCCGCTGGCAAGCCCGGTGGCTGCACCGCTGGAGTGGGTGGAGCCGGTGCTGGTGGGGTGAACGTTGAGGCCGATCTTCAAGATGACCAGCAGGGGCAAGTCCACGACTCCATGAAGAAGGGCCCCCCGTGTGGAGGGCCCTTGCGCCGGTTGCGGGGTGTTGGTGGTGTCCCCGGTCGGGCGTTTACCTATGTGATAGCCGCTGGCTCTCGCCCAGTCAGTACGGGGAACTCCCCGGCGTTTCTACCCAGCCCGTTTTGCCCATTGCTCAGTCCGCCTCCGGCGCCCATCCCCGCTGTCTACCCATAACGCCCGAGCCAACGCTCCTGGAGTTGTGCAGCTACGGCTGCTCTCAGCTCCATCCACCCAGCCGGATCAGCGCCCCCACCACCACGAAGGCAATCGCCAGGGCCGTGATGCCGCGGATGTGCCAGGCCAGGCCACTGAGATTGTCGTCGCTGAGGTTGGGGATCAGCCGCAGGCGTGCATGCAGGGCGAGGACGGCGGTGGCGGCGAGCAGCAGCAGCTTCACGCCCACCAGCATCCCCATCGGGTTGGCCGGGCTGAACAGTCCCTGGAGGCCCGGCAGGTAGATCCAGCCCATCCGCAGGCCGGTGATCACCTGAAGGGCCAGGGACGTCAGGCCCAGTGGCTCAAAGACCTCCTCGAAGGCGCGGATCTGCGCCGCGTCCTGTGCCCGCAGGGCCCTGGGCAGCACCCCTAGATCCAGCACCAGATGCCCGCCGGTCCACACCGTGGCGGCCAGGGCATGGACGATCACCAGCAAGGGGAAGACGGACACGCCAGCGCCTGGGCAACTGCTCCCACGATGGGTGCAAACCGGCGGGGGTGACCGTGAAGGTGATCGTGGATCTGTGCGTGGTGCCGATCGGCGTGGGCGTGCACCTGGCGCCCTACATCGCCGCCTTTCGGCCCAGAGCGTGATCGCCTGCTCGCGGGTCAACTCCCTGCGCCTCTTGAGCAGCGGCGGCTTACCGCCGGGCACCACCTCGCCGAAGGTCACCTCGAGGTTCTGGCTCCAGCGGCCGTAGCGGCGGGGCCGGAAGTGAAGCACTTGACGGCCATCGCTCATCCAGGCCTCGCGCGGCGACAGCGGCGGGCGGTTGCTGGCACCCGTGCTCAAGCCACCTCCGGTGCCCAGCCCCGCTGCCGCACCATGTCGTCAGTCCAGCCCTGGCAGCGGTGGGTGAGGTGCTCCCCCTGGGCGATCATCCCCTGATGCAGCTGGCAGGTGATCAGGGGGATGCAGTTCACCCCGGCGTGGTGGCGGAACCAGTGGCAGGTCATGCAGACCTTGCGGCTGCGGGTCGTCAGCAGCACCTCCTGGTCCAGGTAGGGCCACTCCTCGACCGGGAGGCCTCGATCCCCCTCGACCAGCCCCGTGGTGCGGCGCAGATGCATCCCCATGACCCCTTCCCATGCGTACACCTGTACTAGCACGAGTGGGCGGGTTCCTGGCTGCAACCGAGAATGGAGGTGTGCCTGCCGCCGCCGCCCTGGTCCCACCGAGCGATCACTACCGCAGGATTTGCGGTCAGATGGGCGCCTGGCCCATGGACGACCACCCTCCGACCGAGACGGGCCGGTACCGATGCCTGGTCTGTGGGGCCGAGTGCCGCACCTCCGAGCGGTGGCTGTTCCGGCTGGGGCTTCGCTGCGACTGCCAGGGTGAGTTCAAGGGCCAAACCCGGCTATGCCCATGGCCCAGGCCCATTGGGAAATACCGGTACTGAGGGGATCAATGGGCTGATCATTTTCAGTACCTGAGCACACTCAACGCGTCAGCCTCCAATCGACTGGGATTGGAGGCTTGCGCTGGGTTTCGCTGAGCCTTACTCCTCCTCGTCCACCCCGCCAACCGGCACCAGCCGGATCTGCTTCTTGCCCAGCTTGATCTCGAACTCATCGCCGGGCTTGAGCCCCAGCTGGGCGGTGTAGGCCTTGCCCACCAGCAGGTTGCCGTTGAACTGGATCCTGGTGACGTAGCCGATCTGACGGCCGGGGCGCTTGCCATTGCCACCACCGCCGATGGTCATGCCCTTGGCTTCCAGCAGCGCCTCATAGAAGGCGGTGAAGTTGAGGCGTTCGCTGCCGTCCTTCTTGGTGCTCACGTAGCCGCAGCTGCGCACCAGATCCGATTTGGAGGCATCGCCGAGGTCCCTGACCTTCGCGAGCAGTTCAGAGCCTGTGAGCATGATTTTTTCCCCTTTCACTCACGCCAGCCTATCGCGTGACAGGTCCTGAAAGACAGCATTGAGCGTCACCACCTCCTGGAAGGAGTCCTCCAGCTGCTGGAAACGACCGGGGTCGAACACGTGATTGAGATCAAAAGTTCAGGATCGGCCGGATCGTTTCCGGCACGCTCAGGAAGTCGTTCAGCTTGCGCAGCATCGAAATCGACTCCTTCAGATAGCCGTTGAGCCGCTCTTTCTCCTCCTAGAAGGCCGACAGGGCCTGCTGCAACTGGGGAATCGAGGGTTCCAGCAGTTCATTGCCCTTGGCCATGGCCAGGGTGCTCTGGGCTGATCGCACCATCTCCTGCAGTGTGGCCCCCCCTGGGTAGGGGGGCAGAAACCTCGTGCCGGGGTGGGGCACCGATGGCGGGGCCCTGCTGCGTCAGCAGCTGTAGGCCGGCGATTGACGCCCAGGCCCTGGTGGCGATGATCCGCGTCCGCCGACTCGCCCGATGTGCCCGACGCTGTGCGACTGGCTGAGCTGATCGACAAGTTTCCGATCAGTCGCGGGTCGATCAACGTCACGGCAGCCGTGTGAGCGACCTACCGGCGGTAATGGCCGCGATGAATCAACTCAAGACGCCTGGTCCTCTTCCTCTACAGGGCCTGCCAGATGGGATGGGTGCATCAGAGCGAGCATCTGCCGTTAAAATGGACTATCGGGCTCCTTGTACAGCAAGGGTAGCAGTCAGTCATCTGCTTCAGAACTACTGACTCTGGATCCATACAGATGCCAGGCCTCGCTATCGCGGGGGAACAGAGCATTAGCAGTCTCCCAGGTGAGCCGGCAGATGGAGATCTCCTCCTCCTCAACGATGCGTCTCCAGTTGGGAGGAGGCTTGTCACTGGGACCAACCTTCTGCCCTTCAGGTAGCCGCCTGTTGAGAAGCCAAAGTTCCTCCTCGGACGGACCAGGAGGATCTGTAAAGCACACCCAGAGCATGTAGAGAGGCAGTGACAACGAGATCAGGCCCAGCAGGGGTGGGATCGCGGCTGGAACCGCGACTGCCAGGCCGACCACGAGGCCAGCGATGATCCATCCCTTTTTCATTGGTCCATTCTCCTCAGGTTGGTTGGTGCCCCATGACTGGCGTCACCAACACGCGGCACCGGAAGGCCGAGCTGCAGGTTGTTGGCGTGCTGCGTCCGCCGACTCAGCGGATGCTGGCCGGGGTAGTGGCGCAAGTAACTGGAGGCCAGCCGTTGACTCCAGTGGCCGCCGCCCGTCAGTTCGGAATTCGGCCTGGATGCCGAGGCTGCGAAGGGCCTTGATCTGAGCGCTGGCGTCCGTCGTGTCGCCTCTTGGCGACGTCCGCAGCGGCACCTCCTCAGATCGCGCCGCTGAGCACCATCGGCCCCCGGGGCTTCTGACCGTCCGGCACGGTCTCGACGCTGACGCTCACGCTGCTGGCCTGGCTGGTGGGCGAGGTGGGAATCGGCATCGCCACATGGCCATCGTTGTCCGGTACGAAAGGCACGCAGCCCACCTCCCGCCCGTTCACCTTCGCCCAGAGCCGGTAGGTCTTGTCGGGGGGCAGCGGCGGCAGATCGTCGAGCACCAGCAGGTTGTGGCTGGAGTTGCCTGTCACCAGTACCTCTCCAGCGATCCGGCCGCCGGAATCCATGGCCCGAAGCGGCAGCCGCCGGTTGACGGCCCGCAGGTTGGGCTCGATCGGCTGCAACCGTTGCTGCAACTGGGCCACCTGCTGACGGGTCTGCTGCAGCTGCACCCCCAGTACCAACAGTGCGGCCCCCATCAGGGCCGGGATCAGCCAGCTGCCCGCGCGAATCCGGCTGACACCCTGGTTCGGGCTGGCAGCGCTGGATCGCTCCAGCAGCCGCTGCCTCAGGCGCGCGGGCGGCGCCTCCGTGGCCGGCAGGGCAAGAGGCAGCAGCTCCAGGGTGGTGCTGAATTCCTCCAGCCGCGTGCGCAGCTCCGGTCGTTGCCGCAGCAGATCGGCCAGCTCTTCCCGCTCCTCGGCATCGAGGTCGCCGAGCGCATGGCCTGCCAGCAGGAAGTCGATCCGGCTCTGCGATGGGGAGGGTTCGGCGGTCATGGTTCGCTCCGGTAATCGATCAGCAACGCGCGCAGGCGGATCAACCCCTGCCTCGCGCGGGTCTTGATGGTGCCCAGGGGTACTCCGAGCCGTTCCCCGATCGCTGCCTGGCTCAGACCCTCGTAGTAGGCCAGCTCCAGCACCTGCCTCTGCTTGGTGGGGATGCTGTCCAGGGCCCGGCGCACCCGCGCCGTCAGCTCGTCCTCCTGGGCAGCCTCGTGGGGGCTGCGCCCGGCCGATGGCACCAGCTGGGCAGACCAGCGTTGGAGCAGCTGCCAGCGGTTCTTGCGCTGATTGAGGCGGTTGATCGCCATCGACCGGGTCATCAACAACAGATAGGCGAGCACCGGTCCCCGCGAGGGCTCATAGCGGCCCTGCTGCCAGTAGCGCAGGAACACGTCGTGACAGAGGTCCTCGGCCTCCTGGCTGGAGCGGCTGAGCCGCAACGCAAGCCGGTAGACCTGACCACCGCAGGCGTCGTACAGCTCCTCAAGGGAGGCGTAGGGGGGGCTGGTCTCCGTCAGGGGGCCCCTCGCCGAATGTTCAGCCGGCAGCTCGGGTGGTTCGGAGGAGCGCAGGAATGAACCCACATCGATGAGGCAGAAGGTCAGAAAGGTGCTTCAGGGGGTTCTACCGCCCAGGTGGCCGATCGGATTGGACCTGGTCGTTGCCTCTTGCCCCGTACCGGAAGATCCCGATCAGGACAAGCAGCAGACCGGCCAGGATCAAGGACAGGCTGACCCAGAAGCCCATCGGCAGAACCAGCGCGAACAGGAGGGCTGAGAGACCCACGATCGCCTCCGACACGAAGAACACGTTGCAGAAGCTGATCGGGTTCTCACCGTTCACGGCATGGGCGGCTCCGTTGAGTTGGAGTCACTTGGGCACCGTGGCATCGAGCCCTCGGAGCAGGACGTAGAGGAGCAACGGCAACCGGATCAAGGTGCGGAGATCCCGGCCCGGGGCCGATCCAATCCCTTCGCTCATCGGTATTCCCCTGGAGCGAGTACCGCTCCCATTCGGATCACGGTGTTCAATCTCTTCACTCAACCCCATCAACCATGAACGCTCGTCCCTCCACAGGACCCCGCTTCGCTGCCCTTGCCCTGGCCGGTGCATCCATCCTTTTCGGCACTGCTCTTCATGCTCAGAGTCAGTCCCAGCTCGTGGCTGAGGCCATGACCGCTCCGGCCGGATTCAGCGCCAAAGGAACGTTCCAGAAAGCAGAAGCTCCCGTCACCGGTGGTTTTGTGATCAAGAAAGAAGGCGGTCGCCAGGTGCTCGTCCTCAGCAGGGACTTCAAGACCAATGACATGGCTCCGGATCTGAAAGTTGCCTTCAGCCCCTCCAGGACTCCCTTGGCGGCGACCAAGCCCCCCGCATATCCTTTGAAGCCTGGCAGCTACACGATCCTCGCCCCGCTCAAGTCGTCTGCCGGCGGCCAGATTTACATCATCCCCGCATCGATCGATCTCAGCAAGCAGGGATCGGTACTGATCTGGTGCCAGAAGTTCAACGCCACCATGGCCTGGGCCCCGCTGAAGCCGTGAACCAGGCAACCGACCGAATGGCTGTGGCTCCTCCATCCGGTTCTGGCGGTGGTACTGGTCTACCCCCTGCGGGGGATGGTGCTGCGGCTGGCTCAGCAGCACCTGAACCGTCAACTGAACCAGGCCAAGCAACCTTCCCGTGTGGGACGTGATCATGCCGACATCGGCAAGGGGCTCATGGCGGCGGTGAACGAAGTGTTCCGCTTCGGCGACAACCCCTTCAAGCCGGCCTTCTGGCACTTGCGTTTCTGGGGCGGCAACGGGCTTACCGGCCTGGTGCCCTGAGGTGAGCGTCAGTGCCAATCCCGTCTCCGGAGGCAGGCCCACCGACACCAGCCAAGCCAGACTCGTGCACACATTCCGGCAAGGACGATGGGAGTCATCGGCATGAGCGGTGGCCGACTGCCGCTGGGCACCGGATGCCTGAGGCGGCTTGTGGTGCTCCAACGCCGTGAACGTCTCCGGGGGCGCCGTATTCAGCCTCGCTTCCACCTGAGCCAGATCGGCGTGACCTCCCTCGGTGGTCTTACGGCCGTAGGCCTGATGGGCCATGCTCACGGTCTGGAGCAGCCAGGTGCTGATCGTGGCACCATTGGGAGCATCCTGTGTGCTGCTCTTCGGCTACCCACGCAGCCCACTGGCGCAGCCGCGCAACGTGGTGCTCGGCAACGCCCTGGGAGGATTCATCGGGATCGCTCTGGTCAGCCTTCTCGGCCAGGGGCCCCTGGTGCTGGCGCTGGCCGTGGCGCTCACGATCCTGCTGGGCCAACAGCTGCGCTGCCTCCATCCCCCCGCAGGAGGCATGGCCTTTCTGTCGGCGTTTCTCGGAATGTCCTGGCATTTTCTGCTGTTCCCGGTGCTCAGCGGTTCGCTGCTGCTGGTAGTCGATCGGGCCCAGGCAACCTTTCCTTGCTTGGCTCAGTTCTGCAAGAACCAGATCAGACCCTGGAAGATGTAGTAAAGCCCAGCCGCCAGCAGAACCAAAGCGCTGACACGGGTCAACGTTGCGCCCCTGCACAGCAGCTGCCTTGTGGCGCTGATCAGGCCGACCCAAAGGCTGGTCGCGGCAATCACAACGGTGTAACCCAGGGCATAGCTCACCATGGTGATCACGGACAACAAGGTGGAGCCGGTACTGGCCGCAGCGGCGAGTACCGAAAACAACACCGGACTGGCGCAGGGGGAACTGACCAGAGCGAACCCCACCCCCACCAGGAATGGGCCACCTGCAGGCGGCAATTCGGGCAGCCGGGGCCAGGTCAGAGGCAGCCACCCCCCCAAATTCAGGCCCATCACCAAGATGAGCAGTCCTACAACCAGATGAACCGGGCCGCGGTGATCCACCACGATGGCCGAAGCGAACGAGGCGATCAGTCCGAACAGACTCAAAACCACGACAGTGCCGGCCACAAAGCCCCCCACCCTGACGATGGCCTGAAGCCGGCTGAGTGGCCCGAGAGTGCCGATGTAACTGAGGTTCAAGGGCAGCATCGCCAGCACGCACGGCGACACGCTCGCCAGGACCCCTCCACCGAATGCGACGAGCGGAAGCAGAAGGGCGGGTCCAGCTGGACTGGCCTCGAATCGCTCGGAGTAGGCCTGTGATGCTGACAGGATCGCCAGATCCAGCTGAGTGCTGATTCCAGGCAGCCCGTGCACCACAAGCACCCCAAGCAGTGCCAGCGCTCCCAGGAGCACAAGAGCGGCCAGTCCTTTCTTGGGCAAAGCTGAGATGCTCAAGGTTTCAGCATCAACTGAGCTTTCTTGATCGCCGCGATGTAGGCGCTCTCGTTGGTGTTGGCCCGGAAGGTCTGCACCGTGGTGCCAGTTGCTGGGTCGATCACGGCCACGAGCGAGGTCTGGCTGCGGTTCGCCTCCAGGAAGGCACCAAGGCCGAGGCTCTTGGCCCGTTCGCGCGACTTCTTCAATTGGTCGGCATCGGAAACATCGAACGTCACAAAGCTGACCTTGCCGGCCTTCTGCTGTTTGAGTGAACGCAGGGTCGGCTCGATCGTGCGGCAGGCCGGGCACCAGCTGGCATAGATGTCGACCACAACGGGTTTGCCCTGCAGGGAAGGGGCGAGGGCAGCGCCCTGCCTTTGGGCGACCCAGTGGCTTGCGCCGATGGCTGTAGGTGTGATCTCGGCCTGAACGGATCCAGGAATGAAGAGGGGCTGGGGCCCCCCAAGTGCGAGCAGCAGGGCAGTGAGAGGGAATGGCATCGCAGCAGCGAGGGCGAATGCCCTAACGAACAAGGATAGATCGCGCGTAAGCCGCGATCTTATCCAGTTGTTGGACTAGGAGTTTGTTGCCGATAGAGCAGCAGCCCGGCTGACACGGCGAACTCCACCCCTGAGCTGAACTGCTGCGGCTTTTTTCTTCTGGTGAGCATGCCCGTCGTCGTAGGGCTGAATCAGCCCTGGCTGCTCTGGCCA
>JBKDPV010000037.1:0-25376 GCA_046342315.1 Cyanobacteriota bacterium
GTGCCCTGCTCACGGTGGATGGGGGGAACGTGGCCGCGATGGTGCGCTGATCAGCCCCAGCGCGATCCAGAGCACCACCAGGCCCAGGCAGAGCGCGGTCCAGGCCGGCAGCCCCCAGCGGTCCACCGCCAGCGGGGCCACCACCGTGATCACCCCGCCGGCGATCAGGGGCTGCAGCAGCAGCTGCTTGATCGAGAAGGCCTGCAGGGCCTCGCTGCGATCTTCCGGATCGGCCATGCGCAGCAGCAGCAGTCCGCTGGCGGCCACCCCGGTGGCCTGACCAAACTCCAGGATTCCTCGCTCGAACCAGTCCGGCGGCAGGATGCGGGGAGCCAGCAGCAGGATCACCGCCAGGTTCCACGCCAGCCCCACCAGGGCGAGCACGCTGAGCGGCCGCCAGTTGTGGGCAAGCAACGAGAGGTCGAGGCAGGCGGTGGCGGCGGTGATCAGCAGATCGGCGCAGAGGGTGCCGATGCGGCTCTGGATTGCCGCCGAGGCCTGGGCGGTGCTTCCGGTGCGCTCGAGCACGAGTCGCACCAGCAGCGACCCCACCAGCGCCAGCGGGAACACCGGCAGGGCGTCGATCACGCTGCGCAGCACCCCGTCGGTGCCCTGCGCCCATGCCTGCAGGCCCTCGAGGGCGAGCCAGCCGATCGCCACCGCGATTCCGGCCAGCGCCAGGTTCACCGACCAGGCCGCCAGGCCGCTGGGAGCCGTTGCCGACGCTGCTGCCGAAGAGGACGGCGCCGCTTCCCCGGAGGCCAGGGGGGGGGGCGGTGGATCCAGGGCGGCGATCGGCGGGAACACTGTGAGCCAGCCGCGACTGCGGGCCACCACCACCACCAGCCCGCCCACCAGGGTGGAGGCCAGCAGTCCCACGGTGGCCATCGCCAGGCCGAGCGCCTCGCCGCCCACCAGGCCCAGCCGCTCGTAGGTGGGCCCCATCGCCGCCGCCGACCCATGCCCGCCCTCGTAGGCCACCTCGATCAGGCAGGCCATCACCGGACTCACCCCCAGCCAGGGCTGGAGCAGAAACAGCACCGCCAGCGACGCCACCAGGTACTGGCCAAAGGCCAGGGTGAGGGCGAGCAGCACCTGGGCCGACAGCGGCCGCCACAGGCCTCCCGGCCGGGGCAGCGGCTTGCCCAGCAGCAGGGAGCCGAACACCATCGTCAGCAGGATCAGCGGCAACTGATCCCAGAGGTCGATCACGGCCTGGGGAATCAGCGGCCACGGCCCCGACGGAGCCACCAGCAGGCCCAGGCTCCCGGCCAGCAGGGCCTCCGGAATCCCCCAGCGGTGGCTGCCCAGGCCCCGGCCGAGCACCGTCCCTATGGCCAGCAGGACGATCAGCAGCAGCAGGGCGAGGGCGAAGGTCTGGATCACAGATGGAAGTGCCGGCGGAAGAAGGCTTCGGTGGCTTCAAGCACCTGAATCTGCACCTCCTGGCTGCGGAAGCCGTGGCCTTCGCCCGGGAACAGGTGCAGTTCCACCGGCACCCCTCTCTCCGAAAGGGCCAGGGCCATCCGCTCGGTCTGCTCCGGCGGTACCACCCGATCCTCCAGGCCCTGGAAGAAGATCACCGGCGCCGAGATGCGCTGCTGATGCTGCAGCGGGGAGCGCTCGGCGTACACGGCCGCCGCCTCCGGCCAGGGCCCCACCAGGCCGTCGAGGTAGCGGGCCTCGAAGCGAGGGTCGTCGTGACGGGCCAGGGCCGCGAGATCGGTGACGGCATAGCGGCAGCCACCGGCCCTGAACACCTCCGTGAAGCAGAGGGCCGCCAGCACGGTGAAGCCGCCGGCGCTGCCCCCCTCGATCGCGATCCGCTGCGGATCGGCCAGGCCCGCCGCCACCAGGGCCCTGGCCGCGGCGGCGCAGTCGGCCACATCCACCACACCCCACTGCCCGTCGAGCCGTTCCCGGTAGGCACGGCCGAAACCGGTGGAGCCGCCGTAATTCACATCCACCACCCCCCAGCCGCGGCTGGTCCAGAAGGCCACGGCCGGGTTCAGGCCGGTGCGGGCCATGGCGGTGGGGCCGGAGTGCCCCTTCACCAGCAGGGGGGCGCCGGGATGGGCGCCGCCAGCCGGTGGGTAGACCCAGGCG
This sequence comes from Cyanobacteriota bacterium, assembly GCA_046342315.1. Classification (GTDB taxonomy): domain Bacteria; phylum Cyanobacteriota; class Cyanobacteriia; order PCC-6307; family Cyanobiaceae; genus Cyanobium. The sequence continues at coordinate 2,107 of JBKDPV010000037.1, forward strand.
TGGGTGGGCCTGCCGTCGTGCCCCTCGAACCACAGGGGCTCGGGTACCGGGATCCGCTCCGCCGCCAGCGGACAGGGAGCGGCCAGTGTGTGACGCCAGGCGCCGCTGGCCAGCTCCAGCTCCAGCAGCCCGGCGGGGGTGGTGGGGGAGGAGGCGATCGCCACCAGGCGCTCACCATCGCTGTGGAGGGCGGCGAGGTCGTCGAAGGGCAGCGGCAGCGGAGCCCAGCTCCCCCCGGAGATCCTTCCCAGCGACCACCGCCCGTCGCGGCAGGCGAGGGCCAGCAGCTGCTGCCCGTCCCAGACGCTGGTGCGCATGCCGTACACCCATTGGGGCATGGCGAACTCCGCCTCCATGGGCAGAAGCGGCTCCCAGGCCGGCTCCGCCGCTGCCGGCAGATCAGCCGGCCCCGCCAGGCGCTCCAGGTTCCACCAGCCGCTGCGGTCGTTCGCCACCACCAGGTCGTTGCCGGCCCACAGCGGCTGGAACACCGAGACGCCCCGCTCGTCCTCCGGACCGGAGCCGGCCACCGGCCGGGGTTCCAACAGGGCCCCATTGGCATCCAGTCCGGCCAGCCACAGCCGGCTGCGGTCCCAGGGCATGAACGGCTGCTGCCATTCCACCCAGGCCAGGGCGTTGCCCTGAGGGCTGGCCGCTGCGTAGCCGCAGAAGTCGGCGGGCGTGTGCAGCACCTGCGGCTCGCCGCCCGCCAGCGGCACGGCCACCAGATGGTCGCGCCCGCCACTTTCCATCACGCCCAGCCAGCGCCCGCGTGCGCGGTCGATCCGGCCATCGGCGAAGCCGCGGGGGGCCTCCGGCGGAGCTGGAGGCGTGAGGCGTACCGCCTCCGGCAGGGGATCCGGCTGGGGAGCGGCCGGGCTGGCTGCGGTGGGGGTGGAGGGCAGATCCAGACGCCACAGGCAGCTGTCGGCCCCATCCACAACCACCACCGTGTCGCCGTCCACCGCGTAGGCACCGCCTCCGTATTCGTGCACGCGGCTGCGCACATCGCGCGGGGCGGGGGTGAGCTCGGTCACGGTGCCATCGGTTGCCCGCATCCACAGGGTGGTGCGGCCCTTCTCCTGAGGGCGCTGCTCCAGCCAGAACAGGCGGCCGCCGCAGAGGAGCGGCTCCTTCAGGGTCGGCGTGCGGCCCACGGCCACCACCGCGGGCACCGCTCTGCCATGCTCCACGCCCACCCTGGCTCCTCCTGCGACTCTTAGAATCAGACCATCGTTTCAGGTGAGCCCTTGGCGCGCAGCTTCGCCCAGATGGCCCGGACGGCCGAGCAGGGCAACCGCACGGTCCAGGTGCCCAAGGAGCCTCTGGACAGTCCTCCGCTAGCGATCCATCGACTCGGCTCCAAGGAGTTGCGGGCCCCGGCGCGGCGCATCAGCCGCGTCGACGACAGCGTCCGCGATCTTGCCCGCGACATGCTGCGCAGCATGTATTCGGCCCGCGGCATCGGCCTGGCCGCCCCCCAGGTGGGCGTGCACAAGCAGTTGCTGGTGATCGACCTCGACCTCGATGAGCCCGCCACGCCGCCGCTGGTGCTGATCAATCCCGAGATCACCGCCAGCGGCGCCTCCTTCAACACCTATGAGGAGGGCTGCCTGAGCATTCCCGGCGTGTACCTGAACGTGGTGCGTCCGTCAGTGGTGGAGGTGAGCTTCCGCGACGAGCAGGGCCGTCCCCGCCGCCTCAAGGCCGATGGCCTGATGGCCCGTTGCATCCAGCATGAGTTGGATCACCTCAACGGCGTGCTGTTCGTGGATCGCGTCACCGACGAACTCAGCCTGAACGAGGGCCTCCAGCAGCAGGGCTTCCAGCGCTCCGACGTACGTTCGATCCGCTGAACACGCCATGCCGATGAAACCCCTGGCGGGACTGTTTCTCGCCCTGGCCTGCGTGCTCGGCATCGCCGCCACAGGCTGCGTGTTCGAACTGGCCTATGGCGATCCCGATCTCGGGGTGGACACCACCCGCTGGATTCTGGCCGGCAGCCTTCCCGGCACCGCCCTCGCCCTGTTCACCGCCATCCGCATCAACCGGCCGGCCTGAGGCAGCGGCGAGCCTGGCACTCTTCTGCGGGCTTACCCCTTGCGGGGGTGCATACCATCGACGTCCGGGTGTTCTGCCCGGCCTGTTTTCTCTGCTCGCCACCGTGTCGCTCGTCTCCTCCGCCCCGCTCGTGCGCCGTGGCGCCCGGCTGGCCCTGGCCGCCGGACTGGTGGCCACGATTCCTGCGCCTCCCGCCCCGGCCCAGTCCCTGTTCGGCGCCTCCGATGTCGATCCTTCCCGCTTCGTGCTGGTGGCCGCCCCGATCGGCAGCGGGGAGCGCTCCCAGCTCAACATCTACGAACAGGTGGGCAGCCGTCGCCCCTGCTTCGCGGTCGGCACCAGCAGGCCCGCCGCCGTGGACCCCCTGCTTGCCAGCTTCGATTTCACGGGCGTCTGCAGCCGGTACATCGATGCCAATGGCTTCTCGGTGCGCGTCGGTGGCAGCGACCTGGGCACCGTCTATCGGCTGATGGTGACCCGGGAAAAAGGCGACGTGCTGCTGCTGGCGGTACCCACCCGCGCCGGCGCCGGCCCGGAGATGGTGGTCGCTCGTACCGGAGGGCAGGCCAGCGGCTTCCTCCAACTGCATCTCGAGCCCGGCTGGAAGCTGATGCGCCGCAGCTTCCGTGGCCGGGCCCTCGGCCACGTGTACCTCTACACGGATGCCTTCCCCGGAACGGCAGCCGCCGCGCCGGCGGCCTCACCAGGTTCAGCCCCCGCCGCACCACCCGCACTCTGAGGGCCGGACGGGGCACTTGCTAAGGTTGCCGACTGCATGTGCACCACCACCTTTTCATGACCCAGGTGACCGTCGGCGAGAACGAAGGGATCGAATCCGCCCTGCGGCGCTTCAAGCGCCAGGTGTCCAAGGCAGGGATCTTCGCCGATCTCAAGCGCCTGCGCCACCACGAGACCCCTACCGAGAAGTACAAGCGCAAGGCCCAGCAGCGTCGTCGCCGCCGCTGATCCATCCCTGGAGCGAAGGGAATCGGTTCTTCTACCTGTTCCCTGCGAACCTTACGGTCGGCAGGCTGGAGAGGTCCCTTCCCGCAGGTCCACATGGCTTCCCCCTTGCTCCAGTGGATGGCCGACACGATCGCCCACGTTTTCGGTGATCCCCGGCACGAGGCTCTCACCCAGCCTCCTGCTGTCGGCGTACAGCCCTATCGCGATCGCCCCCGCTCCCGTCGGCATCGCTGATATCGAAGCTGCGGTAGGTGAAGGCCTCGGCGATCGCTGCCACGTCCACCTGACGCTGCCCCCCCAGGTCGGCGATCGTCCGCGCCACACGCAACAGGCGCAGCGCGGCCCGTGCGGTGAGCCCGCGACGGGCCACGGTGGCTTCCCAGAGCGACAGGGCGGCTGGATCCAGCTCCATCACCCGCGGTAACTGATCCACCTTCAGATCCCCGTTGGCCACCCCACCCGGGTTCCGGCGTGCCATCCGTTTCCGGGCCGCGCCCACCCGGAGAGCCACGGTGCGTGTGTCCTCGGGCGTTGCCCTGGCCCGGGCGTTTTTCGGGTCCACAAGGTCGGCCAGGGCGCCTGCTTCCGTGCGCCGCATTACCACCTGCAGGTCGAGACGATCCAGCAGCGGGCCCGAAAGCCGGGCCCAGTAGCGTCGCCTCACCCCCTCGCCGCAGCGGCAGTGCCGATCGGGTTCGGTGGACCAGCCGCAAGGGCAGGGATTGGTGGCGGCCACCAGGGTGATGCGGCAGGGAAAGCGGCAGGAGTGCCGCGCCCGGCTGAGGCGCACCTCTCCCTCCTCCAGGGGCTGGCGCAGCTGGTCGAGCACCTCGCGGCGGAACTCCGCCAGCTCATCGAGAAACAGCACACCCCGCTGGGCCAGGCTCAGTTCCCCAGGCCGTGGCGGTGAACCGCCACCGATCAGGGCAGCTCCCGAGCAGCTGTGGTGCGGGCTGCGGAAGGGACGGCGGCACACCAGGCCGCCCCCTTCCGGAAGCAACCCGGCCACCGAGTGGAGCCGGGTGAGCTCGAGCGCTTCGGCTCGCTCCAGTGGCGGCAGCAGGCCCGCGAGCCTGCGGGCCAGCATCGTCTTGCCGCTGCCCTGGGGCCCGACGAGCAGCAGGTGATGGCCGCCGGCCGCGGCGATCTCCAGAGCTCGCCGACCGTGGAGCTGCCCCTGCAGCTCGGCCAGGTCGGCCTCGGGAGCGGCGGGCGCCGGCGTGGCCACCGCCGGTGCCGGCTGCTGGCGTAGGCAGGACGGATCGGCAAGCACCGCCAGCGCCTCGGTCAGATCGTCGGCAGGCCACACCGGCAGCTTGCCCACGAGGGCCGCCTCGGCCCCGTTGGCTGTCGCTACCAGCAGGGCCCTTGCCCCCGCCGCCCGGGCGGCCATCGCCACCGCCAGCATCCCCCGCACCGGCCGGAGCCCCCCATCCAGTCCGAGTTCGGCGGCGCTCCACACCCCCCGCAGCCGTTCGGGTGCCAGCTGGCCGCTGGCCGCCAGCAGGCCGAGGGCGATCGGCAGGTCGAGGCCCGGCCCGGCCTTGGGCAGATCGGCCGGGGCCAGGTTCACCACCACCCGCGTCTGCGGCACCCGCAGCCCGCTGTGGCGCAGGGCGCCCCGCACCCGTTCGCGCGCTTCCAGCACCGCCGCGTCGGCCAGCCCCACCAGCTGCAGCCCGGGCAGCCCCGGGGCGATGTCCACCTCCACCGTCACCTCCTGAGCCTCCAGCCCCCGGAGGGCGGCGCCGCTGCACCGTGCCAACATCACGCCAAGGGATCACTGCTCCATCAGTGCCACCCCCCGCTTCTCCCCTTCCGGCACGCCCATGCCCGGCTCCGCTTCCGGCCCTGTCGACACGATCTTCGGCCGCATCCTGCGCGGCGAGATCCCCTGCGATGCGGTGTACTCCGACGATCTCTGCCTGGCCTTCCGCGACGTGGCGCCCCAGGCGCCGGTGCACCTGCTGGTGATCCCCCGCGAGCCGATCCCCTCCCTGGCCGAAGCCGGCCCGGAGCATCAGGCCCTGCTCGGTCACCTGCTGCTGGTGGCCGCCCGCGTGGCCCGCGAACAGGGGCTGGAGGGCTTCCGCACGGTGATCAATAGTGGCGCGGTGGCCGGCCAGACGGTGTTCCACCTGCACGTGCACGTACTCGGTGGACGGGCGATGACCTGGCCACCGGGCTGAAGGCGACATCAAGACGGGCGGGGCAGCGGCGACAATGCGCTGATCCGCGTTGGTCCATGAATCCCCTCCAGGCCTTCCGGCAGCAGCTCGGCAAGCTGCAGCGCCTGGCCCAGCCCTATTTTCTCCCGCTCGAGGATGGAGACGGCAGCGCCGGCCCGTTCCTGCTCCTGGTGCTGGCCCTGCTCGCCGTGGTGGTGGGACTCACCCTGCTGCTGCTCACCGCGGCGGTGGCCCTCAGCGGTGCCCTGATCCCCGAGCTCCAGGCTCGCTTCCTGCCTGGCGTACCCCAGCAGGTGGCTTCGATCTGGGCCAGCCCGATCGGCCCTGTGATCATGGTGCTGTTCGCCGCCGGCCTGGGCTGCTTCGGCTGGTATCGCGGCAAGCTGCGCCAGGGCCGCTGGCTGCCCTGGCTGTTGCTGGGGGTGATCACCCTGCTGATCCTGGTGATCAACGGCATCAACGTTGGCATCAGTTTCATTGCCCGCAATATCGAAAACGCGCTGGTTGCCTACAAGGCGGATGAGTTCTGGAAGATCGTTGCCATCTATGCCTTCTGCCTGGTGCTCGCCCTGCCGATCCGGGCGATCCAGAGCTATCTGATCCCCAAGCTCGGCCTGCTGTGGCGGCAATGGCTGAGCAGCCGCCTGCTCCAGCGCTATCTCACGAACCGGGCGTATTACATTCTCAACCCCAACGAAGAATCGGTCGAGGAGATCGACAACCCCGACCAGCGGATCTCTCAGGACGCTGCCAGCTTCACCGCCACGAGCCTGAGCGTAACGGTGGAGATCCTCTCCGCCCTGCTGACGTTTTTCAGCTTCATCATCGTTCTCTGGAGCATTAACGTCACCCTGGCTCTCTGGCTGTTGGCTTACTCGGTGGGAGGCACGGCCCTGATCGTGTTCGCCAGCCGCAAGCTGGTGAACCTCAACTACCAGCAGCTCAAGCTGGAGGCCGATTTCCGCTACGGCCTCGTTCACATCCGCGACAACGCCGAATCGATTGCCTTCTACCGCGGCGAACAGCAGGAGGCCAAGGAAGGTGAGCGGCGACTGGGAGGCGCGATCCGCAACTACAACCGACTGATTGTGTGGGAAGCGCTGATCAGCGTGATCCAGCGCTCCTACGACTACTTCTCCCGCTTCCTCCCCTGGCTGGTGATCGCCCCGATCTATTTCGCCAAACAGGTGGATTTCGGTGTCTTCGGCCAGGCCAGCATCGCCTTCTCCCAGGTTCTGTTCTCAGTCAGCTACATCGTCAACAACATCGACCGGCTGGCCGCCTTCTCCGCATCGATCAGCCGTCTGGAAGGCTTCCAGGGCAAGGTGGAGGCGATCGGGGGGGAGATGGCCGCCCTCGATGCCGATGCCCTTGCCGCCGGCCCCCAGCAGGCGGCCGAGCCCCAGCGCGTGGGTGAGGCCTCCCAAGTGGACGCGATCCGCGTCAGCCACGTGGATCTGGTGCCTCCCCGCAGCCAGCGGGTGCTGATCCGCGATCTCAGCCTGTCGGTGGGTCCCGGTGAGCGGCTGCTGGTGGTGGGGCCGTCCGGCTGTGGCAAGACCTCCTTCCTGCGCCTGGTGAGCGGGCTCTGGCCGCCGGCCCGCGGCCTGGTTGAGCGTCCGCCCGTGGGCGACCTGATGTTCATCCCCCAGAAGCCCTACATGCTGCTGGGCAGCCTGCGCGAGCAGCTCTGCTATCCCCAGGCCACCGATCGCTTCAGCGACGACCAGCTGCGGCACGTGCTGGCGGAGGTGCGCCTGCCGGATCTGGTGCAGCGCTATCCCGATCTCGACATCAAGCAGGACTGGCCCCGCCTCCTCTCCCTCGGCGAGCAGCAGCGCCTGGCCTTCGCCCGCCTGCTGCTCAATTCACCCCGCTTCGTGGTGCTCGACGAGGCCACCAGCGCCCTCGACGTGGCCACCGAACGGGCCCTCTACGAGCTGGTGGCCCAGCGGGACATGGCCCTGGTGAGCGTGGGCCACAGGCCCACCCTGGTGGACCACCACGACACGGTGCTGGAGCTCGATGGCAGCGGCGGCTGGCGGCTGCTGCCGACGGCCGGCTATGACTTCGGTCGCCATGTCTGAACCGATGACCTCCGCCGACTCCCCGGCCACGAGCGCCACCACCCCGGATGTGCCGGCCTTCGGCTGGAGCGCCTATGCCGAGCGGGTGAACGGGCGGTTCGCCATGCTGGGCTTCGTGGCCGTGCTGCTGATCGAGGCCCTCAGCCGCGACACCTTCCTTCACTGGGCCGGACTGGTGCCCTGAGGCCCCTCCGGGCCCCTCAGGGCACGCTGATCAGATCCACCTGCCACACCCCTCCCCGGCTTACCTCCACCGCTAGCTGGCGGCCGTCCGCCTGAAGGCTCACCCGGCGCGGCACCCCCGCCGGCTGCATCGGGATCGGCTCCAGAGACTGGAATCGCCGGCGGTAGAGCACCAGTTCAGTGCGGCCCTCCAGCCGTCGTACCACGGCCAGTCGTTCCCCGGCCGCATCCAGCCCAACGCTCACCGGCTGGGCATCGGGGCGATTGAGGCCCGCAAGCGGCACCGGCAGGCCCCGTTCCACGTCGATCAGCTGCACCTGGTCGCGCCCGCCCCGTTCGGCGATCAGGGCCAGCCAGCGGCCGGCCAGCACCGGATCGCGGCTCGGCCCGGCCGCCGTCAGCGCCTGGTCCAGTCCGGCCAGGGGCCGTGGCATGCCACCGCAGGCCCCCAGCAGCAGCGCTGTGCCAAGGCTGACCATCAGGGAAATTCCCGGGGTGTGGTGCCGGCTTGTCGGCCTGCTCATCAGGGCTGCGGTCCTCCCACTGCCTGTCCCATCGGTGGGTCGGGCTCGATCAGCCCCCCGAGATCGAACAGTTCGATCCGCCGCTGGCCGCTGCGCACCCGCTCCACCGCCAGGCGCCGGGCGTCGGGGGCCAGGCTCAGCCGCTCCGGATCCCCTTCGCCGGGCAGCGGCAGGGGAAGCAGCCGCCCGGTGAGCCGGTCGGCGATCACTGCCGTGGGCCGGTTGCCCCATTGCACCAGTACCGCCAGGTAGCGGCCGTTCCAGCTCAGGGAGGGGGAGCGATGCGGCTGATGGCGCATCAAGGGCCTCAGCGGCACCACGCGGCCCGAGGCCTGCTCCTGCAGCAGCACGGTCTCGCGGCCGCCGCGGGGCACGATGCTGGCCAGCCAGCGGCCATCCCCGCTGAGGGTCGGATCCTGGCGGTCGGCGCTTCCCAGGCCCAGGGAGGCCGCCGGACGCCGGCCGGGGCCGATCCAGCTGCAACTGGCCACGAGCAGGAGCAGCCCCACGCAGGCCAGCGGCGACAGGCGACGGAAGGGCGTCAGTCGTCGAAGCGGGAGCTGTTGTCGCGGGAGGAGGGGACGGGCCCGTCCGGACGGGGGCGGCTCGCTGGAGGGTTCATCGGCGCGAAGTCGGCATCGCTCACATCGCTGCGCTGCGTGCCCCGCAGGGGGTCGCCCTGGGGCACCCCGGGGGTTCCGACCGTGGCTGCACCGGCTTCAGCCCCGCGGGGGGAAACGCCGCCAGCGCGGCGGCTGGAGCGGGGCATGGCATCAGCAGCGGCCGTGGGCCGACTGCCGCGCCGCCCTTCGCTGCCGGCTTCCCGTTCACGGCGCCGGGCGCCGAACTCGGCTTCGCCGCGGTTGCGGGAGGGGGCGTAGCGGGAGGGATCCGGGGACGCTGCCGTGGGTTCACGATCCGGGTTGCCCGGGCGGGAGCCCCGGGGCTCATCCCAGTCGGTGGAGGGGGGGCGGCGGCTGGCCGCCCGCTCCGGGATGGCGGCGCGGCTTGCCCGGCGGGGCCGGTAGAAATCCTCCTCCTCGGCCTCGCGGGATGGGATGCGGCGCCGCAGGGGTTCGGGTTCGTCGAAGCGTTCGCGACCACCGTCCCAGTCCCGGTCGCCGCTGAGGCCGCCGCGGGGCCTGAAGGGAGCCGGTTCCTCGTCTTCGAAGTAGGAGGAGCGGCGGGCCTGCTCCGTGGTGACGCCCCTCAGGCGCACGCTCTCGTAGGCGAAGAAGACCGTGGTGCCTGCCAGCAGGAACTGGCCGAACTGCAGGATCGGGTCGAGGCGCCAGCCCTGGAAGAAGAGAATGCCGCCGCAGAGCAGGCCCACGGCGGCGAAGAAGACGTCGTAGTCGCGGGCCAGCGCGGGCTTGAAGCTCCGCATGAAATAGAGGAAGGCGCCACCGACGGCCAGCACGATGCCGACGATGCTGGCCCAGTTGAGGCTGGCGTTGACCAAAGCGGTTCTCGGAAGGGGGCGCTGGAACAGCCGGCGGAGCCGGCGGCACCCGATCCCGGTAGGTCCGCCGGAACGGGTTTGGCCAGTCTAGGGAACCCGCCAATGGGAATCCTGCCCGGCCGCTGGGGATCCGGCTGGGGCCGGAGGTTCAGATCTTGCGATCCACCCGATCGTTCTGGCTGATGAAGAACAGGGCCACGGAGATGGGCACTACCACGATCACCCCGCCCCAGAAGAGGCTGCTGAGGAAGTTGGCGAGGGAAGGGGTCATGGCAGAGAACGCCGTGTCAAAGCGCTGATGATCCTAGGCAGTGAGGACGGCTTCCTACGATCCCCGCACTGCCGCTTAGAGCTTTGTGACGGCCCTGCCCCTGGTTCACCTGGCCCTCGGCCTGCTGCTGGCGGCCTGGACGCTGCTGTTTCTATTCCGGATCGTGCTCACCTGGTACCCGGCCATCGATCTCAGCAAAGGGCCGATGCGCCTGATCGGCGCACCCACCGAGCCGCTGCTGACGCTCACCCGCCGGCTGATCCCCCCGATCGGTGGGGTGGACGTGACGCCGGTGGTGTGGGTGGGCCTGCTCAGCCTCCTGCGGGAACTGGTGGTGGGTCAGCAGGGCCTGCTCACGCAGGTGCTTCGCCACCAACTGCCCGTCGCCTGAGCCCCGCTCCTCAGCCGCCCATCAGCGGCAGCATCTCCTGCTCCACAAACTTGGTGTGCACGTCGCCGCGCTGGAACTCAGGGCGATCGAGCAGGGCCAGGTGGAAGTCGATGGTGGTGGGAATGCCGGTGATTGCGCACTCGGTGAGCACCCGACGCAGTCGGCGAAGCGCGTGGTCGCGGTCGACACCCCACACGATCAGCTTGCCGATCAGGGAGTCGTAGAAGGGCGGGATCTCGTAACCCGTGTACACGTGGCTGTCGACCCGCACGCCGGGACCTCCGGGCGGAAGCCATCCGGTGATCCTGCCTGGTGCCGGGCGGAAGTTGTGGGCTGGGTCCTCAGCGTTGATCCGCACCTCGATTGCATGGCCGGTGAGCCTGATCTGCTCCTGACTCACGGAGATCGGTTCGCCGCCGGCGATGCGCAGTTGCTCGGCGATCAGGTCGACGCCCGTCACCACCTCGGTGACCGGATGTTCCACCTGGATGCGGGTGTTCATCTCCATGAAATAGAACGCGCCGCTGCGATCCACCAGGAACTCCACGGTGCCGGCACCCTCGTAGCCGATCGTGCGGGCGGCCGCCACGGCGGCATCGCCCATGCGGCGACGCAGCTCGGCATCGATCGCCACGCTCGGCGCCTCCTCCAGCAGCTTCTGGTGGCGGCGCTGGATCGAGCAGTCGCGTTCCCCCAGGTGCACCACATTGCCGTGACGGTCGGCCAGCACCTGCACCTCCACGTGCCGGGGCCGGTCAATGAATTTCTCCATGTACAGCCCTGGATTGCCGAAGGCGGCCTCCGCCTCGCCCTGGGCCGCCTTGAACAGGTTCTCCAGCTGCTCGGCCGCCGGCACGAGGCGCATGCCGCGACCGCCTCCGCCGGCGGTGGCCTTGATCATCACCGGGTAGCCCATCTGGGCCGCCAGTTCAGCGGCCTGGGGCACGCTCTCGAGCAGCCCCTCGCTGCCGGGGATGGTGGGCACCCCCACCCCCTGCATGGTGGCCTTGGCCGTCGACTTGTCACCCATCGAGCGGATGGCCTCGGGCGAAGGGCCCACGAAGGTGATGGCGTGGTCGCGGCAGATCTCGGCGAAGCGATCGTTCTCTGCCAGGAAGCCGTAGCCCGGATGGATGGCATCGGCGCCGCGGGAGGTGGCGGCCGCCAGGATGTTCGGAATGTTGAGGTAGCTCTTGCTGCTGGGCGCCTCCCCCACGCACACGGCCTCGTCGGCCAGCTGCACGTGCAGGGCGTTGCGGTCGACCGTGCTGTACACGGCCACCGTGGGAATTCCCAGTTCCCGGCAGCTGCGCAGGATGCGGAGCGCGATCTCGCCACGGTTGGCGATCAGCAGTTTGCCGATGGGCATCCGAGAACGCGGGGCGGTCGGCCAGGGCGGACTGTATCAGCGCTCACACGGCCTCCCGCTGGCCCGGAGGGACGTCGATGGGTATAGTCCTCCCTCGTGGGCGGCATTGTCGTTCACCCCACCCGGAAGCCCCGGGCGCCGCATCTACGGTGCGGTAACCATGGGCAGCCGATCCATGCGGATGTGGTGGAATTGGTAGACACGCACGTTTGAGGGGCGTGTGGCTTCGGCCTTGCGAGTTCAAGTCTCGCCATCCGCATTCATCTTTTCGGCGCCCCCAGCGCCCCCACTTCTCGCCGCACCCTGGCCCCCTCCACGTCGCTCCCTGCGCCCGCCGTGGACTCCGCCATCGTTCTGGTGAGCAATGGCCCTGGCGAGCTGAGCACCTGGGTGCGCCCCCTGGCGGAACGGCTTCACCAGGAGTTGGATCTGCGCCCGCGCCACCCCCAGGCGCGCATCGCTCTGCAACTGGTGCTGGTGCCCTGCCCCAACGCCACCGGTCAGGAGCACCGGGTAGCCCTCGGTTGGGGGCTGTTCGAACGGGTGCTTCCCGCCCACCGCTTCTGGTGGATGCTGCTGCGGCCGCGCCGGCATGGCCCCTGGCCCCCCCGGGGGGTGGTGGTGTTCCTGGGTGGCGACCAGTTCTGGACCGTGCTGCTTTCGGCCCGCCTGGGCTACCGCCACCTCACCTATGCCGAGTGGGTGGCCCGCTGGCCCCGCTGGAACGACAGCATCGCCGCCATGGGGCCCACCGCCGCAGGTCGTCTGCCGCCCCGTTGGCGCTCTCGCTGCACGGTGGTGGGCGATCTGATGGCCGATCTCTCGGAGTCGGCGCGCCAGGCCGATCCCCTGCCCCCAGGAGAGTGGGTGGCGCTGCTGCCCGGCTCCAAGCGGGCGAAGCTGCAGGTGGGCGTACCCTTCCTGCTCCGCGCCGCCGATCGACTCGCCGCCCTACGGCCCGGGGTTCGTTTTCTGTTGCCGGTGGCACCCACCACCTCGGTGGCCGAACTGCTGGCCTTCGCGGATCCGGCCAACCCGATCGCCCGCAGCTACGGCGCCACCGTGCCCGAGCGCCGGGGCCAGGAGCTGCGCACGCCCGCCGGCACCCGCATCCGGCTGCTGGAATCTCACCCCGCCCACGGGGCCTTGAGCCAGTGCCGCCTGGCCCTCACCACCGTGGGGGCCAACACGGCCGAACTCGGCGCCCTGGGGTTGCCGATGATCGTGCTGGTGCCCACCCAGCATCTGCACGTGATGCAGGCCTGGGACGGCTGGCTGGGGCTGCTGGCCCGCCTGCCGCTGCTGCGGCGGCTGCTCGGGGTCGCCCTCACCGCCTGGCGGATGCGCCATCGGGGCTTCCTGGCCTGGCCCAACATCGCCGCCGGGCGGGCGGTGGTGCCGGAGCGGGTGGGCGCGATCACCCCGGAAGCGATCGCCGAGGAGGCCGCCGACTGGCTGGAGCACCCGGAGCGCCTGGCGGGCATGCGCGACGACCTGCGCAGTCTGCGGGGCTCTCCCGGCGCCGTGGCCGCCCTGGCGACGATGGTGCGGGGGCTGCTGCCGCCTGCGGGGCCTGCCTAGCCTGAATCGCGGCCTCCCTTCTCCGATGTCCGACGCTCCCTCCTGCGCTTCCTTCCCCGATCCCAGCCTTGCCGCGGGGGGGGCCTCGCCGGTGCCCGACGAGAGCGAGTGGCGAGCGCGGCTCACCCCCGAGCAGTTCCGAGTGACCCGCCAGGGCGGGACCGAGCGGGCGTTCACCGGGGCCTACTGGAACCACAAGGGCGATGGCGTCTACCGCTGCATCTGTTGCGACGCCCCCCTGTTCGATTCGGCCACCAAGTTCGAATCCGGCACCGGCTGGCCCAGCTTCTGGGACGGGGTGGCCAGCGGCGCGATCATCACCCATCGCGACGAGTCCTACGGCATGGTGCGCACCGAAATCCGCTGTGCCCGCTGCGACGCCCACCTGGGCCACGTGTTCGGCGACGGTCCAGCGCCCACCGGCCAGCGCTACTGCGTGAACTCGGCGTCGCTGCGCTTCGAGGAGCGCTAGCGCCGCCGCTGTCACCAGGGATCGTCGATCACTTCCGGTTCCACATCGATCGGTTCGGGGATCTCCTCCCTGTTGCGGGAGGGCCCCGACGGCCGCCGTTGCGGCAGGGGATCGCGGGAGCTCAGAGGCGGTTCCTCGTCGTAGGGAAGGGGTTCGGAGCCGGAGCGGCGCGGCGCTGACCCAGAGCGGCGGGCTTCCGGCTCGTAGGGCTCGGCTTCCCGCTCCCCGTAGCGGGGGCCTCGGTAGCTCCGAGGCTCGTCGGCGTAACGGTCGGGATAACGGTCGTCGTCGCGCTCATCAAACGAGGAGGAGCGCCGTGCCGCAGGGGGTGGTTCGGATCCGTAGGGCTCTGCCCGGCCCCGGTCGCTCTCCTCCTCCAGGTAACGGCGCTGGCGCAGCGGTTCCCGCTCGCGGCGCTCCTCCAGCTCCACGTACTCCAATTCGTTGCGGGGCTCGAAGGCGCGGCTGGCCGCCGGCTGGATCCGGCGCTGTTCGGTGGCCGAGGGTTGACCGGCCGGCAGCTGGTTCTCGGCGGGAACCACGCCGCCCCGGAAGCGTTCCCGCTCCTCCTGCTCCAGGCCGCCACCGCCGATGCCCAGCTTCTCGAGCAGCCCGGTGCCGAGCTGCTTGAGCTTTTCCTCGGCCCCTTCGTAGACAATGATGCGGTCGGTACCGCTGCTCACGATCTCGCCTACCGGCAGTTCCCAGGTGCTGAGCACGCCCTCTCCGAGCAGCGGCACGCCCAGGGCTCCGATCACCAGGGTGGTGAGTTCGCCGGTTTCGATGTCGAAGCTGAAGCCGAGCACCCGCCCGAGCTGTTCGCCCGATTCGGTGACCACCTGACAGTTGATCACCTTGCTGTAGCGCTCGGGGTTGAACCCCTCGGCGAGCGAATCCGCCGAATCCACGAGGATCACGTCACCCACCTGGCGGATGCGCTCGAGCGGCATCCAGCGGGGCAGGCCGGGCAGGAAGCGGGTGAGCGGGTTGTCCCGCAGGCCCAGCGCCACCACCTCGCGGCGGTCGATGTCCACCACCACCTCGCCCACCACGCCGAGCCGGCGGCCGGTGTCCCGGGTGATCACCTGGGTGCCCATCAGCTCGGAGCGGAGCCAGAGGCGATCGCTGGCGGCGGCCGGGGCGTTGGGATCCGTGGCGGGGGGAATCGAGGAGGTCAAATCCTGTTGCAGAACGAACGGCACGGTCGGCCGGTCGGCCCATTGTGACCCACCCTGCGGGCTCAGGCCGCTGGCGGCAAACCGACCACCTGGGTGTGGGCTCCCCGGGCCTGGGTGACCCCGATGGTGCGGGTTGCGGCAGCGATCATCGGGCGCCGGTGGCTTACCACCATGAACTGGGCATCGCTCGACTGGGAGGCGATCAGGCCGGCCAGCCGCTCCACGTTGACCCCGTCGAGGAAGCTGTCCACTTCGTCGAGGGCATAGAAGGGAGAAGGGCGGAAGCGCTGGAGGGCGAACAGGAAGCTGAGCGCCGTCAGCGACTTCTCCCCCCCCGACATCGAGGCCAGCCGGCGCACGGCCTTGCCCTTGGGATGGGCCACCAGCGTCAGCCCCCCTTCGAGCGGATCCTCCGGGTTCTCCAGCTGCAGGTGCCCCTCGCCATCGGAGAGGTCGGCGAAGATCGTGCGGAAGTGGCCATCGACGGCCCGGAAGGCCTCCAGGAAGGCTTCCTGGCGCAGGGTGGCCACCGTTTCGATGCGGAGGAGCAGCTCATCGCGCTCCTTGCCGAGCACCTCGAGGCGCTCCTCCAGGCCCGCCAGCCGCTCCTCCAGCTGCTCCAGTTCCTCGAGGGCGAGCATGTTCACCGGCTCCAGCGCCTCCATGCGCTGCTGCACCCGGCGCAGCTCCTCCTGCAGCGCTTCCAGGCCCGCTGCGCGCACGTCCTCGGGCACCTCGGGGCGTGGATCGGGCAGCTCCCGCTGCAGCTGCTCCCAGCGCAGGGTCTGGTTGCGCCGCTCCTCGGCGAGGGCCTGCCTCTCCTCGGCCACGCGCTCCCGTTCCCAGCGGTTCTGCTGCAGACCCTGGCGCAGGCGGGCCAGGGCCGCCTCGGCCGCGTCGCGCACCCGCCGCCGCTCGCCGAAGCGGTTCTGGAGCTCGGCCATCTGTCGATCCAGTTCCGCCCGGCGTTCGGCGTCGACCCGCTGGAGCTCCTTCCACTGCTCCCGCTCCTGCACCAGGGTGGCCACCTCGGCTGCCAGCCGCTGCTCCTCCTCGGCCAGGGCGGCGAGCTGGCTGGTGATCCGTTCGTCGGCCAGCGCCCGCTCCCGCCGCTCCGCCAGCCGCGTGTCGCGCTGTAGCCGGGCCTCGCTGAGGCTGCGATCGGCGGCCTCCAGTTCGGCCTGCAGCCCCTGCCAGCGGGCGGCGTCGGCCCCGGCGCCCGCCTCCGCTTCCCCGGCCTGCAGCTGGGCGCGCTCCTGCTGCAGCGGCCCGATCTCGCGTTCCAGGCTGGCCAGTCGCTCACCATCGGCGCGGCGGCTCGCCTCCAGTTGCAGGCGCCGCTCCTGCCGCTGGGCCTGCCGCTGCCGGCTGGGCAGCAGGGCGCGCTGCGCCGCCTCCGCCCCGGCCTCCAGGGCGGCCAGGCGCTGGCGGCACTGCTCCAGCCCTGGCCTGGTCTGCTCCAGCTCCCGGGCCAGGTCGGCCTCCCGCCGACGGCAGGCCAGCAGGCTCTCGCCCAGCTCCAACAGCCGGCGCCGCAGGGGTTCGGCCTCGTCGCCCTCGGAGCTGCGGCCGAAGCCCAGCTGGCCGGTGCGGGCCTGCAGGCTGCCGCCGGTCATGGCGCCGCTCTTCTCCAGCAGCTCTCCCTCCAGGGTCACGGCCCGGCAGCGGCCCAGTTCCCGCCGGGCGCTGGCGAGATCCCGGAACACCAGCGTGTCGCCGAAGACATAGCGGAACACCTCCCCATACACCGCCTCGTGGCGGACCAGATCCACCGCCCGGCCCACCAGACCCCCGCCGCCCATGCCGGGGCCGCCTCCCCGCTGCAGGGCTGCCCCCGCGCCGCCTCCGCCGCCGCGAATGCGGTTCAGCGGCAGGAAGGTGAGGCGGCCGGCCCGCCGGTTCTTGAGCAGCTCGATGGCACGGGCGGCGATGCCATCGTTCTCCACCACCACCTGGCCGAGTCGGGCGCCGGCCGCCACCTCCAGCGCCACCCGGTGCTGGTCGTCCACCTCGCCGAGCTGGGCCACGGGTCCGTGGATGCCCTCCAGCCCCGATTCGAGCAGCACCCTCAGGGCCCCGGTGCCCCGGCTCTCCTGCAGGGTCTCGCGGCGGCTGTCAAGCCGAGCGATCTCCCGTTCGAGGCCGGCCTGCTCCTGCTCGAGCCGGCTGCGAGTGCGCTGCTGGAGACCCAGCTCCTCCGCCTGCCGGCCGATCCGCTCCTGGGCCCGCTCCCGCTCCTCCTCCAGCCGGCGGCGCTCACCCTCGAGGGCGGACAACCGGGCCTCGGCCTCCGCGCCCTCCCGCCCATCGTCCCCCTGCTCCTTCGCCAGCTCCTCCAGCCGCTCGTCGGCCTGGCGCAGCCGCTCGCTCAGCTGTTGGCGCTCGGCCTCCAGCGGGGCAAGGCGCTGCTGCCTTTCCTGCCGCGCCTCACTCCGGTGCCGCTGCTCCTCGATCCAGCTGCTCGAGCGGCCGGCCACTTCCCCCAGCCGCCGACGGGAGAGCTCCACGGCCGCTTCCGCCGCCCGGCAGTGTTCCTCGGCCTCCGCCAGCCCCGCATCGTCGGCCGCCGCCTGGAGCGCGCGCCGTTCCTCCTTCAGCCGCCGCTGGCGGTCGGCCAGCTCCTGCCGGCGCGCCTGCAGCTCCTCGGCCAGCTGGCGATGCCGCTCCCCCTGGCGGGCCCGCTCGCGCTCAGCCGCCTCCAGGCCCGCCCGTTCGCCCTGCAGCGCCACCAGGCGGTCTTCGCCAAGATCCTTCACCTCGGCTTGCAGCCGCTCCAGCTCGGCGGCGGCCTCCCGCTCCTGCCGCTCGGCCGCGGCGATGGCCGCGGCGCTGTCCTCGTCCCGGCGCTCCAGATCCTGCCGTCGTCGCTCCAGGGCCTCCAGCTGGGCGCCGGCGGCTTCCCAGGCCAGCACCTGCTCCTGCTCCCTGCCGGCATGTAGCCGCAACCGCAGCTCCTGGTACGTGCGGGCCCGGGCGCAGTCCTTCTCGAGCTTCTGGCGGGCCACCAGCAGCTCCTGCTCCACGATGCGGCAGCGCTCCTGCCGCTCCTGCACCTCGTCGAGCTTGCCGCGGGTCTGCTCGATCCTGCTGTCGAACAGGGCCACGCCGGCCAGCTCGTCGATGATGCCGCGCCGCTCGCGGGCGCTCATCGAGACGATGCGGGTGACGTCGCCCTGCATCACCACGTTGCTGCCGTCGGGGTCGACCCGCAGGCGGCGCAGCTGGGTCTGCAGTTGCTGCAGGTTGCAGGCCAGGCCATCGGCGCTGTAGGAGCTGCTGTAGGTGCCCCCCGGGGCCACCCGCAGCCGGCGCGTGACGCTCCATTCCCGCTGGCCAGGCTGGATCCACGGCACTCCCTCGGGGGGCTCCAGCCCCTGTTCGGCCTCGTCCGGCTGCCAGTCGCCGAGATGGAAACGCACCGTGACACTGGCCTCGGCGGCGCGGCCGTCGCGCAGCACGGCGCTGTTGATCAGGTCGGGCAGCCGCTCGGCCCGCATCCCCCGGCTGCTGGCCAGACCGAGGCAGAAGAGCACCGCATCGAGAATGTTGCTCTTGCCCGAGCCGTTGGGGCCGGTGACCACCGTGAAGCCCGGCTCGAGAGGGATTGCGATCGAGCCGCCGAACGACTTGAAGTGAGTGAGCTCGACCTGATTGATGTGAACCAACAGGCCCGTGCGCCGAGCGGGCTGAATGTAGCGAAGGTGGTGACGATGCCAACCCCGGCTCCCTACGTTGTGAACACCCCCGCAGGCGCCCCCGGCGTCGCCGCCATGGACCCCCTCCCGTCCCCGGAGCCGGCCCGCGAGCATGAGGGCGGCAACGGCTCGCCGCTGGGCACGCCGGTGGCCGATCCCGCCCCCTCCCCGGCCCTCGCCCAGCTGCAGGCCGCCTTCCGCGAGCGCTTCGACACCCTTCTGCCCACGATCCAGCGCGAGTGGCCCGAGGTGGCCCGCCACACCCTGGAGGCCACGCGCGGCAGCTTCGACCAGGTGGCCGAGGCGATCAGCCGCCAGACGGGCATCACGGCGAATGGAGCCCGCCGCCAGTTGCTGGACCTGCTTCAGGCCACCACCGAGCAGGCCGGCCACGTGGCCGAGAGCCTCTCTCCCCTGGAGGAGCAGCTTGAGCAGCTGCTCGACGACCTCAACGCCACCCTGCGGCCCCGGATCGAGAAGCCGGTGCGCGAGCGGCCGCTGATGGCCCTGGGCATCGCCGCCGGCATCGGGCTGCTGGCCGGCCTGCTGCTGTCCTCCGGTCGGCGCTCGGCATGAGCCGCGAGCGCCTCCCCGACGGGCGGGACGGCGGGCGGGGCTTCACCCGGGTCACCGCCCTGATGACCTCCGTGATGGACCTGCACGTGCGCATCGCCCTGCAGGAGGCCGACCGAGAGAAGCGGCGCCTGATCGGCGGGGGCGTGTTTCTCGGCATGGGCATCGGGCTGGCCACGATGGCCACCCTGGCCACCCAGATGGCCCTGCTGCTGTGGGCGAAACAGCACTTCCGGCTCGACTGGATCCAGGCGGCCCTGCTGCTGGCGGCGGTGGACGGTCTGCTGGCGGCCCTCTGCCTGCGGTTGGGCGGCGGCATGGTCAAGGGTCCGTTCCTGCCCCAGACCACCGCCGGCCTGCTGCGCACCACCCGGGCCCTCACGGGCCGGTTCTGATCCGGGGCGCTCCCCCGGCAGGCGGCCCTGCCGGTGGGGTGCTCAGCGGATGTCGTAGCGCAGCCAGCGGCAGTCGATGCCGCCGTTGCTCACCGGGATCCGCCGGCTGGCCTTCATGCGCAGAGCGCCGGTGAGTTCGGGGTTGCCGCTCAGCAGCCACAGCGTCCAGCGGCTGCAGCGCTGTTTGAGCGCCGCGCCGAGGTCGCCGTAGAGACCCTCAAGGTCCTCTTCCGCTCCAAGGCGGGCTCCGTAGGGCGGGTTGCAGACCAGCACGCCCGGCTGCTGCGGCGGCACGACATCGCGGGCGTCACCCAGCTCCAGCTGGATCCAGGCCTCCAGGCCCGCCGCCACGACGTTGGCGCGGGCCTGGGCCAGCACCTGCGGATCCCGTTCCACGCCGATCACAGGCGCCAGCGGCGTTCCATCGGCCAGGGTGTCGCGGGCCAGGTCGTGGGCCGCCTGCAGCTCCTGCTCCCACAGCGCGGCATCGAAGTCGGGCCAGCGCTCCAGGCCGAAGCGACGCGGCTGCGGTGCCCCAGTGGCGGTCCCGGCCAGCAGCCCGGGGGCACGGCCCAGGGCCATGCAGGTCGCCTCGATCAGCAGGGTGCCGGAGCCGCACAGCGGATCGACCAGCGGCACGCGGCCGTCCCAGCCGGTGAGGGCGATCAGCCCGGCAGCCAGGTTCTCCTTGAGCGGCGCCAAGCCCATCGCCGAGCGGTAGCCCCGGCGGTGCAGGCTGGAGCCACCGCCACCGTCGAGGCTGAGGATCGCCAGGGAGCCGCCGTTGGAGCCGGGAGCGCGGTTGCCGGGGCTGAGGTGCACGTGGAGGCTGAGGTCGGGATCGTCGAGATCCACCGAGGAGCGCGCTCCCCAGAGCTCCCGCTGCAGGTCGACAACGGCGTTCTTCACCTGCAGGGCGGTGTAGTGGCTGTGGTTGAGTTCCGGCAGGCTGCCGGTGGCTTCCACTTTGAAGCGGCGGTCAGGCGGCAGCCATTGCTGCCAGTCGATGGCGCCCTGCACGCCGCGCTCGAGGCTGTAGCGGTCGTGGCAGGGGAAGCGGGCGAGTTCGCGCAGGAAGCGGAACGGCAGGCGGGCCTGCAGGTGCAGGCGGTAGAGGCCCGTCAGGTCGGTGCGGCAGGCCACGGCTCGGCGCAACGGGCGCACGTCGGCCGCTCCAAGACGGGTGAGCTCTGCGGCGGCGGCTTCCTCCAGGCCGGGGGGGACGACGGCGGTGACGGCGAAGCTGGCCGAAGCGTTGGCGAGTGGCTGCATCCCTCCACTGTGCTGCGTCTGGCTCACCACTCTCCCGATCGACGGCCCCCCGAGGAACGACACTCACGCCGTTCAGGCTGTCAGGTTGCTGGCGTTGAGCGTTGGCGTCGATGCCACAGGGTCTGCGTCAATCGTTTCCGCCAAGGCCAAAGTGGATAGCCGAGTGATGGAAACCATCGCGCTTGAACAGCAGGGGTTAGGCAAACAACCGGACCGGAGCGTGAGAGCGGCAAGCACCAAAATTGAGCCCAGCGCAATGAGGGCCCTTTCCTTCGCCCGCATCGAGATCACCATCGGGGTGTCAGCCGAGAATGAGGAACACTCGCCAGCAACGATCAAGGCATGCAAAGTTCTGCGCTCAGGCAGGATGATCCAGCCGCAACCTTCGGGAACGGCCGTTGCCGATTTCAGGCCGGTGGCGTTTGCGCGTAGGCGGGTTGGGGAACCAGCAGCACGCTGAGCGGCACAAAGTCACCAGGCCCTCCCAGCTTGTATCGTTTCGTGTCTTGGTGGCGATCGAGGCCGTGTGCCACGCTTAAAAAATAGTGGCGCCTTGTTCAATATCGCAATCTGGCATCAGTGCATGGGAGAGCAGCCAGGGGCGCCGCAGCTGCTCTCTCCCGCTGGTTTGTTACCCATTGAATGATCCCATGAGGCTGTATGGCAAGCGGAGCTGAGGAATCGGGCGACAACATGGTTGTCGGTCGCACGAACAAAAGTGATAAGCGAACCCTGTTGCAGGCCATTAATGGCGAAGAGTCGCCGGATGGATATGAGGATGATTTTGTTCTGAACGTATCAGCGGATAATGACATGGTGCTCGTGTCGACGCCTCGTGGGGTCGACGCCATTCACGCTAGGGGAACGGTTTCTTTCGCGACCGGCGGTCTGATCGGGACAATCCCGGCCGGCAATGGCGTTATTGCGCAAGGAGTCAATGGCGTCGTTGGTTATGTCCACGCAACGGCACGCGACAGGGGCATTGAAAATGCTGTTGGTGCAGGTTTGCTCGGTGTCGGTGGCGGGATGTCAGTCGGTGTCTTTGGCACCGGCCTGAACGGCGTTGTCGGCTATCAACAGGCAACGGTGCGTGATCTCGCTTTCGAGGGGTCGCAGAGGGCCGGCGTGCTGGGACGCGGCGAAACCGGTGTCAGTGGCGATGGCGCCAATGGCCCCGGGGTGTTCGGACGAGGATTTCCCGGTGTTCGCGGTGAATCAAGCGGCGGCCCTGGTGTGCTCGCTGAGGGGCAGACGGGTGTCGTCGCCACTGGGAAAGGCGGTGCAGGCGTGCTGGCCACTTCGTCTGGGGAGCAGGCGGCGATCCTGCAATCCAGGCGAATGGCGCAGCTCTTGCTCGTGCCGTTGCGCATCAAAGATCCGTCATCACTTGAGAAATCAACCGCGGGAGAGCTCTTGTCGACAGTCTGGGCCGACGAAGAGCAAAGAGGCGTGGAAATCGCGAGCCTCTGGTTCTGCACGATCGGCGGCGACCCCACCGAGGCGAACTGGGTGAAGCTGGCTTAGATGCGAGGAGGCCAGGGCCTGCTCGGGCCGCAGCCACAGGCACGACAGCACGTCCGCAGTGCCGATCAGCGTCGCCAGCAGGCCCGTCAGTTCCGGGCGCATCGGGTTCGGTCATGCCCACCATCACGCTCCTCACCAGACCATGGATGCCGATGCCATACTTCAGGGGTCGGTCTCCGGACCGACTAGGTGATCCACACCAGTGTTTCGGACAGCGGTTCGATTCCGCTCAGCTCCATTCCCCCGCTCCCGGTTTCGCCGGAAGCCACGCGGGGCTGCAATGGTTTCGACGGGGCATGAGGAGGGTGACTGAAGCCTGCTCGGTGAGAGCAAACCCGTAACAGCGAACAACATCGTTCGTTTCTCCCGTCAAGCCGCCCCTGTGGCTGCCTGACACTCTTAACGGAGACGGGGTGAGATCAGCCTTGTCACCCAAATGATCCACGGGGGCTGGAAGGCCCCCTTCATCGTCTCCGGGCCTGGTCTTCGCCGCGGACAGCATGTCGACGCAGTGCAGCGCTTCAGGCGGCGACCGCCGGTGCCCCTTCCATGTAGGCATCGAGGAAGGTGCCGCCCTCCAGCGGGCCATAGGGGAAGCTCATGCCGATGGTGGTCTTGCCCACCTCGTTGTGGATCCAGCAGAGGTCGGCCGTCATCGAGACGGTTTCGGTGCCCAGCGTGGCCCGCAGGGTGAGAACGGTGCGTGGCAGCGCCATCAGGGCCAGCTCCTGGGAGATCGTCACACAGGCCCCAAAGCGGCTGATGTTCGCCAGGATCCCGTGGATCTCGATCGACTCGATCTCCACGCTGGCCTTGATGGCCTCATTCCCCGCCAGCGGCGTGGGGTGGCGCGGATGCTCGCGATCTGCGTAGTGAGGCAGGTTGGTCGTCGACACTGCCACTCCCGGATCCAGAAGCACACAATCTAGTTTTCCTCCACCTGGCAGACCCGCAGGAACGTGGCGGTTCCCCTCCCTGCCGCAGAGGCTTCCGTGCTGTTTACGGTCGATCCGGCGGTGGATCCCATCGCCCTCCATCGCCCTCCATCCATGGCTCCGTCCCCTTCCGCCTCTCCTC
>JBKDPV010000038.1:0-34341 GCA_046342315.1 Cyanobacteriota bacterium
TGGAGCATCCATTCCGGATCATCAAATGCCAGTTCGGATTCCGGAAGGTCTCCTACCGAGGCATCAAGAAGAACGACCTCAAGCTCAAGATGCTGTTTGTTCTTGCCAATCTGTGGATGGTGCGCGAGCGCTGTCCTTGCAATGCGTAATCGACAGGGTAAATGTGCCCAAACGGTGCCAATAATCAATAAATCAGCCCGCCGATACCTTGAAAACTGAAAAAAACAGGTCGTTTATGACTGGAGAAGCGAAAACCAGGACCCAATCAGCCCATGGTCGTCTCGCTAATGAGAATGAGACTGGGCACCATGGCGACGAGTGGCTTGATCAGAGTTTCCTTTGATGAGTACTGCTTGTTCTTGGCTCACTTGACTCCCAGCAACAGGCAAGGATTGGGCCAGCAGAGTGGCAAGATTCTTGGCTGTTGATGCGCTGCTCGTTAGCACAATTCAATGAGACTTCATGGGTGCTTGCGCTTCAATAATGCAGCAAAAGAAACATACAGAAACGGCCGCTTCTGCAAGAGGTATCTACAACGAAAAAACGCCTAAGCGTGTGGGCGGAAGCTAAACCTCAACGGCAGGTTTGGCAGTCAGCACCTCCTCCAGCTCCGCCAGATCTTCGTCGGTGATCTTGGTTTGCATCGGGCAGTGCTTGGGGCCGCACATCGAGCAGAACTCGGCCTGCTTGTAGATGTCGGCCGGCAGGGTTTCATCGTGATACTCCTTCGCCCGCTCGGGATCGAGGGAGAGTTCGAACTGCCTGTTCCAGTCGAAGGCGTACCGGGCGCGGCTCAGCTCATCGTCGCGGTCGCGGGCACCGGGGCGGTGGCGGGCGATGTCGGCGGCATGGGCGGCGATCTTGTAGGCGATCAGGCCGTTGCGCACGTCTTCGGGATTGGGCAGGCCCAGGTGTTCCTTGGGGGTGACATAGCAGAGCATCGCCGTGCCGTACCA
The DNA here is from genome assembly GCA_046342315.1 of Cyanobacteriota bacterium. Classification (GTDB taxonomy): domain Bacteria; phylum Cyanobacteriota; class Cyanobacteriia; order PCC-6307; family Cyanobiaceae; genus Cyanobium. Next base: position 957 of record JBKDPV010000038.1, read on the forward strand.
GCCGGCCATGGCGGCGCCGATGGCGCTGGTGATGTGGTCGTAGCCAGGGGCGATGTCAGTCACCAGCGGCCCGAGCACATAGAAGGGCGCCTCGGCGCACTCCTCCATCTGCTTGCGCACGTTGAACTCGATCTGATCCATCGGCACGTGGCCGGGACCCTCCACCATCACCTGCACGTCGTGGGCCCAGGCGCGGCGGGTGAGTTCGCCCAGGGTCTTCAGTTCGGCGAGCTGGGCTTCATCGGAGGCATCATGCAGGCAGCCGGGCCGCAGCGAATCCCCGAGGGAGAAGCTGCAGTCGTAGCGCTTGAAGATCTCGCAGATGTCGTCGAAGCGCGTGTAGAGGGGATTCTGCTTGTGGTGGTACAGCATCCACTGGGCCAGGATGCCGCCGCCACGGCTCACGATGCCGGTGAGGCGCCCCTTCACCTTGGGCAGGTGCTCGATCAGCAGGCCGGCGTGGATCGTCTGGTAATCAACGCCCTGCTGGCAGTGCTTCTCGATGATGTGCAGGAAGTCGTCGTCCGAAAGCTTCTCGATCGAACCGTGCACGCTCTCCAGCGCCTGGTACACGGGCACCGTGCCGATCGGCACGGGCGAGGCGTTGATGATCGCGGTGCGCACCTCATCGAGGTTCACGCCGCCGGTGGAGAGATCCATCACCGTGTCGGCGCCGTATTTCACCGCCAGCTCGAGCTTCTTCAGCTCTTCGCTCACATCACTGGCGTTGGGGGAGGCGCCGATGTTGGCATTAACCTTGCACTTGCTGGCAATGCCGATCGCCATCGGCTCAAGGCCGGTGTGGTTGATGTTGGCCGGGATGATCATGCGGCCCCGGGCCACCTCCTCCATCACCAGCGATTCGGGCAGGTTCTCGCGCCTGGCCACATGGGCCATCTCCTCGGTGACCACGCCCTGACGGGCGTAATGGAGCTGGGTGACGTTGCCGCCGGCGTCGATGGTGCCGCGACGCTTCTCGATCCAGGCGCTGCGCATGACGAAAAATAAGCGGAGAACGTGGAGCCGGCCCTGGGGCAACGGCATCGGGGGGCGCGGACCGGAGCTCTCCTGCACTTCCCTGCGCCGGCATGACCCGGATCAGGTTCGGAGGGTGTGATCTCAGCCCTGGCCCCGATGGCTTGAACGCCAGTGGAGCGGGCACCCCTAGTGACGCATGCAACCTAGCAACAGAGTTCAGGCCTGCAGGGCATCGAGTGCGGTCGCCACCACCCGGTGATCCCCGTCCGCCTGCAGGCCCTGGAGCAGGGAGCGGGCTGCCGCGGCCTCCTCGGAGCCGGCGCCAGCGCTCGCCCCCTCCCGCACCAGCCGGCCCAGGATCTCGGCACCCCCCACCCGCACGGTGCCATCCGACGACGTGACTGCCAGCCGGGCCAGCTCCAGGAGCCAGGCGCCGGGCATGTCGGGATGTTCGGCCAGGGCCGAGAGGATGCTGCACCGCACCAGCCAGTGCTCATTGGTGGCGAAGGCCTCCCGCAGCGGCGGCCAGGCCCGCACCGCCCCGTAGCTGGCCAGGGCGTTGGCGGCCTCGGCCCGCACGTTGTCGTCACTGTCGTGGCTGAGAACCCGCAGCAGGGCCTCCCAGCCGGCCTCGCTGCGCTTGAACCCGAGGCCGGCGCAGGCCAGGGAACGCACCAGGAAGGTGGACTGCTCGAGCCCCAGCAGCAGCAGAGGGATGGCCTGCTCCTCCGGCACCTCACGCAGGGCGGCCAGGGCCGGCATCGAACGGGCGGGATCGCCTGAGGTGATGGCAACCCGCAGTGCCTCGGGCTCGGGGACGGGAGAAGACATGGGCTCGGGGCAATGAAGCGATCATGACGACTTCGACGCATCGGGCGCCGGCTCGGGAATCCGCTCCTGGCGCAGGGCCCGCAGGATCTCCCGCCGGCGCCGCCGACGCAGCACCATGCTGGTGAGCAGCAGACCCACGCCGATCAGCAGGGCCGGAACCGCCTGGATCCGATCGCTGCCGGTGCGGTGCAGCAGGGCCAGCAGGGCCAGCAGGATCACCAGCGGCGAGGACAGGGCCAGCAGCGCCGAGCGCAGACGGCCGGGACGTCCCCCAGCGGCAGCGCGGATGGCGGGGCTCACACCGGCCGCTCCATCCAACGGAGCAGGCTGAGGGTCAGCACGCGCACCCCCACCTCCAGACAGTCCTCGTCGGGATCGAAGGTGTTGCTGTGCAGCGGCGTGCAGCCCTTCGGCCCTGCCACCCCCAGGCGGAACATGGTGCCGCGGGTGCCCTCCAGCAGCTGGGCGAAGTCCTCGGCGCCGAGGGAGGGTTGCTCCAGCCACTCCACCCGCGCCTGACCCAGCAGGTCGGTGGCGGCATCCGCCACCAGCCGGGTGAGCAGCGGATCGTTATGAACCGGGGGGGAAATGCAGCGGTAATGCACGCGGGCCTCGCCGCCGTGTCCCCGGCAGAGGGCATGCACGGTGTCTTCGATCCAGCCCGGCAGACGGTCGTGAACGTCGAGGTCGAGGCAGCGGACCGTACCCAGCAGCCGCACGTGATCGGCGATCACGTTGAAGGCCTTGCCCCCCTCGATCCGCCCGAAGCTCACCACCACCGGATGGAGCGGATCGAGCCGGCGACTGATCGCCTCCTGCAGACCGCTCACCACCCGGGCCGCGATCCAGATGGCGTCGGTGCTCTGGTGGGGGCGGGCCCCATGGCCGCTCTCGCCCAGCACCTCGATCTCCAGTTCGCCGGCGGCGGCGGTGAGACTGCCGCTGCGCACCCCCACCGTGCCCACCGCCAGGCTGGGGAAGACATGCACGCCGAACAGGGCCTGAACCCCGTCCATGGCCCCGTCCGCCCGCATCCAGGCCGCTCCCTGGGCCGTCTCCTCGGCGGGCTGGAACAGCAGTCGCACCCGGGCGGTGAGGCTCTCGGCCATGCCACCCAGCAGGCAGGCCACCCCGAGTCCCACGGTGGTGTGGATGTCGTGGCCGCAGGCATGCATCAGACCCTGGCGGGTGGAGGCGAAATCCAGCCCCGTGCGCTCCTCGATCGGCAGAGCGTCCATGTCGGCGCGCAGGGCCACCAGGGGCCCGTCGATCGGCCCCAGTTCAGCCACCACGCCGGTGCGGCCCACCCCCTCGCGCACCTGCCAGCCCCAGCGCCGCAGTTCGCCCGCCACCAGGGCCGCCGTCTGCTGCTCATGGCCGCTCAGCTCCGGATGCTGGTGAATGTGACGGCGCAGCAGGCGCAGCTCCGGCATCACCTCCTGGATGCGGGACTCCAGGCCCTGGCGCAGCCAGTCGTCGGGCAGCGACGGGGCGGCCAAAGCTGGCTTGGGGGAGGAGCGCAGGGTCATCAGGTCGCGGCGGGAGGGGGCCGACGGGGCCTCAGGAGGCCAGGGCCAGAAACTGCTGGAGAGCCTGCACCGGCTGGGGTGGCCAGCGCCGTATCTGCAGGAGCCATTCTGGTTGGCGATAGCGGGGGTCGAGGCCGGAGGCCGCGGCCCAGTTGCTTTCGGCTTCCCCGAAGGCCCCGCGGCCCCACAGCAGGGCGGTGAGGCCGGCGCGGGCATCGGCGAACAGTGGATAGCGGCGGATCAGGGAGCGGAACTCCTGCTCCGCCGCCGCCAGATCTCCCAGCTGGTAAGCCGCCAGGGCCGCACTGGAGCGGGCCATGGCGAAGCCGGGCCGGGCAGCCGCCGCGGCTTCGAAGCGGGCGCGGGCAGCGCCCCAGTCGCCCAGGGAACCCTCGACGTTGCCGAGGTTGTAGAGCGCAGCGGCATCGCCGGGCTCGCGCTCCAGGATCCAGAGGTAATCCTCGGCCGCGTCCTGCCAGCGGCCTAGGGCCTCCTCGGCGGTGCCCCGGTTGAGATGGGGATCAGGATGGTCGGGCTCGAGGGCCATGGCCCGGTTCTGATCCTCGATCGCGGCCTCCGGCCGGCCCAGCGCCAGCAGCACGTTGCCGCGATTGCTCCAGGCGGAGGCGTCCTGCGGCGCCATCGCCACCACCCGGTCCCAGAGGGGGAGCGCATCTCCGAAGCGGCCTTCGCGACTGGCGGTGAGGGCCTGCTCGAAGCTGCGGGGCAGAAGCGCGGCCTCAGCAGAGGCCGTGGTGGCGGCGGTGGCGGCCGCGCCGGTTGGGGCCGGCAGCGCCAGCATCACCACCACAAGCAGCAGCAGCACCAGGCGCCTCATGCCGCCCGCTCCCCGCCATCGAGATGGGCACGACCTGCGGCCGTGAGCATCCGCCCGCGGGAGGTGCGCTGCAGGAAGCCGAGCTGTAGCAGGAACGGCTCCACCACCGTTTCCAGGGTGGTGGGGTCCTCGCCGAGGGCCGCGGCCAGGGTCTCCAGGCCCACCGGGCCACCGCCATGGCCCTCGAGCAGCAGCGTGAGCAGGCGCCGGTCACTGGCATCGAGGCCTCGCCCGTCGACGCGATGCAGGCTCAGGGCCTCATCCACCAGCTCCGGCCCGATCCGGCCGTGGCCGGCCACGGAGGCCACGTCCCGCACACGGCGCAGGAGCCGGGTGGCGATGCGGGGGGTGCCGCGGCAACGCCGGGCCACCTCGAGGGCTGCGGCGGGCTCCAGATCGATTCCCAGCAGGGCCGCCGCCCGCTGCACGATGGCCTGAAGATCCTCCAGGTCGTAGAACTCCAGCCGCTGGATCAGGCCGAAGCGGTCGCGCAGGGGGGAGCTGAGCGAACCGGCGCGGGTGGTGGCGCCCACCAGGGTGAAGGGCGCGATCGGCAGGCTGCGGGTGCGGGTGCCAGCGCCCTGACCCACAGTGAGATCGAGGCGGAAGTCCTCCATGGCCGGATAGAGGATTTCCTCGGCCACGCGGTTCAGTCGGTGGATCTCATCGATGAACAGCACCTCCTGGGGCTGAAGGTTCACCAGCAGCCCCACGATGTCGCGGGGGCGTTCCAGGGCCGGGGCACTGGTGATGCGGCAGCGCACCCCCAGCTCCTCCGCCAGCACCAGGGCCATGGTGGTCTTGCCGAGACCGGGGGGGCCATAGAGCAGCACGTGATCGAGCGCCTCACCGCGGCTGCGGGTGGCCTCCACAGCGATGCGCAGCACCTGCTTGAGCTCCCTCTGGCCGATGTAGTCGGCCAGACGCCGGGGACGAAGGGAGTCCTCGCGGGGGATGCCAGGTCCAGTAGCGGAGGAAACCTCGTCGCCAACAGAAGCCGCGGGGTCCAGCAGACGCGAATCCTGCGCCAGATCCGACCGCCGCTCGTTTCGGGACCAAGAAAAAGCTTCGGAGGAGACGATGGCCATCGGGAGAGGCTACCGGAGGTGCGATGGCAACGCCAAGAACAAAGAAATGCAATCAGCGTTTCCGCCTCCCCTCGAACACAGGGGACTCCATTGCCAAAGCTCCAGAAGCATTGGAGCCACGCCAAAGTCATCACGAAAGCACATTGTCAAGCGCAATCGCCCACCTCGCCGCGCATAGAGTAACGAGCAGAACCCTGGCCTAAAAACGACTAACGCCCGGATGAATGCTGGGAGAGCCATAGCTTATGCGCTGATCGGTACCGCCCTGATCGCCTATCTTCACACGATCGCCTATGCGCTGGGGGCGACCAATCCAAAGCAGATCTCGCCATTCTTCCTCCCCCAGGACCTTTTTGCAGATTTCTTTAAACTCCTGCACTCATTTCCCTTCGCCAGCCCCTTGCCTCTGGAACCATGGCTTCCGGTAACCTGGCGGAAGATCATTGAGGGATACCTACAGGCCAATCCCTACAGCAGTGATGCAAGCAAGGCACCTTTCTCGCTTACAAATTACCATTTACCCCCTGTCCAAATAGTTTTCGCAGCTCTTTTCGGCTGGCTCTGCAAGGCGTTGGGTGGCGGAACAACCTTTACCATCACAGTGCTAGGCCTGTTTACTTGCCTGGCTTCACTCGTTCGCCTCAGTGGATTCAAAAAGCATATTCTTCTCATCACAACCGCATGCTTTATGCTGTATCCAAGCCTTTATGCGCTGACTCGCGGCCATGTTTTGGCCTACATCACAGCCCTTTGCCTCTGCGGTTCATTTCTGCTCGCACTGCAACCAAAGCCCAGGCCATGGCTGCCAGCATTGTTGCTTGCCGTTGCCATCAACATAAGACCAAACAATATTTTTTATCTCCCACTTCTCGCCTCCCAGCTCTCTCGCGCTGGCAAGACATCTCGCCTCGTCGCGACTATCGCTGGCGCAACAACCCTCTTGCTGATTAGCTGTTCAGCAGCAGCTCAGCGGATCTACCCTGCCTACTCCGGATCCGTTTTTCTTCAAGCCTACTCCTTCTACTCCAAGGCCTATGAGTTTGGCGATGCAGGCAAGGACTACAACTCAGCCCCTTTGCAGGCAGCGGTGATGTCGCTGAAATACCTTCTCTCCCGATTAGACCTAAGCTATTCCATCCAGACATCTTCGCTCGTCCGGGTTGGCTTGCTTGTTCTTGGCGCCACGCTCTGCCTCTTCTCCTGGAGGCTGTTCTCAAAGCGCTGGATAGGCCTGCCGAAATCCATCCTTCTGTGCACCTTGGGGATGATCATTGCCGTACCAGTCTTTGCCGACTATCACTTGCTTGCATTCTTGACTCCTTTGCTTTGCAGCAAATTCATGGAAGCCCAGCTGGAAGGAGGCGCATGTGATGCCGGATCTATTCTCACCAAGCCGATGTCCAACCTCGACTATTGGCTCTTCATCGCATTGATTCTGCCCAAGACATTCCCCTTGCCCATAGCCCCGCACATCACTGCACAAACATTCCTCAATCCGCTTCTCGTGTTTGTCTACCTCGTGACCGCGGCCTGGCAGCATCGCGCTGCAAGGCGCCATCTCCTGGCGAGAATCTGACCGCCGCGTCCGCCAGAGCGCGATCACACTGCACGATCAGCGCTGGCCTACCAGCACTGCCCGATCAGCACGGAATCCCACATCCGCCCTCAGAAGAGCGGTCTCTGTATTCTCGGAGTTTCGGCATCTGCACTCGAACCATGGCGAAGGGGCCCGGGAGACGGGGGGGCAGCGTGAAAACCGATCCGGCGAACCGGCTGCTGGCCGACAACCGCTTCGCCCGCCACCAGTACGAGATTCTCGAAACCCTGGAGACGGGCATCGAACTGCTGGGCACCGAAGTGAAATCGATCCGGGCAGGGCAGGTGAATCTCCGCGATGGCTTCTGCCTGATCCGTGGCGGGGAACTGCTGCTGCACAACGTGCACATCTCGCCCCACAGCCACGCCGGACGCTTCTTCAACCACGACCCGCTGCGCGTGCGCAAGCTGCTGGCCCATCGCAAGGAGATCGAGCGGCTGCGGATCGCCCTCGATCAGAAGGGCCTCACCCTCATCCCGCTCAACCTCCATCTGAAGGGCTCCTGGATCAAGATGACCCTGGGGCTCGGCAAGGGCCGCAAGTTGCATGACAAGCGCCACGAGGAGAAGCGCAAGCAGGAGATGAAGGATGCCCGGGCGGCCATCGCCCGGCTCTGAAAGCTCAAGGGCGGCCACCAGGGCTCAGGGCGGCGAAGCGGGGGCGGTCGGGGGCTCCGGGGTTGTGGTCGGCGGGGACGTCTCGGCTGCCGGTGGAGTGCCTGGGATGACTGCCGGCGCTTCTTCCTCCGGCGGCGGTGCCGGGGGTTCGCCGGGCTCAGGAGGGGGTGGAACCGCCGGAGGAGCGGGCGGATCCGCCCGCAGCGACAGGCTGATCCGGGCCGGTGCCACGCCCTCGTTGGCCACCAGCAGCTGCACCGGGGATGCCGGCTGCGCCCCCAGGCTCACCACCCTCAAGGGGCCCTTGCCCTCGAGCGACCGTCCATCGGCCGCAAAGACGCTCATCTGCAGCAGCGGCGTACCGTTCACCCCAAGGGCCAGAGCATGGCCTGGCGGCAGACGGATCGCGAACAGGCGGGCACCGTTGGCCGGCACATCGGCGGAGACCAGCTGGTTGGTGCGCGAGGGCACCTCGATGGTCTCGATCCGCACGTTCTCCAGGGTCTGCTCCGCAGCCGCATACCACAGCTGGCGGAAGGGCTCCTCGGGCATCGCGCCCTGCTGCCGGCCGGGCAGCAGGTTGCGGGCGCTGTCGGACACCAGCTGGCGCAGCACCTCCCCGCTCAGGCCCTGACTCTCCAGACCCTGACGACGACGATCCCAGTCGGCGGCACTGAAGCTGCCGAGGCGCTGGCGCAGGGGAAGGGGAAGCTGCTCCACACGGGCCAGCCACTCCTCGGCGAGCTCATTCCACACCTTGCGCAGCGGGGCATCCTCGAGGGCATCGCTGGGCAGCCGTCCCCTGCGCTCGGGGTACTGGGCCAGCAGGCTGGCATCCACCAGCCGCAGGAACCAGGCACGGTCGATCTGCATCGCCCGCAAACGGTTGAGCAGCTGCTGGCGCTGATCCACCTCCGCGGGCGGCAGGCTGCTGGGCAATTCGGTGCTGGTCTCCGGTCCGGGAGGAGGCACCCGGCCCCGGCCCAGCCACCACCAGCCCAGCCCGGTGCCGGCGATCGCCGACAGCACCAGGGCGATCAGCACAGGCCAGAGGCCCCCCTCGGCAGCCTCCTCCTTCTCCAGATAGCGCGGGCGGGGCGGGGGCACCTCCACCAGCGCGGGGGCGGAGAGGGGCGGGGCCGCCGGGGCCTGCTCGTCGGCCGGGGTCTGATCCTCCTGCACATCCTGCGGCAGGGAGTCCGTGGTTGTCTCTTCGGCAGGCTCAGGGGGGGCGACCGCCGGGGGCGACTCCGCCGGAGGTTCCGGAGGCGGCGGCGGCGGCACCAGCATCACCGTGCGATCGGCACGGGGCACCGGCCCCGTGCTCTCCGGCATCTCCAGCTGCTGGAACGCCACCAGGGCCTGGCCAGCCGAGGCGAAGCGACGGGAAGGGTCCGAGCTCAGCAGCCGTTCGATCCGCTCGCGCAGGGCCGGCTCCTCTTCGAGGGCGGTGGGCCAGCGCCAGTCGAGCGACACCGGATCGAGCAGGGCCGCCGGCTCGTCACCGCTGAGCAGCACCAGAGCCACCACCCCCAGGGCATGGAGATCCATCCACGGCTGAGCCGGTTCGCCGCGTGTGAGTTCGGGCGGGGCGTAGCCGGGCGTGGCCCCCAGGGGCCCGGCACCATCGCTGCCGCGCACCAGGCCGAAGTCGAGCAGCACCGGCAGGCCATCGCTGTCACGCCGCAGCAGGTTCGCCGGACTCAGATCGCCGTGGAGCAGATCCTGGCTGTGGAGGGCCGCCAACACCGGCAGCAGCTGGCGCAGCAGCAGCAGCACCTCGCCGGCGCCGAAGACCAACTGCCTCTCCCGGCGGGCGTCCAGCAGCTCGCCGTACGTGCGGCCCGCCTGCCAGTCGCGCACCAGCCAGAGGTGATCGGCTTCGCTGATGGCAGCGCCGATCCGCGGCACCTGCGGATGGAGCACCCCCTGAAGCCGGGCCCAGAGCTCGCGGGCCCGGGCCTGATCCCGCTGGGGCGGTACGCAACGCAGGGCCACGGGGGTCTCGCCCGCCAGCAGGTCACGTGCCAGCCAGAGCGCACCCTGGTCTTCCGCCTCCCCCAGCTGCCGCTCCAGCCGGTACCGGCCACCCACCACCTGGCCGGGTTCTGCCATGGAAGGAGTGGTCACCTCAGCCCTGCTCCGCACGATCGGGCTGGCTCAGCCCCCGGCCCGCCAGCCAATCGTGGTCGTAGAGACGGGAGCGGTAGCGGTCTCCCCCGTCGCACAGCACGGTCACGATGCGGTGACCGGGACCCAGCCGCCGGGCGGTCTCCACCGCCGCCGCCACATTGATCCCCACAGATCCGCCCATGAACAGCCCCTCCTGCCAGAGCAGCCGGTAGATCGTGTCGAGCGCCGTCTGGTCGTCGATGCGCACGGCGTCATCAATCGGGGATCCCTGCAGGTTCGCCGTGACCCGGCTGTTGCCGATGCCCTCGGTCACCGAGCTGCCTTGGCTCACCAGCTGACCGGTGGTGGCCCAGGCATGGAGGGCACTGCCATGGGGATCGGCCAGCACGCAGCGCACCCGCTCGCTGCGCTCCTTGAGGAAGAGGGCGGTGCCAGCGTAGGTGCCACCGGTGCCGGTGGCCGCCACCCAGGCATCCAGGCGCCCCTCGCACTGCTCCCAGATCTCGGGGCCGGTGCTGGTGTAATGGGCCCGGCGGTTGGCCAGATTGTCGAACTGGTTGGCCCACACCGCACCTGGGGTTTCGGCGGCGATCCGCCCGGACAGCTTCACGTAGTTGTCGGGATTGGCGTAGGGCACCGCCGGCACCGTGCGCACCTCGGCGCCGAGACTGCGCAGCAGGCCGATCTTCTCGGCCGACTGGGTGTCGGGGATAACGATCAGGCAGCGGTAGCCGCGGGCGTTGCAGAGATGGGCCAGGCCGATACCGGTGTTGCCGGCGGTGCCCTCCACCACCGTGCCGCCGGGGCGGAGTTCGCCCGCGGCCTCCGCCTCCTGCAGGATCCCCAGGGCGGCGCGGTCCTTCACGGAACCACCGGGGTTCATGAACTCGGCCTTGCCGAGGATCTCGCAGCCGGTGAGCTCGCTGAGCGCCCTCAGCCGGATCAGGGGGGTGTTCCCCACGGCGCCGGTGAAACCTTCGGTGATGCCGGAGCGGATCGCTGCGGTGCTGGCGCTCATGCCGCTGGCCTGCTGATTCGAGGTTGGGTGGGCGGATCGTAGGGAACTTGCCTATGGTCGGCCTGAGTGGGAAGGCAGAGGCATGGGCTCCTCGGCGGAACCTCGGCTACGCCCCACCCCCCGGAGCGAGGGCCTGCACGAGCGGCTGCACCGGCGCCTGCAAACCATCCGCCAGCGGACCGAAGCCCTGATCGCCACCCTCGAGCCGGAGGATCTCTGCCTCCAGGGCATGCCCGACGCCAGCCCGCCGAAGTGGCATCTGGGGCACACCACCTGGTTCTTCGAGGCCTTCCTGCTGGAGCCCCATCTTCCGGGCTGGAGGGTGGAAGAACGGCGATGGGGCTACCTGTTCAATTCGTACTACGACGCCGTCGGCGAGCGACACCCCCGGCCTCACCGCGGCTTGCTGACGCGTCCGCCGATCGCCGCCGTTCTCGCCTGGCGGCGCCGCGTCGACGCGGGCCTGGCTGCCCTCCTTGACGATCTGCCCCACCGCCCCCCGGCCGAGGGGGATGCCCTCACCAGCCTGCTGGAGCTGGGCCTGCAGCACGAACAGCAGCACCAGGAGTTGCTGTTGATGGACCTGCTGGACGGGTTCTCCCGCAATCCCCTGGAACCCGCGGCGGACCCTGGCCCACAGGGAGCGGAAGCGGAATGGACGCGGCTCATCGGTGACGAGCCTGCGGCTCGGGGCTGGCAGAGCCACCCGGGCGGACTGGTGGCCATCGGCCATGAGCAGGGGGATCCGGACTTCCACTTCGACAACGAGGCCCCCCGGCATCGGGTGTGGCTGGAGCCGTTCGAGCTCGCCAACGCCCTGGTCACCAACGCCCAGTACGCCGCCTTCATCGCCGACGGTGGCTACCGCCGGCCGGAGCTGTGGATGAGCGAGGGCTGGGCGGTCGTGCAGGCCCGCCGCTGGCAGGCTCCCCGCTACTGGCGAGGCGAGGCGGAATTCACCCTGGCCGGCCTGCGGCCGCGGCCGCCCGGGGCGCCGGTGCGTCACCTGAGCTGGTTCGAGGCCGACGCCTACGCCCGCTGGGCCGGGGCCCGGCTGCCGAGCGAGGCCGAATGGGAGCAGGCGGCCACCAGCTCTGAGGGGCTCCCGATGGCCTTCGGCCTGCTGTGGCAGTGGACTGCGAGTCCCTACCGTCCCTACCCGGGCTTCGCGCCGGCCCCCGGCGCGGTGGGCGAGTACAACGGTAAGTTCATGACCTCCCAGTTCGTGCTGCGCGGCAGCAGCTTCCTCACCCCGGCGGACCACTGCCGAAGCACCTACCGCAACTTCTTCCCGCCCGCGAGCCGCTGGATGGCCGCCGGCCTGCGCCTGGCACGGGGATGAGACGCCAGCAGCTGATCGATCTGCACCCGCAGCCGGCGGATATGGCGCGGCTCGTGAGCGAGGGCATGGCGTTGAGCCCCAAGCGGCTGCCGGCCTGGCTGCTGTACGACGCCGAGGGCTCCCGGCTGTTCGAGGCGATCGGCGAGCAGCCGGAATACGGCCTCACCCGCCTCGAAACCGCCCTGCTGGAGGCGCGGGCAGCGGAGCTGGCGGCGGCCCTGGGACCCGGCGTGCTGGTGGAGTTCGGCGCCGGCAACGCCCGCAAGGTGGGGCCGCTGATGACGGCCCTGCGACCCGCGGCCTATGTGGCCCTCGACATCAGCGGCGACCACCTCGATGCGGCCTGCCGAGCCCTGCAGGAGCGTCACCCGGGCGTGCCGGTGCTGGGCATCTGCTGCGACTACACCCGACTGGAGGAGCTGCCGCCCCATCCCCTGCTGAACGGGCAGCGGTGGCTGGGGTTCTACCCCGGGGGCTCCCTGGGCAACTTCGATCCGCCGGAGGCTCGCGAGCTTCTGCGGCAGTTCGCCCGGCTGCTGGGTCCGGACGGTCGGCTGCTGATCGGCATCGATCAGCCCAAGGCGGTGGAGCGCCTGGAGGCGGCCTACGACGACAGGGCCGGCATCTCGGCGGCCTTCGCCCTCAACCTGCTCACGCGGCTGAACCGGGATCTGGCGGGCAACTTCGACACCACCGCCTTCCGCTACCGGGCCCGCTGGCAGCCGGATCGCTCCCGCATCGAGATGGCCCTGGTGAGCCGGCGGGCCCAGCGGGTGGCACTGGCGGGCAGCACCTGGACCTTCGCCGAGGGTGAGCCCCTGATTACCGAATACAGCTACAAGTACACGCCCGAGGCCTTCCTGGCTCTGGCGGGCGAGGCGGGCTGGCACGGGGCCGCCCGCTGGTCGGATCCGGCGAGGGATCTGTCGCTGCACCTGCTGCGACAGGCAGACTCGGAGGCAGTACTGGACGGACCATGAGCAGGGACGACCAGCGGCGGGCCATGCGCGAGGTGCGCGAGGGTCTGATCGCGGAACTGGAGGAGCTCTACCGAAGGGCGTTCGACCGCATCGGCGACCAGGATCTGGGCGAAGGGGCCATCGCCCGCCTCACCCAGTTGCTGCTGCGCTCCCGCGAAGCAGCGATCACGCCGCTGCAGGAGGAGATCGAGGCTCCGCTGATCACCCGTGCCCCAGGGGAGGCGGCCCCATGAGCGGGGGAAGCTGGCTCGACGAACTGGAGGCGCGGCTCGACGCCACCCTGCAGTCGTTCCTGCGGGCGAACCCGGCCCAGGAGGCCCTGCTGGCGGAGGAGGAGGCCCGCGAACGTCAGCGCAGCCTGCGCCGCTCCCGGCTGGACCTGCGCCAGGAGGCCGAGCTGCAGCGCCAGGGTCTGCTGCGGCTGGCCGGGGAGATCCGGCAGTGGCAGGAGCGGGTGGAACGGGCCCGCGCCGCCGGCGCCGACGATCTGGCCCGTCGCGCCAACGATCATGTGGCCACCCTGATGGAACAGGGACGCAGCCGCTGGAAAACGCTGGGGGAACTGGGGGAGCGCTTCGCGGCGGTAGAACAGGAACTGGCCGCTCTGGCCGCGCCACCACCCGCCAGCACGGGCAGAGGGAGCCAGGCCCAGACCTCTGGAACGGCTCCGGCGGCAGCGGCGGAAGGCCACCTCGATGCCGACTGGGCCCGCTTCGAAGCGCAGCAGGAGCTGGAGGAGCTGCGACGGCGCCTGCAGCGCTGATCGGCGCCCATGGAGTTCCTGCTCTCGAAACTGCTGCCGATCGCGGTCTACCCCCTCGGCCTGGCGCTGCTGCTGCAGATCGCCGGACTGGCGGCCGGCCGACGCCACCGAGGCGCATGGCTCTCCGGGGCCGGCCTGGCCCTGCTCTGGGTGGCCGCGATGCCGCTGACGGCCCGGCAGTTGGTCCGGCAGCTGGAGGATCAGGCCAGCGCTCTCACCCCCGATCCACTGCCCCGGGCGGATGCGGTACTGGTGCTGGGCGGAGGCCTGCGGCCGGCGCTGCCCCCCCGCCGCGGCGTGGAGGTGAATGAGGCCGGCGACCGGCTGCTCACCGGCGTGGCCCTGGTACGGCGCGGACTGGCGCCCGTGCTGGTGGTGTCGGGCGGCCGGGTGGGGTTCACCGCCGGGGACGCGGCCCCGAGCGAGGCCGAAACGGCCGCCCGGCTGGCCGAGACCCTCGGCGTCACCGCCGGGCGGATCCTGCGCAGCGACACCCCCCGGAACACCGGCGAAGAGGCGGCGGCGATCGATCGGCTGGCCCAGGCCCGGGGCTGGCGCTCCCTGCTGCTGGTGACCTCGGCCAGCCACCTGCCGCGCTCGCTGGCCACCTTCGAGCGCCGCACCCGGCTGCGGATCATCCCGGTGGCCACCGATTTCCTGCTGCCCGCACGGGGCGCTTACGGCAGCCCTACAGCAGCCAGCATGACCCTGGATCTGCTGCCTTCGGCCTCGGCCCTCGAGCTCACCACCCAGATGCTGAAGGAGCATCTGGGACGGCTGGCTTACCGCTGGCGCGGCTGGGAGTGAGGTGCGTGGCGGGGGCTCACTTCTTGGGAACCGGCGGCACCAGGCTCACACCCTCCGGGGGCGGGGTGGGATCGGGGTCGGCGATCAGCATGTGCTGCAGCACGATCTCGGGACGCTCACTGTCGCGCCAACGGATCCGGTAGGCCGGCATCTTGGTGCCGCGGCTTGTGGTCTGCTCGACGGGCTCCATGACCCAGCCGCGGCGCGAACGCCCCTGGGGGTTGCGCTTCACCACGGGATCAGCGTGTTTGAAGCGAAAACCGACGCGCTCGCCGCTCATGTCAAGAGGGACCCCAGGGAGGGAATTTGCCTACGGGGGGAATTATCCCACTGCGTCGGTTCCGTCCCCGCCGCGGGACTCCGGACGCAGCAGGGGGAAGGCGATCACGTCGCGGATCGAGGGGCTGTCGGTGAGCAGCATCGCCAGCCGGTCGATACCGATGCCGAGGCCACCGGTGGGCGGCATGCCGATCTCCAGGGCGTGCAGAAAATCCTCGTCCACGGTCTGGGCCTCCGGATCACCGGCCCGGCGCCGCTCCTGCTGCTGCTCCAGGCGGGCCCGCTGGTCCACCGGATCGATCAGCTCGCTGAAAGCGTTGGCGGTCTCCCGGCCCACGATGAACAGCTCGAAGCGCTCCACAAGACCGGGCTTACTGCGATGGGCGCGGGCCAGCGGCGAATTCTCCACCGGGTAGTCGAGCACGAAGGTGGGCTGGATCAGGCTCCCCTCCACCCGCTGCTCAAAGGCCTCCACCAGCAGCCTCCCCACGCTGTCGGCCGCCTCCGGCACCTCCAGATCCACGGCCTCCATTGCCGCTGCCGCCTGCTCGCGGGTGGTGAAGGCGTTGAAGTCGAGGCCGGTGGCCTTCAGCACCAGCTCATGCATGGTGCACCGGCACCAGGGGGGGGTGAGATCCACCCCCACGCCCTGATAGGTGATCACGGTGCCGCCGCACACCTGCTCAGCCGCCGCCGCAATCAGCTGCTCGGTGAGCGCCATCATGTCGTGATAGTCGGCGAAGGCCTGGTAGATCTCCACCGAGGTGAACTCGGGGTTGTGGCGGGTGCTCACGCCTTCGTTGCGGAAGATGCGGCCCAGTTCGTAGACACGCTCGAAGCCTCCCACCACCAACCGCTTCAGATGCAGTTCGGTGGCGATCCGCAAGGTGAGCGGCAGGTCGAGGGCGTTGTGGTGGGTGGTGAACGGGCGGGCGTCGGCGCCGCCGGCCTCGGTCTGCAGCACCGGGGTCTCGATCTCCAGGAAGCCCCGCTCGTCGAGCCAGCGGCGCATGGTGCTCACCAGCACGGCCCGGCGGCGGAAGGTCTCGCGGGTGTGGGGCGAAACGATCAGGTCGAGGTAGCGCTGGCGATAGCGCTTCTCCACGTCGGCCAGGCCGTGCCACTTGTCGGGAAGAGGCTGCAGCGACTTGGTGAGCATGGTCCAGTCGCGCACCTTCACCGAGAGCTCGCCGCGGTCGGTGCGGCGCAGGGTGCCGTGCACGCCGATCCAGTCACCGGCATCCGTGAGCGTGGTGATCCGCTCGAACACCTCCGGATCGTCGGGATGGGAGGCCTGGAGCGCCGCTTTCTCGATGAAGAGCTGGATCGTGCCGGACTCGTCGGCGAGGGTGAAGAAGGCCAGCTTGCCCATCACCCGACGGGTCATGATCCGCCCGGCCACGGCCACCGGCTCGTCCCGTTCCTCTCCCTTCGGCAGGTCGGCATGGGCCTGCTGCAGCGCCGCGGTGCGGTCGGTGGGGGCAAAGCTCAGGGCGTAAGGGGCCAGGCCGTGGGCCTGGAGCGCCCTGGCCTTCTCCAGACGGGTCTCGCGCAGATCCGACAAGGCAGGCGGCGGCAACGACGTTGTGGGCCATCCTGCAGGACCGCCGGACAGCCCCTGGGCCCTTGGTCTCAGCCGGCGGCGGCGAGAGTGCCGTCTCCCATCCGCTGGGAGGCATAGCCGGTGCCGCGCACGGTGAGGATCAGTTCAGGATTGCGCGGGTCGGGCTCAAGCTTGCCGCGCAGCCGCGCGACGTACACGTCCACCACCCGCAGATCGGCGGCCCGACGGGGTGGGTAGCCCCAGAGCTGCTCCAGGATCTCGGCCCGGGGCACCACCCGTCCGGGTTCGCGGAACAGCAGCTCGAGCAGGCTGAACTCGGTGTAAGTGAGGGCGATGCGCTGGCCTTCACGGGTGACCTGGCGGCGGTTGGTGTCCACCACCAGCTCGCCCACCCGCAGCACGCCGCTGCCGGAGGCCACCTCCCGTGGCTCGCTGGTGGCGGAGCCCCGGCCCACCCGGCGAAGGATCGTGGCGATGCGGGCTTCGAGCTCCTTGGGGCTGAAGGGCTTGGGCAGGTAGTCGTCGGCACCGAGATCCAGCCCGGCCACACGCTCGGCGATGGCATCGAGGGCGGAGAGGAAGATGATCGGCACGCAGGATTCGGCCCGCAGTCGCCGGCAGACGGCGAAGCCGTCGAGCTTGGGCAGCATCACGTCGAGCACCACCAGGTCGGGCTGTTCATGGTGGAACAGGGCCAGGGCCTCCTCTCCATCCTCAGCGCAGACCACCCGGTAGCCGGCCAGCTGGAGGCGCATCACCAGCACGCGGCGGACGGCGGGTTCATCGTCGACCACCAGGACCGTGGCCTTGGCGGCCTTGGCCATGGTGGCGTCGGGCCCCTGCCCGCGGGTGTCCTCCATGGTGCCGGCCTGCCTGTGCATGGGCAACGTTCCGGATGAACCCGGGTGAAGAATCGCAACCACCCTACTGCCGAGCCCCCGGGGTGATCCCCCGGATCGCCTCTGGCAGCGGCGATCTGGGCAGTCTTCACACTTTCTTCCGCTGCGGTTCCCGCTTCAGGGCCAGCGGGCTTCGGCGTAGCGGTTCCACTCCGCCGCTGCCGCCAGCAGGGCGGCATCGCTGTCGAGGGCGCCGAGCATGGCCCGCTGCAACTGGGTGTAGACGATCGCCTGCAGCCGCTTGATGCCCGGGGTGGCCGGCACCAGCACCCGTGCCCGCTCCAGGGTGGCGATCGAGAGCGCGCGGGCACGCTGCACAAGCGCCTCGCCCGGCTCTGCCGCTCCCGACGCCGACAAGCGCGCCTGCAGCCTCTGAAGGGCCTCCCGCGAGGACGGCAGCACCCTTGCCTCCTCGGCGAAGGCCAGCTGGTTGGCGGCGTCGGTGAGGAAGAGACCGAAACTCACCGCCTCCGGCGCCATCGCGCTGCTCTTCGGCACCACCAGGTTCATCACCGCCACGTTGGCGTCACCGTCAGCGCCGGTGAGAGGCGGGAACGGCGCGGTGACGGCGGCGATGCCGGGGGCGTTGGTCTGGAGATTGCGCAGGAAATCCGGCCCGGTGGCCACCTGGGCCAGATCGCCGGCCTGGAACAGTTCGATCGCCCGCCGGTAGCCCTGACTCACCACCTCCCTCGGCAGCAGGCCACGGCGGTAGAGATCGGTCCAGAAGGCAAAGGCCCGCCGGCCCGCAGGGCTGGCGAAGGCCGCCCGGCGCCGGCCGTCGAGCAGGTGCACCCCCATCTGCACCATGGCCTCCAGCAGTTCGGCGGAGTCGTCAGGAACGGCCGTGACGAACAGGGCATAACGGCCGGTGCGCCGCCGCATCTGCTCCGCATAGGCCGGAACCTCTTCCCAGCGCAACGGTGGCCGCTCCAGGCCGGCCTGCTCCAGCAGGCGGCGGTTGGCCATCGTGACCCGGGCGGTGAGGTACCAGGGGAGGGCGAACTGGGCAGGGCCCTCCTGACCGGCCTCCCAGATGCGCGGCAGGTAGGCGGCCGCGGCCGAGGGAGGCAGCAGCGGCGTGAGGTCGCGCAGGCCTCCCTTGCTGGCGAGGTTGGCGGCGAAGGGAGGGTTGAGATTGACAAGATCCGGTGCCGTGCGGGCGAACACGGCCGCCAGCAGCTTGCGTTCCACCGACGACCACGGCACATCCGTCCAGCGGACCGTGACGCCGGGATGACGGGCCTCCCAGGCGGCGATCACGCGTTCGAGGAAGGGAGTGAACCGCGGCGCCAGATCCAGGGTCCAGACCTGCAGCTGCCGCGTGCCGGGGGGCGATCGACGCGCCGCCGGCAGCGAACAGCCTCCGGCCGCGAGGGTGAGGCCCAGCAGGCCCAGCGCACGCCGGCGGGACAGGGGCATCGACCTAGCCGCGCCAGCCGGCACCCAGCTGGCGCCAGAGCAGAAGCTGGAGAGAGCAGAGCATCGGGGCCAGCAGGGCGGTGAGCAGAGTCTGGGCCAGCAGGAGGTGCAGACCGGCGCCGAGCAGATCGGGCCCCTGCCAGCCGGACAGGGCCAGCGGGCCCGGGTGCACCCCGGGATCGAGCACAGCCGCGCCGCCGGAAGGGCTTTCCGGAGAGACGATCACCGCGGCGCTGCGCCACCAGCCCCGCAGCAGCCACTGCAGGACAAGGGTGAGTTCGAGCGTGAGGGTGCCCACCAGGGCGAGCAGCCCCAGCACCAGGGTGCCGCGCACGGGCCTGGCCCGGCGCGCCAGCCGCCCCCACCACCAGCCCAGCAGCACGAGCCCGGGCAGCAGGCTCGCGCTGGCGGGATGCAGAGAATCGAGCAGCAGGCCGAGCGCCATGCCCGCCAGCACACCCGAGCGGGGCCCTTCGCACAGCGCCCACGGCAGCAGCCACAACACGGCCCAGGCCGGCGGAACGCCCCCCAGGCGCAGCCAGGCCGGGGCCGCCAGGGTGAGCAGCGGCACCACCAGGACCGTGGCGGCGCACCAGGGCTGGCGCGAGAGGACGGCCATCAGCGCAGCAACACCTGCACCCAGTCCACAGCCCCCGCCGGGGCGGCGAGCTGCACGATCGCCTCCGGTGCCGGATCGGCGGAGTCGTTCACGGCCTGGATCACCCCCACCGGCAGGTTGGGGGGCACCAGGGTGCTGGCGGGGGAGGTGAGCACCACATCGCCGGGCCTCACCTGGGGATCCTTCTCGAGGAAGCGCAGCAGGGGGCGATCGGTGCCGATGCCGCTCAGCAGGCCCTGGCGCTGGTTGCGCCCCACCCACACCCCCACCCGGCTGACCGGATCGGTGAGCAGGGTGACGGTGGCCGTGGTGGGGGTGACGGAGGACACCCGACCGATCAGTCCACCGGGGGCCAGCACCGCCTGACCGTTGGCAATGCCCTGGAGAGACCCTGCCCCGAGCATCAACCGCTGCCACCAGCCGCCGGGCTCCCGGGAGATCACGGCAGCGGACACCCGCCGTTCACCGCTGGCGCCCTGGAGACCCAGCAGGCCGCGCAGGCGCTCGTTCTCGCGCTCCAGCTGACTGAGCCGGACCTGGTCCTCCAGGCGCCGTGCGGAGCGCAACCACTCCGACTGGGCCGTGCCGGGCCAGAACGGACGGCTCAGCAGGGCGTAGGCGTCGGCCAGCAGGGCGCCACGACTGAAGCGGATGCCCAGCAGCACCAGGGCCAACAGCAGCAGCCCGAACGGAACCCGGGGGGCGGAGGCGGCGGTGGCGCGGCGCAGCCAGCGTGCTGCCGGCATCGACTCAGGCGGCCTGGCGGGCGAAATCCGGGGTATCGAGCACGCGGGAGAGGTGCTGATAGTCCTCGAGCACCATGCCGCAGCCATTGACCACGCATAGGAGCGGGTCCTCGGCGACGTGGGTGAGGATGCCGGTCTCGTGGCTGATCAGGTCGCAGATCCCGCGAACAAGGGCGCCACCACCGGCAAGCATGATCCCGCGGTCGACGATGTCGGCGGCCAGCTCGGGGGGGGTGCGCTCGAGAGTGCGCTTCACCGCCTCCACGATCACGTTCAACGGCTCGGCCATCGCCTCGCGGATGTCACCGGCGCGCACGTTCACCGTGCGGGGAAGACCGGAGAGCAGGTGCAGCCCGCGCACATCGATCGAGGTCTCGTCGTGCTCGTCGTCGGGGAAGGCCGAGCCGATGCGGATCTTGATGTCCTCGGCCGTGCGCTCACCCACCACCAGGTTGTGGACCTTCTTGAGATACACCCCGATCGCATCGCTGAGCTCGTCGCCCGCCACCCGCACCGACTCGCTGATCACGGTGCCGCCGAGGCTGAGCACGGCCACCTCGGTGGTGCCGCCGCCGATGTCCACGATCATCGTGCCCACGGGCTCCGTGACCGGCAGGCCGGCACCGATGGCGGCGGCCACCGGTTCATCGATCAGATGCACGGTGCGGGCACCGGCCAGGCCCGCCTCCCGCACGGCCCGGCGCTCCACGCCGGTGACGCCGCTGGGAATGCCGATCACCAGACGGGGGGCGATCACGCCCCGGCCCTCGTTGCCCTTCTGGATGAAGCTCTTGATCATCTGCTCGGCGGCGTCGAAATCGGCGATCACGCCATCGCGCAGGGGCCGCACCGCCCGGATGTTGCCCGGGGTGCGACCGAGCATCAGCTTGGCCTCATCGCCCACCGCCAGCGGCACGTTGCGCTGCAGATCGATCGCCACCACCGAGGGCTCCTGCAGCACGATGCCCTTCCCGGACACGTACATCAGGGTGTTGGCCGTGCCCAGATCGATGCCGATGTCGCGGGAGAACTGGAAGCGGCGGAACATCAGCAGGGAGCGGCCGGGGCTGCGGCGGATCATAGGGGCCGCCTGCGACGGGGCCCCTCCGGGCCGACCCGACCGGGACGGGGGGTGGAACTGATGGAACGTGGCCCCGGACCGGGTGCCGCATCATTGTCCGATTCGTTTCAGGAGCTGCGCCATGGGCGTCAATTCCATCACCCTCGTCGGCCGGGCCGGCCGCGATCCCGAAGTCCGTTACTTCGAGAGCGGCAGCATGGTGGCCAACCTCACCCTGGCGGTGAACCGCCGCAGCCGCGACGACGAGCCTGACTGGTTCAACCTCGAGATCTGGGGAAAGCAGGCCCAGGTGGCGGCCGATTACGTACGCAAGGGCTCCCTGCTGGGGATCATCGGCTCGTTCAAGCTCGACCGCTGGACCGACCGCAACTCCGGCGAGGAGCGCAGCAAACCGGTGATCCGGGTGGATCGACTGGAACTGCTGGGCAGCAAGCGCGACGGCGAGTCGGGCGGCGGCAGCTTCGGCGGCGGTTACGGGGGCGGCGAGCCCAGCGAGGAGGAAGTCCCGTTCTGAGGACCCTGCAGCCGCCCCGAATCCCCCCCGCGGGGGCTTGTGCCAGTGGCCCAGCCGGGTTATCAACCGTCTGAAGCAAGCCAGGGCGCCCTCCGGGGCGCCTTTTTGTTGCCCCTCTTCAGGCCTCACTGCCGGCCGGAGAGCCGCCCCCGCCCCAGGAAGGAAACCCTCCAATCTGGACCCATCCACCCTGCCAATGGCGTCCTTGGGGGTCTGCGCACCGGCGTCGCGCCAGCGTGCCGGTGTGCAGACGCCCAAGGACGCTTCCCGCTTCAGTGGGAATTGGTGCGCTTCTTCCAGGTGCGAAGTCCGAGCCAGGCACCGAAGGCCAGCACCGCCACCACCAGCAGCACCTTGATCACCTTGGCAACAGGTTCGATCCACACCTCGACATTGCTGTAGCCCTCGCCCAGCACCAAACCAGCCACGGTGAGCAGCAGCGTCCAGATCAGGCTGCCGGCCGTGGTCCAGATCAGGAACGGCACAAAAGGCATCATTTCGATCCCGGCAGGCACCGAGATCAGGGTGCGGATGCCGGGGATCAGCCGTCCCCAGAACACCAGGGCCGTGCCGTGGCGGTTGAACCAGTCGCGGCTGCGGTGCAGTTCCTGTGGGCTGATGCCGATCCAGCGACCGTGACGCTCCAGCCAGTGCTCGATCCGCTCCTCGTTCACCAGCCGGCCGATGCCGTACCAGGGCAGCGCTCCCACCACCGTGCCCAACAGGCCGGCGAGCACCACCGGGATCAGGGCCAGCTTGCCCTGCTGCACATAGAAGCCGCCCAGGGGCATGATCAGCTCCGAGGGGATCGGCGGGAACAGGTTCTCCAGGAACATCGCCGCGAAGATGGCGCCGTAACCCGCCATCGGATTGGCCTCCACGGCCGATCCGATCATCTCGGGGAGCTTCTGGATCAGTTCCAACGCCATCGCGGGGTTTCCTGAAGGATGGGCAAGTCTTCCATGGCCCGGCCGATAGGACGGCCGGCCACGAGAAAGCCCGGCACGAAGGCCGGGCGAGGGGAGCCTGGGCGCCCCCCGGGAGCCTCCCAGCTCAGTAGCGGTAGTGCTCGAGTTTGTAGGGGCCCTCGACCGGTACGTTGATGTAGGCAGCCTGCTCAGCGGTGAGCTCGGTGAGCTTGGCGCCGATCTTCTCGAGATGCAGGCGGGCCACCATCTCGTCAAGGTGCTTGGGCAGCACATACACCTCTTGGGCGTACTGATCGCCCTTGGTGAACAGTTCGATCTGAGCCAGCACCTGGTTGGTGAAGGAGTTGCTCATCACGAAGCTGGGGTGACCGGTGGCGCAGCCCAGGTTCACCAGACGGCCCTCGGCCAGCAGCAGGATCTTGTTGCCGCTGGGCAGGGTGATGTGATCTACCTGGGGCTTGATATTGTCCCAAGGGTACTGCTTGAGCGAAGCTACATCGATCTCGTTGTCGAAGTGGCCGATGTTGCACACGATCGCCTGATCCTTCATCTGGATCAGGTGCTCATGGCGGATCACCTGGAAGTTGCCGGTGGCGGTCACGAAGATGTCCACATCGCGCACCACGTCGTCGAGGCGCACCACGCGATAGCCCTCCATCGCCGCCTGCAAGGCGCAGATCGGATCGATCTCGGCGATCATCACGGTGGCGCCGAGGCCGCGCAATGACTGGGCCGAGCCCTTGCCCACATCGCCCTAGCCCAGCACCAGGGCCCCCTTGCCGGCCACCATCACGTCGGTGGCGCGCTTGATGCTGTCCACCAGCGATTCACGGCAGCCGTAGAGGTTATCGAACTTGCTCTTCGTCACCGAATCGTTAACGTTGATCGCCGGGAAGGGCAGCTCACCGCTCTTCTGCAGCTGATACAGGCGGGCCACGCCGGTGGTGGTTTCTTCCGTGACGCCCTGGATCTGGGCCTTGATGCGGGAGTAGAAGCCGGGCTGGGCCGCCAGCTTCTGGCGGATGCTGTTGAAGAGGGCGGTCTCTTCTTCGTTGGAGGGGTTGTCGAGCACCGAGGGATCGCTCTCGGCCCGGGTGCCCAGGATCACAAGACCGGTGGCATCGCCACCGTCGTCGAGGATCATGTTGGGCGTGCCGCCATCGCCCCACTCAAGGATGCGGTGGGTGAAGGCCCAGTACTCATCGAGGGTTTCGCCCTTGTAGGCGAACACCGGGATGCCGGCGGCGGCGATGGCGGCGGCGGCGTGATCCTGGGTGGAGAAGATGTTGCAGGAGGCCCATCGCACCTCGGCGCCGAGGGCCACCAGGGTCTCGATCAGAACGGCGGTCTGGATGGTCATGTGCAGGGAACCCGCGATGCGGGCGCCCTTCAGGGGCTGCTCGGCACCGAACTTGGCGCGCAGGGCCATCAGACCGGGCATTTCGGTCTCAGCGATGGCGATCTCCTTGCGGCCGAAGTCGGCCTGCCCGAGATCAGCGATCACATAGGTCGACGTGCTCTGCAGCGCAGCTGAAGCGGGGGTGGCCACCATGGCGGTCTCTCGTGGATGGGTCGGAATCAACGATCAGAACCCGGCCAGGCCACAGGGAGGGGGCCGGAGGCGCGGACGATCGCTCTGGGAAGATCTGCGGAGACGCCGAGGCTTCGGGCTCGCGTGGAGGCCAATCTACAGCGATGCCCGGAAACGCCGCGATCCGCACCATCCAGCTGGCCGATGCCGGGGCCACCCGGGCCCTCGGCGCACGGCTGGCGAGCGAGCTTTCTGCCGGCGACGTGCTGCTGCTGCGCGGCAACCTGGGGGCCGGCAAGACCTGCCTGGTGCAGGGCCTGGCGGCAGCTCTGGGCATCGAGGAACCGGTGACCAGTCCCACCTTCGCCCTGGCCCAGCACTACCGCGCCCCGGACGGCCGGGCACTGGTGCATCTCGACCTCTACCGGCTCGAGCTTCCAGCCTCCGCCGACGAGCTCTTCCACCAGGAACGGGAGGAAGCCGAGGCGCTGGGAGCGCTGATGGCCGTGGAATGGCCCGAGCGATTGAGCCTCACCCCAGCGGACGCCTGGACCCTGCATCTGGAGCACGACGGCGAGGGCCGCCGCGGCCGCCTCATCCCACCCGCTTGCTGAGGAACGCCTCCAGCTCCAGAGCGGTCGGCTGCGGATCAATGGCGCCGGCACCGAGCGTCACCAGCGCACCGCAGGCCGAGGCTCGCCGCAGCAGAGCCTCGGGATCCGCCGCCACACTCTCAGCGCTGCCAGACCCGCACACCAGGCCATGCAGCAGGCCGGCGGTGAAGGCGTCACCGGCACCGGTGGTGTCGACGGCAGCCACAGGGAAGGCCGGCAGGGTGCCGCTGCAGCCGGCCAGGCTCCAGCGCAGGGGAGCACCTCCATCGGTCACCAGCAGCGCCGGCCGTCGGGGCAGGGCCTCCACGATCACTTGCGGATCGGTGGTGCCGAACAGGGCCAGGGCCTCCTCAGCCGCACATTTGATCAGGGCCGCCTGCTCCAGCAGAGGACGGATCCGGCGTTGCACCGACGCCGGCGGCTCGGCGTCGGGCTCGAGCCCCCAGAAGGTGGGACGCCAGTTCACGTCCACCGCCAGGGGAGCCCCGTGCTCGGCCGCCAGGGCGACGAGGGTCTGCAGGGCCTCGGCCGATGCCGGGCTGGCGAGCGGCAGGGTGCCCACCAGCACCCAGGGCGCGCCGGCCAGAAGCGGCGCGGCATCAAGGGACAGGCGGGCCGCGTCCACGGCCTGATCGGCGAACCCCAGGCCCCGGTCGCCGGCGAATCCACCGAAATAGCGCTCGCCATCCATCGAGCGCCGCACCAGCACCGTACGGCTGGGCCGCTCCGTGTCCCGCTGCAGGGCGGAGATTCCCACCCCGCGCTCCTGGAACAGGGCGGAGAAGGCGGCGCCGATCGCGTCTTCCCCCAGGCGGCCCAGAAAGGCAACCGGTGTCCCCAGGCGGGCCAGGCCGCAGGCCGCATTCGCCGGGGCACCCCCCAGCCGGTCCTCCACCGGATGATCCGCCGTGGCGGGAAGGGCGGGATCGCCTCCGGGCGGGCCGAGTCGATCGACGAGCGCCTCGCCGAAGCAGAGAACCCGGGGCGAAGACATCAGGCGACCGCTCGGCTCTCCCCAGGGTGGCGGTGGCCGGAGGGGGCGTCAGCGTCGAGCCGGAGCCGCAGGGCCTCGATGATGCGGGTGTTGGCCGCCGGGAAGGGATAGGCATCGAGATCGGCCGGGCTCACCCAGCGAACCTGCTGCGAGGCCAGAGGCTGAGGCTCGCCGGAGAGCCATTGGCAGAGGTGCACCACGAAGCGCAGGCGCTTGTGGCTGTAGGCGTGCTCCACCACCACCAGTTCCTCAGTTACCTCCGCTTCGATCGCCAGCTCCTCGCGCAGTTCGCGCCGGATCGTGGTCTCGATGGGCTCGCCGGGCTCCTGCTTGCCGCCGGGAAACTCCCACAGCCCGCCCAGCAGCCCCTCTGGCAGGCGCTGATCGATCAGCACCCGGCCGCTGCCATCCAGCACCACGCCGACGCCGATGACCTGGAAAGGAACGGGGCGTGGCTGGTCCTTCACAGGGTAACGGGCGGGATCGCCGGCAGCGTAGGCAGCGCAGCTGCGGCTCCAGGGACAGGATCCGCAGGCCGGGGAGCGGGGAGTGCAGACGGTGGCACCCAGATCCATCAGGGCCTGGTTGAACGCACGGGGCCGCCCGGGATCGAGCAGGGCCTCGCTGAGACGCCAGAAGGTGGCCAGGGTCCTGCGGGGCGCGGCGGGATGGGCCACGAGCCTCGCGAGCACCCTCAGGGCGTTGCCGTCGAGGATCGCCGCCGGCAGATCGAAGGCCGAGGAGAGGATGCTGCCGGCCGTACTGCGGCCGATGCCGGGCAAGGCCATCCAACCTTCCAGGGAGCGAGGCCAGGGATCGGCTGCCATCGCCGATCCTTCGCTCGCCGCCAGCACCTGCGCCAGGAGTCGTCGGCCCCCCTGCCGCAGCCGCCGAGCACGGCTGTAGAAGCCCAGTCCCTGCCAACTGCGGAGCACATCCCCTTCCTCTGCCCGCGCCAGGGCGTGGAGATCGGGGAACGTCTTCATCCAGCGCCGCCAGAAAGGGAGCACCACCGGCAGACGTGTCTGCTGGAGCATCACCTCAGCCACCCAGATGGGGTAAGGGTCGAGGGGCTCACCAGGGGCAGGCGGCCTCCCCTCTGCGGTGAGCTTCCAGGGAATGTCGTGCCGGCCGTGGGTCTCCCACCAGGCCAGTACAGAAGTCCGCAGGGGCCGGACCACCTCAGGGTCCAAGTCTTTAACCAAGCTGACCAGGAGGCGCTCTGCGAAGCACGCTCGCACCCTCGCCGCCTGGACGTCCCTCCTGACGACCCGGCGCCCTGCTGTGGAGGCGGCAACCATGGCCTTGGGCCTCGGCGAGGATCGGCAGCCGCAGCTCGGCCGGAGGCACAGAAACATGGCCGGACCCCCGGCTGAACGGGCGCCACGGCCATGTGCGAGTGCGGTTTGGGTCGGAGAGACCTCTGAGGTGGAGGTGCCCGACCGTGGGTGTGCGGACTATGTCCGATCGAGGAATTTCCCTATCCCACGAACACCCCTCCGCTGAAGGCAGGGTCGTAGGCGTAGAAGCTGAGCATCTCCTCGCCGTTGGAACCGCCGAATGCCTTCACATGAGGGCCTCCACTGGGACCAGCCCCGGTCACGATCTCAGACAGGTGATCTCCGTTGATGTCCGAAGCCGCAACCGTGACACCACCCAGGAACTGCGGTTCGTAGGCGTAGAAGCTGCGGATCTCCTCTCCGCTCGCCCCGCTGAAGGCCTTGACGTGAGGGCCACCACCAGTGCCGGCACCAGTGATCACATCATCAAGACCATCGCCGTCGATGTCGCCAGCAGCAACACTGACGCCACCAAGAAACTGCGAGTCGTAAGCGTAGAAACTGAGGATCTCCTGCCCACTCGCACCGCTGAACATCTTGACGTGAGGGCCACCACCAGTGCCAGCACCGGTGATCACATCATCAAGACCATCGCCGTCGATGTCGCCGGCAGCAACGTTGACACCACCCAGGAACTGCGGGTCGTAGGCGTAGAAGCTGCGGATCTCCTGCCCGCTCGCACCACTGAACACCTTGACGTTAGGGCCACCACCTGCCCCGGGGCCGGTGATCAGATCATCAAGACCATCGCCGTCGATATCGCCGGCAGCAACGTTGACACCACCCAGGAACTGCGAGTCGTAGGCGTAGAAGCTACTCATCTCCTGCCCGCTCGCACCGTTGAAGACTTTGACGTGAGGGCCGCCGCCCACTCCCGCACCGGTGAGCCAGTCAAGGATGCCGTCCGAATCCATCTGCGCTTGCCCAACGCGAACACCACCCGTGAAAGTGGGCTCATAGGCATAAAACTCATCTCGCACGGCCCCATCGATGGCAGAGAAAACGCGCACCTGAGGGCCTCCGCCAGCACCCGGACCCGCAACGATCCTGAAGTCGTCATCGAGTGTTACGCCATAAATCCCAGCCCAAGTGTCAACCTCAAGACTCTCCTCCGCACTCTCCTCCGACGCAGCCATGCTGGCGGAGAAGGCGAGCTTGCCGAAGCGCAGGCCATCTCTCTCAAGAGCCACGCCCACGATTGGCAGGCCTTCCGCCACGGGATCCAGGATGCCACCGTTGTCTCCAGACTTCACAATCGCGACGGGGCGAGTCAGAGCATCGAGATCCTGATAGTAAATTCCCTGGCCAGACTCGACATACACATTGCCGGTGTATTCATCCAGACCAGTGAAGCCAAGACTGGCGAGGTCTACAGGGATCAGATCGGCGGCTTTGAAGGCCACATTCGAACCATCCACAGCCATGAAGGCTGATTCTCGCCAGCGCGCCAACTCAAGGCTATCCTCCTCCTCACCTTCCGTCGTACCACCCTCTCCTACCCCGGGAGGGCGACCCGAGAAGTTAAAGAAGTTGAAGGACTCATACTCCTCGTCGGCTGAGACGGTGGAAGCAGCCAACCGGGTCATCCCCGTCACGATGTCGGTGACAAAAATGCCTTGATTATCCCAGATCTCCCTGAGGAAATAATAATGGCCGTCGTTTCCCTGGCCGATACCCCCCTGCTCACCATCGATGGAAAGCTGCCTGCAATAAGCGCGCAAATCTACATTACCCTCCTCGGAGCATGCGACGAGCTGGTAACTCATCTCATCACCCCAGGCCCCCCAGTAAGACACAAGCCTGCCATCGAAAGACAGAACTTCTCCGATCCTCGTGAGACCACCTTCATCGCCCACGAATTCAGCGAGTCCGCCGAGTTGAACCACAGTCTGCAAGCTGGCAGGATCACCCTTCAGGTTAGAAAGATAAATCCCACCAAGAGTGGGGCTTTCTTCATTATCGAGCCCGAGAAAAACAACCTTATCCCGAGCGGCAGAAGGCGGGGCAGTTGAGCCGAATTCAACATCCCCAGACACACCTGGGATGATCGTATTGCTATCGGCGATAAAGCGAACCGGAGACTGGCCGCCGTCAGCAACCAGATCGCGGAAATAAACACCTGTCTGACCAACACCTGATGCATCCGTCCAGTTGCCTTTGAAAGCAACAACGTTGTTCGTTGGAGGTGGCGCCCCAGGGAACTGATCGAAACGGATGGAAGGATCGGTCTGCGGAACGCTGTAGTAAACGAACTCGGGAAGCTCGGGTATCCCGAGAAGGCTTGCTCCAGTAATCAGGAAACCTTCCGGGTTACTGTAGACGCCCGAAGTGCCAATCCTGCCATCGGAATACTCATAAACTGGATTGGATTGCCCTCGAAAGGCAAGCATGTCAGAGTCGCGATCAATCCTCGGGAAAGAAGGGAACTCATTGAAGGTGGCTTCCGTATTGTTTGGATCGGGCACCGGACCGCCACGCACGGCGACTGCCTCAATCGGTGAGCCGTCTAAATCACGCAGGAAGATACCCGTGGCGGGCTGCCCTGATCCGCCCTGGCTTCGCGCACGGAAGACAACGAGGCCATCGGCATTAATTGAGGGCTGATTGTAGCTATTGAACAGGAGTTCGGTGCCGGGAACGAAGTCACCATTGTTGACGACGATATCGAACAGAAAGCTGGGTACGGCCATGGCGATAAGGCTCAAAGGGGAAAGGGAGGAAAAAAAGAACAGGCAGGGACTGCGCTGTCAACACCAGTCTTGACAACTGTTCCCGCCGGTTCCTGGAAGCCCAGAGGAGCTGGCTTAGACCTTCAGGCAAGGCAGAGGGGGAGAGCTGGCATCAGCAATCACTGGCATTACCCCATAGCTGACTACGCAGTGATGACGGGGAGCGTCGACAACAATCATTCATTGAACCGATTAGACAGTTCACCCAAGAAACTCCTCATAAGCATCTAAACCGATCATGCGTACAACCAGGGGCTCTGGCTACAAACGAATCCGATTTGACATAAAAGTTTGTGCATTGCTCGCTTATGAGTCTAGTGACATGAGCAGGATCGTCTTCTTGCCCCTGCAGAGAGGCCGCACATCTGCCGCAAGCCCCGCCGGAACCAGCCTGGGCGGCTATCAACCGACCCTTGCCACCGCCCTGGCGAAGCCGCCGCCACACCGAGCAGCAGCCCAGTCCTTGCAGGAGCACCCCCACGGCCCACTGGCTCCGCTGTCTGCATCACCCCAGCAACGCTGATCCCATGGGGCTTGAGAGCGGCTTCAGCTACCAGGGACATCCGTGGCGGCCCTAACCCATGCAACGGGCCAGCAGGGATCGGCGCAGATCCGGACACCGGTGCCGGACCGCCTCGGTGGAATCCCTTGCTGTCACAGAAGCGCTGCCTGGCATGGCTGAAAGCGCACCAGAAGAAGACAACCGCCTTGGTAGATGACTTTACTTTTACTTGACAACTTATCCCACCTGAGCACAAGCTCAAGCCACTTTCGATTCAGATGGCTGATGCTTGCCACCTCCAATCCGCGGCGGGATGAGGGGAAGGATCACCTCGGGGAATGGAACAAGAAGCAGTCATTCAGTGTTGAGGCAATAGAATCGATTGATGTTTCCGAACTCTCCTTTCGGCTTGCCGATGCCCACCCGGAACTGCGGCGCCTCCTACACATCCACATCCCCAAGACGGGCGGGACTTCGCTCGATGCGATTCTCTGCGCGCGCAGGGAAACCCTGCCCGCACCGGTCTTCCCAGAGTATCTGCCCACCATCCTCAGGGAGCTGATGGGACAGGAGCCAGTGGAGGATCAGGCTCCCGCCCAACTCCTATCCCAGTATCTCAGCCTCAAGGATCGCCTGCTGGCTCAGGGGAAATTGCGATGGCTGCTTCCCGTCACACACATCAGGCTTGCCGAAGCGATTGGCCATACAAGAGATCACCGCGACGTCCGCTTCACTCTTCTACGCCATCCGCGAGAACAAGTCGTGAGCATGCTGCGATTCCGCATCATGCACACCCTTCACAAACCGGACTGCATCATTCACCACGCCATCCATCAGATTCTGGGCATGACCCGGGACACGTTCCTGAGCCGGGCTCAGGCCAGCGATCCCGAGCTCTTTCGCATGATCCTTCGCTTGGACACCGAGGTGGCCAGGAATCTCGGCTTCTCATCGTGGCTCTGCCTCCCTGGACAGCCCCACACCTCCGAACAGATGCTGGCCTCGATCGCCACCCATGGCATCCACTGTGCCACGGCAGCCACCATGACCCGAATGGTCCACAGGCTGACGGGGCTCACCGACCCGTCCGCCCCCTCGCCGCATCGCAATCGCACCGATGACCTCAACCATTCCGGCCTGCGCCTCCACATCGATGACTCCGTGATCACCCCCTTTGTGGAGGAGTCCTCGGTGGAGCTGTTTGCCCGCCTGCAGGAGGCGGGCGCCCTCGCGGTGTGGGCTGATCCGACTTCCTCGACCAACGACTACTGGCGCTGCATCGATCGGGCTGTGAAGGTGCAGGCCAAGAACGCCTCCGCCTTTCGCCCCCTGGGGAAGGACGCGGTTCCGCTCTCCCCCTCCCTCGCCCGACTCCGACTGCTCCAGGAGCAATGCCAGCGCGCTATCACCCTGGAACAGGACCTCATCGACCAGCGCCGGCAACGCGACATGGTGGTTCGCAGCCGCATCTGGAGAGCCACTGCTCCCTACCGACGGTTGCGCCATCGGCTGGCGCAACTGCGTCGCCGCCTGAGCCAGGCGGGTGCCTGAACCAGTCAGACTCGACCTCTGCCTGACTTCCCCGATGTCCTCCTCCCTCGGTCTGCCGGCTTTAGTAACCGTGCTGGCCCTGGTCACTTACCAGGCCACGGCGCTCAACGTGGGCAGGGCCCGGGCCCTCCACGGCGTGCAGGCCCCGGCCACCACGGGAGCCGAGCCGTTCGAGCGGGCACTGCGGGTGCAGCTGAACACCCTCGAGCAGCTGGTGTTCTTCCTGCCGGCCTACTGGCTGGCCAGCCTGCTCGACAGTGCCAGCGTGGCCGCAGCCCTGGGCTTCCTCTGGGTGGGGGGCCGGATCGCCTATGCGGTGGGCTACCTGCAAGAGGCGAAGAAACGCGGTCCCGGCTTCGGCATCGCCTTCCTGGCCAGTGCCGTGCTGTTGGTGATGGCCCTCGTAGGCTCCGTGCGAACCCTCGCCACCGCCTGAGCCGGCTTGAGCCAAGGGCTCAGCGAAAACCGCCGGGACGGCGGCGGTTGCTGGAGAGTGAGATGTTGCCGCCCAGGTCACTGGCGGCGGGGGCCCGCTCAGGCGGCACACCACCAAGCACCGCGAATCCGGCGCCCTGCTGCTGCGGCGCCATGGCTCCCGCAGGGCGAGGCACGGCCACCACATTGAAGGCGATCGACCAGCGCTCTCCCTCCTCCCGGAACGGCGCCACCGAGTGGGGCTGCCAGGCCGGGAACACGT
Source organism: Cyanobacteriota bacterium (assembly GCA_046342315.1). Lineage (GTDB taxonomy): Bacteria > Cyanobacteriota > Cyanobacteriia > PCC-6307 > Cyanobiaceae > Cyanobium. The sequence continues at coordinate 33,489 of JBKDPV010000038.1, forward strand.
AGAAATCTCCCGGCACCGGCAGAACATAGTGCGCCATGCCGGTGCGGAAGCTCTGGATGTGCCACTCCTCGGGCCCGTGGAAGCAGAGCTGGCCGTCGAAGCTGTCGGCGTGAATCTGGGGAGGAACCTTCAGGAACAGCACCCCCGAGAAGCTGCCGCCATGGGTGTGGGTGGGGTTGTAATCACCGGCGCGCTGCACATTCAGCCACACGTCGATCATCTGCAACCCATAGCGACCGGGGGTCCAGGGGCCACGGCCCCCGGGAGGCTGCCGATCGATCACGTGACGGATCCAGCGTTCGCAGGCCGGCAGGATCTGGCCTTCGCAGAGTTCGCGCACCGCGGGATGGTCGGGACCCAGCTCGCGCTGCAGAGCCAGTTGGCCGGCAAGCTTGGCGGAAGCGTCGGGCCGACTGCGGGGATCGGCCGCCACGGTCTCGCCGAGGGTGATCAGCTCCGCAAGCAGAGGGGAGGGAAGCCGACCCTTGAGCAGGTAGCGCGGAAACAGCTCCAGCAGCTCCATCGATGCTCCCGCGTCGCCGCCCACGGCGAGCGGAGCAACGGAGGGCGGGGGAACCGGAGAATCCGCACGCAACGGTCAGCAGGCGACGTAGGCCTGAACAGCATCGCTCAGACGCCGCAGGCCGGCGAGGCCATCGCGCTCCAGATTGCGCACGCGATCGCGGCTGATGCCCAGGATCCGGCCGATTCCGGTGAGGCTCATCGGCTCCTCACCCTCCATCCCGTACCGCATCTTCAGCACCTTCCCCTGCAGTTCCGGCAGCTGGTCCAGCAGCGAACGCAGATCTCCCTTCAGGCACTCCCCGTCCACCATCTCGGCCGGGCCCGCTCC
>JBKDPV010000039.1:0-15546 GCA_046342315.1 Cyanobacteriota bacterium
GCCTTCGGCTTCGAGATCAAGACCCCCTGGAACCAGCTCAGCGCCGAGCAGCAGGAGGTGCTGATCCACGGCAGCAAGGATCCGATCCCGATCCAGGCCGACAGCCGCTACCGCAAGGGCCAGAGCTACGTGCGCCCGTTCGAGGGGATCCTGCCGATTCTCGAGCGCCAGCTGCGGGATGCCAGCGGCGAGTCGATCCGCCAGAAGCTGGAGAAGTTCCTCGAACTGGTGCCCTGCGCCACCTGCCAGGGGCTGCGCCTGCGGCCCGAGGCCCTGGCGGTGAAGGTGGGCCCGTACGCCATCCACGAGCTCACGGCCGTGAGCGTGTCCGAGAGCCTGCGGCGGATCGAGGAGCTGATGGGGGTGGGCAGCAGCGAGGGCTCCGACCCCCTGCTCTCGTCGCGCCAGATCCAGATCGGCGATCTGGTGCTGCGCGAGATCCGCATGCGCCTCAAGTTCCTGCTCGACGTGGGCCTCGATTACCTCAGCCTCGATCGCCCCGCGATGACCCTCTCCGGCGGCGAGGCCCAGCGGATCCGGCTGGCCACCCAGATCGGCGCCGGCCTCACCGGCGTGCTCTACGTGCTCGACGAACCGAGCATCGGCCTGCACCAGCGCGACAACGACCGGCTTCTGGCCACCCTGATCAAGCTCCGCGACCTGGGCAACACCCTGATCGTGGTGGAGCACGACGAGGACACCATCCGCGCCGCCGACCATCTGGTGGACATCGGCCCCGGGGCGGGGGTGCACGGCGGTTCGATCGTGGCCGAGGGCTCGCTCGAGGATCTGCTCGCCGCCGAGGAGTCACTCACCGGCGCCTACCTCAGCGGTCGCCGTCGCATCCCCACCCCGGCGGAGCGGCGCGATGCCGGCAGCCGCCGCCTGGTTCTGCGCGACTGCAGCCGCAACAACCTCCGCGGCCTCGACGTGGAGATCCCCCTCGGCCGGCTGGTGTGCGTCACCGGGGTGAGCGGCAGCGGCAAGAGCACGCTGGTGAACGAGCTGCTGCACCCGGCCCTGGAGCACCGCCTCGGCCTGAAGGTTCCCTTCCCCTCCGGGCTCGGCGAGCTCCGGGGCATCCAGGCGATCGACAAGGTGATCGTGATCGACCAGAGCCCGATCGGCCGCACCCCACGTTCAAACCCGGCCACCTACACGGGGGCCTTCGATCCGATCCGCCAGGTGTTCGCCGCCACGGTGGAGGCCAAGGCTCGCGGCTACCAGGTGGGCCAGTTCAGCTTCAACGTGAAGGGCGGCCGCTGCGAGGCCTGCAGTGGCCAGGGTGTGAACGTGATCGAGATGAACTTCCTGCCCGATGTGTACGTGCAGTGTGATGTCTGCAAGGGCGCCCGCTACAACCGGGAAACCCTGCAGGTCACCTACCGCGGTCACACGATCGCCGACGTGCTGGAGATGACGGTGGAGCAGGCCGCCGAGGAGTTCTCGGCCATTCCCCAGGCCGCCGATCGTCTGCGCACCCTGGTGGACGTGGGCCTCGGCTACATCAAGCTCGGCCAGCCGGCCCCCACCCTCTCCGGCGGTGAGGCCCAGCGGGTGAAGCTGGCCACCGAACTCTCCAAGCGGGCCACCGGCAAAACCCTCTATCTGATCGACGAACCCACCACGGGCCTGAGCTTCTACGACGTGCACAAACTGATGGACGTGATGCAGCGGCTGGTGGACAAGGGCAACTCGATCCTGGTGATCGAGCACAACCTTGATGTGATCCGCTGCGCCGACTGGCTGATCGATCTCGGCCCCGAAGGCGGCGACAGGGGCGGCGAGATCGTGGTGTGCGGCACGCCGGAGGAGGTGGCTGAACATCCCACGAGTCACACGGGCCGCTATCTCAAGCAGGTGCTGGCGCAGCATCCGCCGGAGGCGGTGGCGGCCTGAGGGGGGTCCCCCCTCCAGGGGATGACAGAGGAAGTGGTCTTGGCCACACTGAAAGAAGCGCGGTTGCTTTTGTATGAGCCGTAATCCTGCCCAGGATTTCTTTACATTCTTACTCGGGGGAGGCTTGTTTGCAGGAGGAATCTTTCTGCTTCTGAATCAGGTTATGGTTTCATCTCTTGGCGGTATAGGGTTCGGTGGTTTTGGTCGATGGGGAGGGGGTTATCGCCCTGGATTGAGATATGGCTATGGCGGTGGATGGGGGATTCCTTCCCTGGGAGGCGTTTCGGGAGGTATGGGACTGTTGATGATCCCCTTGGGCATCGGTGTCGCCATGCTGTTCATGAACGTCTTTCGCAAGATGGCATGGTTCATGATCATTGGTTCGTCTGCAGCGCTGATTGCTGGAATCCTGCACAGTCTTAACATGCAATTCATGCCGACAACGCTATGGTCACTAGTCGCCATGATTGTGATGATAGGATCGGGCGCTGGATTGATGTTCAGGTCACTCTACTCAGATCAGAATGAACGATAACTTAGATAAATCGGTTCAGGATGAGCTTAATAAGCTCATCCGTGAGGTGAACGAATCAGATGAATCAACGGATCATAAAGCTGCTCGTGCCACCCACGACGTTTCTACCTTTGCTTCCATGTTTTTCCAGCTGTCCCTCGTTGGAATGATGTGTCTGGGGCTTGGTATCTGGGTTGGCCAGTCAACTGCCAGGATCGGCCAGTCGCAGAGTTCCCTGTCCAGGGATCAGGTGATCGCTGCGGAGCAGGGTTGGAGAGCTGAAGGATCGGGTGTTTTTTATCGTTGGTGTCGGGAGGAATGTCATGCCCCTCGGCTTTACGGCGGAGGCGTGAGTCAAGTGTTTGAAGTTCACTGTGCGAATCGACCATGTGGAGAGATCATCATGCGTGTCAATGTCCTTAATCGTCAGAGTCAACCAATTGATGAAATTGTATTGAAAGAGAATGGATTGCAAGGGGAATTTCGACGTTTCATTGTTGAAAGCCAGAATCCAGATGCTGTTTCTATTGAACTAAGTGAGTTCAAGGCTCAGGCACGGGTCTGAACGCACCCATCACTCCAACTCTCTTTTGGATCTGGTTCATGCTGCGCTTGCTCCCGGACATCACGGCTTTGCCGGCCCTGTCCCTGCACGCCTGATACGCGAGCGAGCGCTGCCGATCCCGGGGAGCGTTTTCTGTCACCACTTCGTGACGATCGATGACGCCGCGCAGGACCGCCATGCCTGCCCAGTCCCATTCCGAGAGCTGGCTTTCCGGCGAGGAGAACGGCCCTGCAGATTCGGTTCTCCGCCCTGTCCCATTCGTGCGCGCCCCGGTGGAACTCGCTAAGGGTGTGGGGTCCGTGCCCTGGCTTGGTCTTGGGTCTGTACGTCCTCCACCTCCATCTCCATGGTCTGTTCCGAGGCCGTGACCTGGAGCTCGGGCGTGATCCCGACACCGGTGGACAGACCACCTACGTGCTGGAGCTGGCCCGCAGCCTGGCGGCCCGTCCGGAGGTGGAGAGGGTGGAGGTGGTCACCCGGCTGATTCAGGACCGCCGGGTTTCCGCCGACTATGCCCGTGCCACCGAGCCGATCGGACCCGATGCCCTGATCCGGCGCTTCGCCTTCGGGCCTCGCCGCTACCTGCGCAAGGAGTTGCTCTGGCCCCATCTCGATGAACTGGCCGACAGCCTGGCGGAGGCGCTGCTGGCCCAGCCCCGCCTGCCGGACTGGATCCATGCCCACTACGCCGATGCCGGCTACGTGGGCGCTCTGCTGCGCCGTCGCCTGGGCATCCCGCTGGTGTTCACTGCCCACTCCCTTGGCCGGGAGAAGCGCCGCCGGCTGATGACCAGCGGCCTGGAGCCGAGTCAGATCGATCAGCAGTACGCCATGGCCCGGCGGATCGACGCCGAGGAACTGGCGCTGGCCCACAGCTCCCTGGTGGTCACCAGCACAGGCCAGGAGCGGGAGATGCAGTACGCCCGCTATGACCGGTTCCGCACCGCGTGTTCGCGGGTGATCCCACCCGGGGTCGACGCCCATCAGTTCTTCCCGCCTCAGCCCTCCAGCCGCGATCCCGACCGGGTGGTGGAGGCCCTGATGCAGCCGTTCCTGCGCGAACCGGCCAAGGCGCCGGTGCTCGCGATCTGCCGGGCCGACCACCGCAAGAACATTCCTGCCCTGGTGGAGGTGTTCGGCCGCTCCGATCACCTCCGCCAGCATCACAACCTGGTGCTTGTGCTCGGTTGCCGTTCCGATCCGCGCCAGCTGGAGAAGACCCAGCGCGAAGTGTTCCAGCAGGTGTTCGAACTGGTGGACCGCTTCGATCTCTATGGTCAGGTGGCTTATCCCAAGCAGCACCAGCGCGCCCAGATCCCCGAGATCTACCGCTGGGCAGCTCGGCGCCGTGGCGTGTTCGTCAACCCGGCGCTCACCGAGCCGTTCGGTCTCACCCTGCTGGAGGCGGCGGCCTGCGGTCTGCCGGTGGTGGCCACCGATGACGGCGGTCCCCGCGACATCCTCCAGCGCTGCGAGAACGGACTGCTGGTGGATGTCTCCGACCTCGATGCCCTGCAGCAGGGGGTGGAGGAGAGCCTGCGCTCACCGGCCCGCTGGCAGACCTGGAGCACGAACGGTATCGAGGCCGTCTGCCGGCACTACAGCTGGGATGCCCATGCGATCCAGTACCTGGGCGAGGTCTCGGCGGCCCTCGGCTCCGCCACCGCCCAGCTTCCCGCCCTCTGGTTCCGCCATGCCGCCGATCCGGCGGCGGTGGCCGGTCACCACCGCCTGCTGGTCCTCGACCTCGACGCCTGTCTGGTGGAGCCCGATCCCGCCAGTCTCAGGGAACTGCGTCAACGACTCGAGGCCGATCCCCAGCTGGCCATCGCCGTTTCCACGGGCCGGGGGTTCAAGTCGGCCCGATTACGCTTCGCCGAGCTCCATCTTCCCCATCCGGTGCTGTGGATCACTCGCACCGGCACCGAGATCCATCTGGCCCAGGAGGGCGAGGTCGGTGACAAGGAACCGCTCTATGCAGCCGATCCTCACTGGGAGCGCCACATCGCCCGGCACTGGAACCGGGCGAGGGTGGTCACGGTGCTGGCGGAACTGGGTGATCGCCTGCGGCTCCAGGGCCCGGGCGATCAGGGACCCTACAAAGTGAGCTACACCCTCGGGGAAGCCGACCAGAGCATTCTGCCCACCGTGCGCCAGCTCCTGCGGCGTCGAGGTCTGCTGGCGCGTCCGCATCTTTTCCAGCACTGGTATCTCGACGTGCTGCCGCTCACCGCCTCCAAGTCGGAGGCGATCCGCTACCTGGCTCTGCGCTGGAACCTGCCCCTGAGCAGCATCCTGGTGGAGGCAGCCCAGCAGGGCGATGGCGAGCTGCTGCGGGGACTGCCCCTGGGGGTTGTTCCTGACGATCACGACCCTGTTCTGGAGAGCCTGCGGGGCCGGCGGCGCGTTTTCTTCGCCTCCCGCCCGCAGGCCTGGGGACTGCTCGAGGGGCTGGATCATCACCGCTTTCTGCAGCGCGGCGGGGACAGCCGCTGAAGCAGGAGCCCGGTTTCAGAGTGGAGGCTCCTCGCCGCTGCCGGTCGGATGGGCCGTGTTGGTGTCGGGCATCCAGTAGCTGAGATCGTCCTGCCAGTACAGGCGACCCGGCAGCCGCGAGGTGCTCAGATTGGTCTGGGCCATCGCCGTCAGCAGCTGGGTCATCTCGATCGGCGAAAGGTCGGTCTGGATGTCTTCGCCGGCGATCTTCAACAGGGTGGGCAGCTGGGTGAGCGTGGCGGGCTGGACCAGCCGGGAAAACACCTGGTTGATCACGAGCCGCTGCCGCTCCATCCGGCCCAGATCGCCCGTTTCGTCGTGACGGAAGCGCAGGAAACCGAGCAGGTCGTCCCCCCGCAGCACCTGCCGGCCGGGGTAAAGGTCGATGTAGAGGCCCTGCGCATTGTCCACGTAGTACATGCGCTTGGGCACGTCCACCTCAACACCGCCGAGGGCGTTGGCCACCTTGGCCACCGCATCGAGATCCACCCGCAGATAGCGTTCCACCGGCGCGCCCACCAGGTGGCCCACCTCCCGCTTGGTCGCCTCGATGCCGCTGGTGGCAAGGAGGGCATTGGCCTTCAGGACCGGCTCACCGGGGGGCTCCACGAAGGTGTCGCGCGGCACCTGGGTGATGCGGGTCACCCCGTCGCCGATCTGGACGGTGAACATCACATCGGTGTTCTCGCCGACGTGGTCGGTACCCACGACCAGCACGCGGCGATTGCTGATTCCGAGGGGGTCCAGCATGGCGGCCAGGCCCTTGGGGGCCTCGATCAGGCTCGCCAGTGTGGCGCCCGCGTTCCTGGCCAGATCCGGCAGGGGTCCGGCCATGCCGTAACCCAGGACCAGTCCCAGCGTGAAGGTGAGCAGAGCGGGTCGCCGCCTGCGGGGCGGGGGAGGCTGCGCAGGGCGCCGACGGCTCAGCAGATCGGGAACGCTGGTCAGAACCGCCTTGGACCTCGTCCGTCCGCTCCGATCGCGCGATCCTCGCCGTTGGGGGACATGGGACTGGGCCTGGCTCATGTTCGTTCCCACCGGGGCGCACCATAAGGCCCGAATCCCGCTGTCACCAGGGGGGTGCGCCGGTTTCAACCGCTGGTCCTGACATGAACGGCGTCCGCGGCGGCGTCCGCCCGCTCCCGCGCCTGGGCCAGGCTTCCGCCCCGGGCCAGGGCCACCCCCATCCGCCGGCCGGGGCGGGCGTCGGGCTTGCCGAACAGCAGCACCTGGCTCTCCGGCACGGCCAGGGCCTCCTCCAGCCCGTCGTAGCTCACGGTGTCGGCCACCTCGGAGGCCAGGATCACCCTGCTGGCGGCCGGGCCCAGGCTGCGGATCTCCGGGATCGGCAGTCCCAGCACGGCCCGGACATGCAACTCGAACTCGCTCAGGTTCTGACCGGCCAGTGTCACCAGCCCCGTGTCGTGGGGACGGGGGGAGAGTTCCGAGAACACCACCTCCTCCTCACCCGGAGCGCCGCAGAGGAAGAACTCCACTCCGAACAGTCCGGCGCCGCCCAGTTCGTCGGTCACGGCCCGGGCCATGGCCTGGGCGACGGCCAGCTGCGCCTCCCCGAGAACCGCCGGCTGCCAGCTGCACTGGTAGTCGCCCCGTTGCTGCACGTGGCCGATCGGCGGGCAGAACAGGGTCGCTCCCTGCCAAGGCTTCACCGTGAGCAGGGTGATCTCCAGGTCGAACCGCAGGAACTCCTCGACGATCACGCGCGCGCCCGTTCCGCGGGCTCCCGCCATGGCCGCCTCCCAGGCGGCGGTGATCCCCCCTGGTCCCCGCACCACGCTCTGGCCCTTGCCCGAGGAGCTCATCACCGGTTTCACCACCACCGGCCAGCCCAGGGGCGCCGCCGCCTCCGCCAGGGCCTCGGCGCTTTCGGCGTAGGCGAAGCGGGCCGTCCGCAGGCCCAGGCTGCCGGCCGCCAGGTCGCGGATCCGGTCGCGGTTCATGGTCACCGCCGTGGCCCGGGCGGTGGGGATCACGGTGATGCCCTCGGCCTCCAGCTCCGCCAGGGCGTCCACCGCCAGGGCCTCGATCTCGGGAATCACCACGTCGGGCCGGTGGCGGCGCACCACGGCGCGCAGCGCTTCCGGGTCGGTCATGGCGATCACCTCGGCGGCATCCGCCACCTGCATCGCCGGGGCGCCGGCGTAGCGGTCGACCGCGATCACATGGCAGCCGAGGCGCTGGGCGGCGATGGCCACCTCCTTGCCCAGTTCGCCGCTGCCCAGCAGCATCAGGGTGCGGGGGAAGGGGGCCGGGGTTGCCATGGGGATCGATCCGAACACCGCCCCTGATCCTCTCCCCTAGCGTGCCGCCCTCCCCGCTTCGCCGCCGTGTTCGCCCTCCTGCCGCTGGCCCTGCGTACCGCCGGCGACGCCGCCGGACTGCCGTTCGGCTGGGATGTGGCCGACCTGCAGCGCTGGACCCTGATCTATCTGGGGATCTCCTCGCTCGCCTTCGTGGTGGTGTGGGTGGTGGGGTACCTGCGGCGCCGCTGACGGCCGCCCCCCTCCACTGCGCTCAGTGCTGGAGCAGGGTGAGCTGGCGCTCCGGCGGCTCCTCGCTCACGAAGCCGTAGGCCTCGAACACGGCTGGATCGGGGTGGGTGATGTGCTGGCCGTCGGGATGGCGCTCGAGCAGGAAACCCTCGGCGGCCATGCGGCGCATCAGGGCTGCGGCCTCCTCGAACCGGGCCGCCATCGCATCGAGGCTGGCGCAGTCAGCGGTCAGACCCGCCTCCTTCCAGGTGAAGTAGGCCATGGCAACGGTGGCGGCAGTGCCGGCGGTGGGTTGGTGGCTCAGGGCCGCAGGATCAGCCCCAGCACCACCAGTATCAGGCTGACGCCCCAGAAGGAGAGCACCACGGCCTGTTCGTTCAGACCGCCGAGTTCGAAGTGGTGGTGCAGCGGGGCCATGCGGAACAGGCGGCGCCCCTGGCCGTCGGGTCCCTTGGTGGCCTTGAACACCCACACCTGCAGGATCACCGAGATGGATTCGGCCAGGAACACGCCGCCCATCAGCAGCAGGGGCCAGAGGCTGTTGCTGAGCAGCGCCACCGCCGAGAGGGCCGCGCCCATCGCCAGGGAGCCCGTGTCGCCCATGAACACCCGGGCCGGGTGGCGGTTCTGGCTGAGGAAGCCGAGCCAGCAGCCGGCCATGGCCGCACAGAAGCCGGCCAGGGCGGCGTCGCCCCCGTGGCCGCGCAGCATCAGCTGCAGACCCATTCCGGTGAACACCACGGCGCCGCAGCCGGCCGCCAGGCCGTCGAGGCCATCGGTGTGATTGGTGGCGTTGATCTCCGCCAGGAACACGAACAGCCCCAGGGGCCTGATCGCCGGCCCCTGGGGCAGCACCCAGCCGAAGGGCAGGCCTACGTCGCCCGGGGTGCCGCCCCCCAGCCAGCCGCCCCACGCCGCCCAGACAAGGAAGGCGAGGGCCGCCAGGGCCTGGAGCAGCAGCTTGCCGCGGGGGGTGAGGCCCGTGTTGGTCTGGCGGGTGAGGCTGCGCCAGTCATCGACGGCACCGATCGCCATGTAGGCCAGGGTGATGGCGGCCACGGCCGGCAGGCGGGGGTCGGTGGGATCGAGCAGGGCTCCCACCAGCACCCCTACCGGTACCACCAGCAGGCCGCCCATGGTGGGAGTGCCCGCCTTGCTGTGGTGCGCCTGGGGGCCCTCCTCGCGGATCACCTGGCCGAGTTTCAGGCTGCGCAGGTGCGGCACGCCCCAGCGGGCCACGCCGGCGGCCACGGCTGCGGCCACCACCAAGGGGATGGTGAGCGCGGAATTGGCCACCAGCGCATCACTGGCCAGGCAGGCGAGCAGCAGGATCGCTGCCAGCACGGCAGCCATGATGCGGCCGTCGAGCCGGGCCGGTTGCTTCGGGCTGCCGGCGCCGGTGCCGCTGGAGCCTGCCGTGGTGGTTCCGGCCATGGGGGTGAGGGCGGCGGAGGGATCAGTCCTCCCAGTCTTCCTCGGTCGCCTCGTCGGCCTGGTTGTAATCCTCCTTCTCGCCCATCAGCGCCGAGAGCTCCTCCTCCTCCACGGTGCTCACCTCGGTGCCGGCGGTGTCTTCGTCGGCCACCAGGCGGCCGCTGGCCTCCAGCAGGCTCAGCAGATCGGGCTCATCGCGCAGGGGCAGCACCGGCGCCGGCTCGTCGCGGCGGTAGCGGGTGAGGGAGGGGTTGACGGTATCGAGGATGCTCATGCAGGGCGTGACGGGGTGGAAGAGACGGCACCCCGAGAAAGGCCGATCGGCCATCCTACGCCGTGGAGTCCCCCAACCTGCCGCGATGTCTTCAGCCAAGCTCCGCCAGGTGGCCTGGGTGTGGGGCCTGTCCCTGGCCCTGGCCGCCGCGCTGGCGGCCGCCGGCGCCCGCTGGCCCCAGCCCCTGCCTCCGCGGGCCGACGTGGCGCTGGCGCTTGTGCTGCTGCCGCCCCTGGCCATGCTCCTCTGGCTGCTGAGCCGGGGCCCGGAAGGTGACGGCCGGGGAGGAGAATCCCTCCGCACGAGAGAATCCGCACGAGCGGAACAGGAGACGCGCTGATGGGTCGGGCCAAGAAGGCGGTGCTGGCGTACTCGGGTGGTGTGGACACCAGCGTGTGCATTCCCTATCTGAAGCAGGAATGGGGCGTGGAGGAGGTGATCACCTTCGCCGCCGATCTCGGCCAGGGCGACGAACTGGAGCCCATCCGCCAGAAGGCCCTGGATTCCGGCGCCAGCCAGTCGATCGTTGGTGATCTGATCGAGCCGTTCATCACCGAGTTCGCCTTCCCGGCCATCCGCGCCAACGCCCTCTACGAGGGCCGCTATCCGCTCAGCACCGCCCTGGCGCGGCCGCTGATCGCCCGCCGGCTGGTGGAGGTGGCCCGGGAGGTGGGGGCCGATGCGGTGGCCCACGGCTGCACCGGCAAGGGCAACGACCAGGTGCGCTTCGATGTGGCGATCGGTTCCCTGGCCCCGGATCTGAAGGTTCTCGCCCCGGCGAGGGAGTGGGGCATGAGCCGGGAGGAGACGATCGCCTACGGCGAGCGCTGCGGCATCCCGGCGCCGGTGAGCAAGAAGTCCCCCTATTCGATCGACCTCAACCTGCTGGGCCGCAGCATCGAGGCCGGTTCCCTCGAGGATCCGGATGTGGAGCCGCCTGAGGAGATCTATGCCCTCACCCGCTCGGTGGAGGCCGCCCCCGACAGCCCGCAGATCGTGGAGATCGGCTTCGCCCAGGGCAATCCGGTGAGCATCGACGGCGTGGCCCTCGATCCCGTGAGGCTGATCCGCCGGGCGAATGAACTGGCCGGTCTGCACGGCTTCGGCCGGCTCGACATGGTGGAGAACCGGGTGGTGGGCATCAAGAGCCGCGAGATCTACGAAACCCCCGGCCTGCTGCTGCTGATCCGGGCCCACCAGGAACTCGAGAGCCTCACCCTGGCCGCCGACGTGCAGCGCACCAAGCGCCAGCTCGAGATGCAATGGGCCGATCTGGTGTACCAGGGCCTCTGGTACGGCCCGCTGAAAGAGGCCCTCGACGGCTTCCTCGACCGCACCCAGCAGAGCGTCAACGGCACGGTGCGGGTGAAGCTGCACAAGGGCAACGCCACCGTGATCGGCCGGCGCAGCACCGCCGACAGCCTCTACGTGCCCGACATGGCCACCTACGGCGCCGAAGACCGGTTCGACCACAAGGCGGCCGAGGGGTTCATCTACGTGTGGGGTCTGCCCACGCGGCTGTGGGCGGCATCCCGACGGGGGCGCTGAGCCAGAGGACGCCCGCGGCCGGAGCGGGGTTCAGGTCTCCCGGTCGTGGCGCAGGATCTGCCGCAGTCGTCGGCCGAGGCCCCAGCGTTCCTCGTTCGCCGGCGGCAGGCGGGGCCGTTCCACGGCCGCGGCGGGCCCGAGTGCGAACAGATGCTCCCGCAGGGCCTGGTTGTCGGCGAGCAGGCGTTGCTGATGGTCCAGCACCGCCTGAAGCCGCTGGCGGAACTTGCGCTCGAAGATCTCCGGAAGATCCTCGAGCATCTGATGCAGGGCTTCGGCCTCGTCCTGCAAGGCCTCGGCCTGGTTGCGGGCCTCGGTCAGCTTTTGCTCCAATTGCCGGATTCTGAGGGCGTCATCAGCGGCGGCGGCCGCTGGCTCTTCGTACGCAGAAGTGGCCTCACCGGGGTGGGAGGTGCTGTCCCCGGACGCAACGACCCGCAGGTGGGAGAAGTTCAGGGGCGGCGGGGGACCTGGCGATGGCCAGTCCGAAGGAGGCTCGATCCCATGCCGCCAGTTCATCGGCTGATCGTCCTTGCCAGCTGGATCGAGGAGGGATTCACTCATCCAATCCGGCGGTAAAATCTGCCGAACTCTAGCCGTGCCGCCGGGCGGTTCAAGGTCCGACGGCTACGGGCTGGGGGGATCGGCAGAATCAGGCACCGACTGGTTCTGCCGCCGCGGCGGGTTCACTGCTGGTCGCCGGCACCGAACGGGGAGCTGGCATCGGGCCATCCTGCTTGACGGTGAGGTAGCGGATCACATCCTCGGAGATGCGCATCGCCCGCTCGAGGGGGGCCACCTGCTGGCCGTCGCCGTCGTGATTGAGCTGGACGTAGATGCCCTCACGGTGCTTGGCGATCGGATAGGCCAGACGGCGCTTGCCGCGCATCTGGGTGTCGAGCACCTGGCCGCCCGCCTCGATCACGATGTCGCGGTACTTGGCGACATGGGTTTCGACCTCCTCCTCCGGGATGTCCGGACGGAGGATGTACATGGTTTCGTAATAGGACTGCGTCATGGTCGCCTGGGGGACGGTGGCTGGCGGACGGAGGCCCGACAGCGACGGACTCAGCAACCTATCGCACGACCCTCCTGCCAGCGGAGCGAGGGGCTGAATCAGAAGAGCTGCATCCGCACGGCTTCGGACACGGTTGGGATGTCGGCCTCCTTGCCCCGCAGGCTCTGGATCACGGCGAACAGCACCAGCAGGAGGGCGCCCAGGAACACGGTGTTCTCCAGGGTGCGGACGGCGAAGTTCGGCCCTAACGGAGCCAGCAGGGTGTTGAAGGCCAGACCCAGCAGCACCAGCACGATGTCGATCAGGATCGCCTGCAGGGCGTTGAAACGGATCAGGTAGGGCACGCGGGGATTGCGCACCACCGCGAGGAAGAGCACCAGGAACAGCACCAGGCCGCCGAAGGGGATCGCCTGCTGCAGCTGCAGCAGCGGGATGGCCGGCAGGACGACCCACTGGAGCGGTGGGAACAGGCCGAAGAGCGAGCGGCCGAACTGCAGCGCGTCGCTCCAGGGCAGCAGATACACCAGGGCGGCCGCCAGCCGCTGCCAGATCGGTGGGTCCTGCATGGAGAGGGGAGCGGCCAGAGGGTCGGTTCAGGCTAGGGGGACTGCAGTCGTGCCAGCGCTGCGGCCCGCATCCGTTGCACCGGCACCTCCGCCAGGCCGGTCCACAGGCGCAGCGAGGCAGCCCCTTGCTGCACCAGCATCTCCAGACCATCGAGGGTGGCGCAGCCTCGCTCCGCCGCCTCCCGTAACAGCCGACTGGGGCGTGGGGTGTAGATGAGGTCGTAGACACAGGTGCCCGGAGTCAGCGCGGCCAGCTCCTGAGAACGCAGCGGGCAGCCTTCGGCGGCGGCCGGGTCGTGGCCGGAGGCCATGCCCACCGGTGTGGTGTTCACCACCAGGTCGGCTGCGGCCAGGGCGTCGCTCAGGCCTGGTCCGTCGCTCCAGGGCAGGGCTTCCGGCGCGGTGGCTTCGCCGGCGAACTCCGCCACGAACGCCCGCAGGGCCTCAGGCCGGCGCCCGGCCACCTGCACCCCGGCGAGTCCCAGATCGATCAGGCCGGCCACCACGGCCCGGGCGCTGCCGCCGCAGCCCAGCACCACCGCCCGGCGGCTGGCGCCCGCCAGGCCCTGCTCCCGCAGGGGCGCCAGGAACCCCTCCCCATCCGTGTTGGTGCCCCACCAGCCCCCTTCGGCCCGGCGCACCAGGGTGTTCACGGCCCCCAGCCGCCGGGCCAGGGGGCTGAGCTCGGTGCAGAGGGAGGCCACCGCCTGCTTGTGGGGCAGGGTGACGTTGAGGCCGCGGCAGTCGAGCGCCTCGAGGGCCCGCACCACACCCGCCAGTTCCGGGGCCGGCGCGGGCAGGGCCAGGTACACCCAGTCGAGGCCCAGCTCTTCCAGGGCGGCGTTGTGCATGGCCGGTGAGAGTGAGTGCCGCACCGGGTCGCCGAGTACGCCCACCAGTGCGGTGGTACCCGAGATCGCCGGGCGACCGGACGGGGCGACGGACATGGTCACTGGCGGGAACGGTCCGCCAGACCGTAGGCCACGACTGGCTTCTGGCGGCTCAGCCGGCCCGCAACGGTTCGGGAACCACCCCTCGCCGGCTTGCAGGACTGCTGCGGAAGATGACCTCAGTCCGCATTCATCCACTCTGGAGGTGGGAACCCATGGGCAAGGTCGTCGGTATTGACCTCGGCACCACGAACAGCTGCGTCGCCGTGATGGAGGGCGGCAAGCCCACGGTGATCGCCAACGCCGAAGGGTTCCGCACGACCCCCTCGGTGGTGGCCTTCACCAAGAACCAGGACAAGCTGGTCGGTCAGATCGCCAAGCGTCAGGCGGTCATGAACCCGGAGAACACATTTTATTCCGTGAAGCGTTTCATCGGCCGCCGGGTCGACGAGGTGAACGAGGAATCCAAGGAAGTGAGCTATGGCGTGGAGAAGGCCGGCTCCAATGTGAAGGTCAAGTGCCCGGTGCTCAACAAGCAGTTCGCCCCCGAGGAGATCTCGGCCGAGGTGCTGCGCAAGCTGGCCGAAGATTCCGGCAAGTATCTGGGGGAAACCGTCACCCAGGCGGTGATCACGGTTCCTGCCTACTTCAACGACTCCCAGCGCCAGGCCACCAAGGACGCCGGCAAGATCGCCGGCCTCGAGGTGCTGCGCATCATCAACGAGCCCACCGCGGCGGCGCTCGCCTACGGCCTCGACAAGAAGAGCAACGAGCGCATCCTGGTGTTCGACCTGGGCGGCGGCACCTTCGACGTGTCGGTGCTCGAGGTGGGCGATGGCGTGTTCGAGGTGCTCTCCACCTCCGGTGACACCCACCTGGGTGGCGATGACTTCGACAAGGTGATCGTGGATCACCTGGCCGACACCTTCAAGGCCAACGAGGGCATCGACCTGCGCCAGGACAAGCAGGCCCTGCAGCGCCTCACCGAGGCTGCGGAAAAGGCCAAGATCGAGCTCTCCAGCGCCACCCAGGCCGAGATCAACCTGCCGTTCATCACGGCCACGCCGGAGGGTCCCAAGCACCTCGACCTCACCCTCACCCGGGCGAAGTTCGAAGAGCTGGCCTCGAAGCTGATCGACCGCTGCAAGGTGCCGGTGGAGCAGGCCCTCAAGGACGCCAAGCTCAGCGCCGCCGAGCTCGATGAGGTGGTGATGGTGGGCGGCTCCACCCGCATCCCGGCGGTGCTGGAGCTGGTGAAGCGCATCACCGGCAAAGACCCCAACCAAACCGTGAACCCCGATGAGGTGGTGGCGGTGGGCGCCGCGATCCAGGGTGGCGTGCTGGCCGGTGAGGTGAAGGACATCCTGCTGCTCGATGTCACGCCGCTGTCGCTCGGCGTGGAAACCCTCGGCGGCGTGATGACCAAGATGATCACCCGCAACACCACGATCCCCACCAAGAAAACGGAGACCTACTCCACCGCGGTGGACGGGCAGACGAATGTGGAGATCCACGTGCTGCAGGGCGAGCGCGAGATGGCCAGCGACAACAAATCGCTCGGCACCTTCCGCCTCGACGGCATCCCGCCGTCCCCCCGTGGCGTGCCGCAGATCGAAGTCACCTTCGACATCGATGCCAACGGCATCCTCAGCGTGACCGCCAAGGACAAGGGCAGCGGCAAGGAGCAGAGCATCTCGATCACCGGTGCTTCCACCCTCAGCGAAACCGAGGTGGAGAAGATGGTGAAGGATGCGGAAACCAACGCCGCCGCCGACAAGGAGAAGCGCGAGCGCATCGACCTCAAGAACCAGGCCGAAACCCTGGTGTAC
>JBKDPV010000040.1:0-30566 GCA_046342315.1 Cyanobacteriota bacterium
GCAGCGATCAGGGAGCCTCAACGGGGCAGATCGGCTGAAATCAGGCCTCCTGAGACGTTGACACCCTGAAATCCAGCCCGCAGGGAGAACGATCAGCTCTCAGGAGGGAGAAACGGGGCTTCTCAGGCGGTTTTTCCGCAAACTCTTAGACCCTGGTTGAGCAAGTTAGGACATCTTTCTTGAACAATACTGAGTGCTTTGCTAAACCGTGACCGCTGAACTATTGCAGGAAATCCTGCCTCAAGGTGAGGAACCGTAAAATCCCACGAATAAATTACTGCATTCGCAGGAATATAATGCATTTGAAATAAGTATGTATCTCGGGACAAGAAGCCGAATCCATCGTCGATGTAGTGCACACATTCGTGTGCGCACAGCTCTCTAAGAAGCCTTCGAACAAAAGGTGTGTAGTGGGGCGCTAGATGAGGAATCCATACAGCAAACCGCTTCCCCCGACAAGCCTGGACGAACAATACTAAGGTGACTTTGATGTCGGATGCGCAAAGCGACTGAAATTCAAGCTTTCGAATAAAGCCTGAAAGATGCCGAGAAAAAATGCCATAAAAGAGGCAGGTATCTTTCTGGGTTAAGGAGGATGCCGCAAGGTTTTGGATTACATGTAGTGTAGAGAAGCAGAAGCACAGGTTCATTGTTTGACGTGAGCTTGTTGCCTTGTTCAGGCGGCCGAGAGCTTGAGCCAGGATCCAAGCAGCAACATTCCCCTGCTTCACCTCCATCTTCACATACGTAATCCGCCGGTGTAACTTGTTCCTCAAAGCCGTTAGCGTGGTCGTCTGTAATGCTCGAGTTAGACCCTTCCTGAGTTTTCCTGTGATCAATGTCATCAGCTATACCATGGGAAGAACGTCGCTCCCCAAGGGCGATTGTATGGATATTGTACTTGGATGAGCTTTGCTTAGGCCGAACAGTCGGTCAAAGTTGTCTTGCCCAGCATCGGAGCGCGCTGGCCTATTTGGACTGCGTTACTATTGAATTTGGAGTGGATATAATGTGTCTGACCTCATCGCAGCCACTGGGGTAGTCGCTGTAAAGAATGTCTAGACGCGAATGTGATGAGTGAACGCCAAGCAGACCGCTGTTAAACGTGCCCTTCCTAGGGGCTGTTCAGTCCATCTGCCAAAATGGTGTCTTGGTTAATTTGGTGTGTAATTTGGGTAACGCGCTGTTATGAGCCAGTTGCGGAACCTCTGCTTAATGCTTGGCGAGGGAATCTTGGGTTTAACAAGAAGCCAAATGCCAGAGCCAGCCAGCTCATGACTTTGGAGTTCAACAACCTCAAAATATCTTGCGATTCTGGGCAGCCACCAAGAGCTTGGCTTTTGAATGAGATGAGCGTTGCGACCGTCGGCCAAGACCTTTGCGGCAGGTCCCATGTGGATGCTAAAAAAGCCCAACCTTGTAGTAATAGAGCAGAGTTCGCTTAGCACATTGGTCAGCTGGCTCGGCTCAATATGCTCAAGCACATCTAAGCAGCACACCAAATCGGCGGGCTTCGGATCTCCGTATTCGGGAAACACTGGATCATAAGGAAAGTATTCGCTGGGGTGCACTCCTATATCATGCAGACCGCGAAGTAGGTTCTTCTTCCCGGCGCCATAATCTGATAAAGACGTTAGGCCATACTGGCTCATCACTCCCGCTATAACTGGAGCAAACGACAGCGATGCAATGCCGTAGTCGGCTCTTTGGTGGAGTTTGCGCTGGAGATCAAGGTACTCAGAGGTGATAGTCTTGGGGCGCATTCTTTGCTTTGCAGTGTGGAACGAGAGAGTGCTTTGACAATTACAGCAGTAGCATAGCCTTGATTCGACAACCGAGCCAAAAGATTAGGGTGCGAAATCGCTTCCATGCTTGCCCTGTCCTCAGCGCACGACGAGCTCATTACCTTTGGGGAGGGGGCATCTATTGGTCGATCAAGCGATGAAGATGCGCTCGCATAGGGTGGCTGTCGTGGTTGCAGAAAGATGTAATCCTAGTATTCCTAAGTGCGTGAGAAGGAGGCCATGCGCAGTTGTTGGGTCTGTGTGTAGATGGAAATTCATGGGCTGTCAAGGATGTCGGCTAGGCCTCCCTTGATTGGTTGTTCACAAGTGGCAGTAAGCCTGCCGGGAGCGAGAAGCTCTTGCGAGCCTGTACGTGGTGACACTCAGGCATGCCCTGATTGCTCTGGCTGGGGTTCATTGCCCCTTGGTAAGGATCATCGGTGGGCGCACTCTGTCTGCCCTCTGGAGAATGCTGCGGATCCAACTGCTGCTGCACTGGTATCTTGTCGCCGATTCGTGCGCTTATTGAAAGACGTTGTGCTTCAGTGCTTCTACGGATGCCACTTGATCTCAGCCTCTAGATCCACGCAAACAGGGCCGGCGAGTGCGATCCAATGATGCTACAGATCAATAAGGGCGACCAGTGGGATTGCGAGATGCCATCCACACGAACGTCCCCCAGCACTCAGGTCTGATTAACTCAGTCATCACTGACATGACCACCACGATCAGAGCCGTACATCGGCCGCCTCCTGCCCGTAGTGCCGAGGCTGTCGCTCGAAGAACTCAGCCAAACCCCTCACCCCGATGCCGCATGTGCTTGCGGTAGAAGCGCATCACTGCCAACGCCACGCTGCGTGGATCGTGGCGGAGGGTGGCGGTAGGGCGGGCGCCCTGCAGCGGGGCCAGCATCACCTCGTAGCCCTGGCTGCGCAGGGCGCGCACGTCGCAGAGCACCGGTTCGGCGCCGCGCCGCCGGGAGCTCTCCACCAACGGGGAATCGTCCAGCTTCTCCTGGGCCAGCACTGCGTCGAACAGGCGCTCCTCCACTCCGAGGCTGGCCAGCTGGGCCTCGATCGCCCGCAGGTGGCCGGTCACATCCAGCCCGTCGGTCTCGCCCGGCTGAGTCATCAGGTTGCACACGTACAGCCGCGGGGCCCGGCTGCGGCGGATCGCCGACACCAGCTCCGGCACCAGCAGGTTGGGCAGCAGCGAGGTGTAGAGGCTGCCTGGGCCCAGCACGATCAGGTCGGCGTGGGCGATCGCCTCCAGTGCCCGCGGCACGGCGGGCGGGCGCTCGGGGATGCAGCCGAGCCGCACGATCGGGCTGGTGGCCTTGCCGATCCGCGATTCCCCCTCGATCCGTTCGCCGTTTTCCAGTTCGGCCCACAGCCGCACATCCGCATTCGTGGCCGGCACCACCTGGCCCTGCACCGCCAGCACTCGGCTGCTGGCGGTGATCGCCGCCTCCAGGCTGCCGGTGATCGCCGTGAGGGCCGAGAGAAACAGATTGCCGAAGCTGTGGCCCTCCAGGCCGCTGCCGGCCCGGAAGCGGTACTGAAACAGCCGCGTGAGCAGAGGTTCCTCGGTGGAGAGGGCCGCCAGGCAGTTGCGGATGTCCCCTGGCGGCTGCACGCCCAGCTCCCGCCGCAGCACGCCGCTGCTGCCGCCGTCATCGGCCACGGTCACGACGGCGGTGATGTTGCTGCTGTAGCGCTTCAGGCCGCTCAGCAGGGTGGAGAGGCCTGTGCCCCCACCGATGGCCACGATGTTGGGCCCCCGGTTCAGGCGCCGCTGGGCCACCAGCGCATCTACCAGCACCGTGTCCTTCTCGGGCGCCAGGGCCTGTTGGATCGTGCCGAAGCTGCGGCTCTGACCCAGCCAGAGCATGCCGCCGCCGATCAGCAGCACAAGGGGTCCGGTGATGCCGCGGGGCAGCACTCGCGTCACCTGGCCCAGGCACCAGCGCACCGTTTCCAGGATCCAGTAGATCGGCTGCAGATCCGCCCAGATCGCCGCGCCGAGCAGCGCGATCAGCAGACCGATGCCCGACGTGAGCATCCAGCGCTTCACCACCAGCCCCGGCTGCAGCCAGCGCACAGCCCGCCGTGAGCGGGTCATCAGGTCGTGGCGGCGCAGGTCGCCCCGGCCCCCCCAGGCGGCGCGAACGAACCGGTCCGCCCGTGGCCGGCGGGGAGCTCTGGCTTGAGGGCCTCGGGCGGGCAAGGAGGTGGCGCCGTGACGCCGCGGACACTGACCGAACTGTACGGATGAAATCAGGGCGGCGAAACGCCAGGATGGGCATGGTTCCCAGGGCGTCCCTCCCCGTTGCGCCGCCTCCGACCGACCACGTGGTCCTGAGCCTTGCCCCTTCGGCTCTCTCCCCTGGCACCGCTGCGGTGGCGGAGATGCGCGGCCTCACCATGCGCTGGGGGGAGCGGCCGGTGCTCGATGGCGTCGACCTCGTGCTCAATCCCGGCGAGCGGCTCGTGGTGGTAGGTCCCTCCGGCGCGGGCAAGTCCACGATCCTGCGCCTGCTGGCGGGCCTGGTGCTGCCCACCGCCGGCACCCTGCTCATCCATGACGAGCCCCAGGAGTATCTGCGCCTCGACCAGCGCCATCCCCCCGACGTGCGCCTGGTGTTCCAGAACCCGGCCCTGCTTGGGTCCCTCAACGTGCGGGAGAACGTGGGCTTCCTCCTCTACCGCTTCAGCCGCCTCAGTGAGGCCCAGATCCGCGAGCGCGTGCATGCCGCCCTCCAGGCGGTGGGACTGGCGGGCATCGAGGAGCGGATGCCCGGCGAGCTCAGCGGCGGCATGCAGAAGCGGGTGAGCTTCGCCCGCGCCCTGATCGAGGATCCGTCCCGCGACGGCCAGCACGTGCCCCTGCTGCTGTTCGACGAGCCCACCGCCGGTCTCGATCCGGTGGCCTGCACCCGCATCGAGGACCTGATCGTGCGCACCACCCGCATCGCCCACGCTTCCACCCTGGTGGTGAGCCATGTGATCAGCACGATCGAGCGCTGCGCCGAACGGGTTGCCCTGCTCTACGACGGCCGCTTCCGCTGGACGGGCAGCGTGGCCGACTTCCACCGCACCGCCAATCCCTACGTGGTGCAGTTCCGCACCGGTAGCCTGCGCGGACCGATGCAGCCGGCGGAGCTCTGAGCCCATGCGCCGCAGTGTCCGTGAAGCCCTGGTGGGATTTTCGCTGTTGGCGGCGGTGGCCGGTGCCGCCGGCATCTGGTTCTGGCTCAAGGGTGTCAACCTCTCCCGCCGCAACTGGACCATCCGCGCCAGCTTCGTGGATGCCGCCGGGCTGGCCGAACGCTCCCAGGTCACCTACCGCGGTGTCGTTGTGGGCTCGGTGCGCAAGCTCCAGGTCACCGATCAGGCGGTGGTGGCCGATCTGGAGATCACCGATCCCCAGCTAAGGCTGGCGCGTCCTGTGGTGGCAAGAGTGGCGGCCGGGTCCCTGCTCGGCGGCGATGCCGTGGTCTCGCTCCTGAGCGGTGGCAAACCCCTGCCGCCCGGCCTGCCGGGTCCCCGCCAGGGCAACTGCGAGCGCCAGCGCATGATCTGCAATGGCGACGCCGTGCGCGGCGTCGCCGCCCCCACGATCGAGACGGTCACCGCCACGGTGCAGAAGCTTCTCGACCAGGCCGATCGCGATGGGCTGATGGCCAAGATGGTGGCGGCCACCGAAAGCTTCGACAGCACCGCCAAGGAAACCGAGAAGCTCACCCGCGAGGGTCAGGTGTTCCTGCGCGACGCCCAGATCCTGGTGGGCCAGCTCAAGGGTTCGGCCGGCAAGGTGGATCCGATCCTCACCAACCTCAACAGCGCCAGCGCCGATGCCGCCCGCGCCACCAAGGACGTGAGCCGCCTCACGGCCACGCTCAACAACCCCCGCACCCTCGCCGACCTGCGCGCCACCCTCGCCAATGCCCGCCAGCTCACCGCCCGCTGGGAGGCCGTGGGCGGCGACGTGCAGAAGCTCAGCGGCGATCCCCGCTTCCTCGACGGCATCCGCAGCGTGTCGGTGGGTCTGGGCAAGTTCTTCGATGAGCTTTATCCCGCCGCCACCGACTCCGCCCGGCAGCGGCAGACGCGCCCCAACGGTGCCCGCGGCGGGGGCAACCGTTCCGATGGCAGCGATGCTGCCGGCAACCGCGCCATCGATCGGCTGCTGCCGCTGCCGCCTCCACGGCGGAACCGCAGCCTCTCCGCCGCCGATCGCAACGAACAGCAGCGCGGGCCCCAGTTGCCCCCCTCCAGCCGCCGCTGAACCCGGCGGCGCCTCACACACTGGCGATCGCCTCCAGGGCGATGGCGGCGATCGCCTGATCGCTGGCCTTGGGCAGCTGCACGTAGCGGCCGCCGGCAGCCTCGGCCAGCTCCTTGCCCATGCCGCTGCCGATGAACTTGCGCTCGGTGTCGATCACCAGCAGCTTGATGCCGAGGGCCCGGTAGCGGCTGGCCACCTGCTTCACCTCCTCCTTCAGGTCCACCGGCTCCTCTCCTTCCATCGGCGGCTGTCCGAGGGAGCGGGAGAGGGGCACGTTGCCGCGGCCGTCGGTGATCGCCACCACCACCACCTGGCCCAGATCGCCGGTGGCCAGCGCGTTGGCGGCCACACGGGCCGCCTGGGTGAGGCCGTGGGCCAGCGGTGAGCCGCCGCCGCAGGGCATCGCCTCCAGCCGGCGGCGGGCGGCGGTGATCGAGCGGGTGGGGGGCAGCAGCACCTCCGCCTGCTCTCCGCGGAAGGGGATCAGGGCCACCTCGTCGCGGTTTTCGTAGGCCTCGGTGAGCAGCCGGATCACGGCGCCCTTGGCGCTCTGCATCCGGTTCAGCGCCATGGATCCGCTGGCATCCACCAGGAAGATCACCAGGGCGCCGGCCTTGCGCTGCAACTGCTTGGCGCGCAGGTCGCTGTCCTCCACGATCACCTTCCGGTGCGGTTCCCGCTCGCGGCGGGCCTTCTGGTACGGCGCGGCGGCCCGCAGCGTGGCGTCCACGGCGATCCGCTTCACCGGCCCCCGGGGCAGCATCGGTTTCACGTAGCGGCCGCGGCTGTCACTGAGCACCACGGCGCGGCTGCCACTGCCGCCGCTCTTCGCCTTTGCCGCCGAGAACAGCAGCAGGTCGGGATCGATCGCGGTGGCCTCCGGATCCAGCAGGAACTCCTCCGGGATCGAAGGCGGCGCCTCGTCCTCCGGGCTGTCGTCCTCCGGCTCCTCGTCGCTGTCCGGCTCGTCGGGTTCCTGCTCGTTCTGCGGCGGCTCCGGCTCCTCGGGGGGCTGCTCGCCCTGGGGCGGCGGCGGCGGCTCCATCGGCTGATCCGGATCCGGCGGCGGCAGCTGCAGGGCCCGGGGGGCGATCACCAGCCGCACCGCCACCTGCAGGTCTTCGGCCTCCACCTGGTCGCGGCCGCTGAGGGCGGCGTGGGCGCGGGCCACCCGCACGGCGTAGAGCTCGCTGCGGTGCCCCTCCACGCCGCCGCGGATCGCCTCGTTCACCAGGTAGGCGATCTGCTCGCGGCTGATCTGCACATCCGGCAGCCACTGGCGGGCCAGCAGCAGCTGGGTGGCGAGGGCGTCGGTCTCCTCCTGGTGGCGGGCGCGGAAGGCCTCCACCGATTCGCCATGCTCCAGGGCGCTGCGGGTGATCGCCACCCGCTGCTCGGTGTCGAGCAGCTGGTTGGCGGAAAGGGCGATCGCGAAGCGATCCAGCAGGTGGTCGCGCACCGCCCCCTCCTCCGGGTTGTAGGTGGCGATCAGCAGGCAGCGGCAGGGGTGGGAGAGGCTCAGCCCCTCCCGCTCGATGCGGTTCTCGCCGCTGCCCACCGCCGCCAGCAGCAGATTGGTGATGCCGTCGTCGAGCAGGTTGAGCTCATCCACATAGAGCACGCCCCGGTGGGCCTCCGCCAGCAGGCCGGGCTGAAACACCGGTGCTCCGGCCGCCAGGGAGGCGGCCACGTCCACCGAGCCGATCAGCCGGTCTTCGGTGACGCCGAGGGGCACCTGCACGAACGGAGCCGGCACCACCTTCGTGGGCAGCAGGCTCTGGGGGCCCGTGGCCTCCGGGTTGCCACCGAGGGCCAGGATGCGGCGGAGGGCCCCCTCGTCCCATTCCTCCGGCCGGCTCGGATCGAGGTTGCGGCCGATGGTCTGCGGGCCCAGGTCGAGCACGTCGATCGGCGGCAGCAGGGCATGCAGCCCGCGGGCCAGCACCGATTTGCCGGTGCCCCGTCCGCCGGCGATCACCACCCCGCCCAGCCCCGGATCCACCGCTGCCAGCAGCAGGGCCAGCTTGAGCGTGCCGTGGCCGGTGATGGCCGCCAGGGGAAAGGAGCGGGCGGCGATGGCGCTGGAGGTGCCGGAGGCGACCATGGGGCGAGGAGGGGACGCCCCGGACCGGGACGATGGCTGGCGGGCAGTCTCGCCGATCGTTGCCGGGGCACGCCCCCCGCCGCGTTCTCCGCCCGTCGTGGCATCCTCAGTCCACCCTGGGGTGGATGGTCTTGGAGGCTCCGATCGTCCATCACATCCCCGTCTGTCCGTTCTCCCAGCGGCTCGAGATCCTGCTGGAGCTCAAGGGACGGCAGGACGCCGTGGAGTTCCGGGTGGTGGACATCACCCGGCCCCGCCCGCCGGAGCTGCTGCGCCGGACCCGCGGGCGGACCCCCCTGCCGGTGCTGGAGACCCCCGAAGGCGGGCTGCTGCGCGAGAGCCTGGTGATCCTGCGCTATCTCGACGAACGCTTCCCCGAAGCCCCCGTCGCCCAGCGGGATCCCTACCGCCGGGCGGTGGAGGGGATGCTGACCCTGCTCGAGGGTGAGTTCTGCGCGCGGGGCTACGGCTGGGTGATGAACCAGGACACGGGGCGCCGCGACGCCTGCCGTGAGGCCCTTCTCGCCGTCTATGGGCAGCTGAACGAGTTCCTGCTCGAGCATGCCCCCAGCGGCCCCTGGCTGTTCAACGACTTCGGCTGGGCCGAGGCGGTGTACACCCCCCTGTTCCAGCGGTTCTGGTTCCTGGAGTACTACGAGGCGTTCCAGCTGCCCCGCGAGCCTCGCTACGACCGGGTGCGGGCCTGGCGCGAGGCATGCCTGGCCCATCCGGCCGTGGGTCAGGTGGTTCCTGAGGAGATCGTGCGTCTGTACTACGACTGCGCCCTGGGGGTCGGCAACGGCGCGCTGCCGCCGGGACGCGGCGTCTCCTCCTTCGCCCCTCAGCCTCCCTGGAGCAGCCGGCCCTGGCCCCCGGCCGACAAGTACGGGCACAGGGCCAGCGACGCCGAACTGGGCCTGATCGCCCAGGCATGACCGCCTCCACCCTGGCCATCGCCCTGGGGGCGAACCTGGGCGATCCCGAGGCCACCCTCACGGCGGTCCGTCCCCGGCTGGAGGCGGCGCTGGCCGCGCGGGGCGGGCTGCCGCTGGTCGCCCCTGTTCCGCACCGCGCCGGTGGGCGGGCCGCCGGGCCAGCCGGCCTATGTCAATGCGGTGCTGGTGGCCGGGCCCCTGCCCGATCCGACCCCCGATCCCCGGTCCCTGCTCGACGACCTGCTCGCGCTGGAGAGTGCCTTCGGCCGGGTGCGGGGCGAGCGCTGGGGGCCGCGGCTGCTGGATCTCGACCTGCTCTGGTGCGGGGCCTGCCGGCTCAAGGAGCCGGCGCTGGAGCTCCCCCATCCGCGCCTGCACCAGCGCCGCTTCGTGTTGGAGCCCCTGGCGGCGCTTGATCCGGCCCTGTCCCCTCCCGGCGCCGGAGCAGACCCGCCGCCCTCGGTGGCCCAGCTGCTGGCGCAGCTGGAGGCGGCGGAACCTCCCCCCCGTCGCCTGCCGCCCCGCCCCGGCTGGCCGGAATAGGCCATGCTGGCCGCCATTCGCCGCCCCTCCCGATGGCGCCCCTGCCTCCCCCCGAGCCCTCGCGCCTGCTGGAGACCACGGCCAGCCTCGATGCCCGCAAGCTGCGCTTCGAGGTGAACCGCATGCAGCTCCCGATGGGGGTGGAGGGCACCTTCGGTGTGATCAAGCACCCCGGCGCTTCCCTGGCGGTGCCGGTGCTCGACGACGGCCGGGTGGTGGTGCTGCGGCAGTACCGCTTCGCCGTGGCCACCCGTCTGCTGGAGTTTCCCGCCGGAACCCTCGATCCGGGCGAGACGCCCCTGAGCACCATGCGGCGGGAGCTGCAGGAGGAGGCCGGCTACCGGGCCGAGCGCTGGGATGAGCTGGGGGCGATGCTGCCCTGCCCCGGCTATTCCGACGAGGTGATCCACCTGTTCCTGGCCCGGGAGCTCACCCTGCTGGCGGAGCGCCCCCCCGGTGACGACGACGAGGACATGGAGGTGCTGCTGATGGAGCCCGGCGAGCTGGATGCGGTTCTCGCCAGCGGCAACGAGGCCCTCGACGGCAAGAGCGTCACCGCCTGGTTCCGCGCCCGCCAGGTGCTGGGCCTCTGATGGCACCGGCGCGCTGGCTGTTCTGGCACCGGCGGGATCTGCGCCTGGCCGACAACCTCGGCCTGGCGGCCGCGGCCGCCGCCACCCCGGCGGTCACAGGCGTCTATGTGCTCGATCCGGCGGTCCTGGAGGCCCCCACCCAGGCCCCGGCGCGCCTGTGGTTCCTGGTGCAGAGCCTGCGGGAACTGCAGCAGCGCTGGCGCGAGGCCGGCAGCCGCCTGGTGCTGCTGCGGGGGGATCCGGCAGTGGAACTGCCGCGGCTGGCCGCGGCGATCGGGGCGGAGGTGGTGGCCTGGAACCGCGGGGTCGAACCCCTGGGCCGGGCCCGCGACCGGCGGGTGGCCGCCGCGCTCCAGGCCGAGGGGCGGCGGGTGCTCGCCGACTGGGACCAACTGCTGGTGGCGCCGGAGGCCCTGCGCACCGGCGGCGGCGACCCCTACCGGGTCTACGGCCCGTTCCTGCGCAACTGGCGCGGCCAGGTGCTGCGCAGGCAGGCCCTGGGTCCGGCCACCGCCGGCGGCCTCGACCCGGCGCCCGCGCCCCGGGGACTGCTGGATCTCGATCCCGCCGCCTTCCCGGCGGAGCGCCGCCATCTCTGGCAGGCCCTGCCGCAGCTGGCGGAGGTGCCGGAGCCGGCCAGCCTGGGCCCCGTCTTCGATGGCGCCGAGCACTGCCCCTGCCGACCGGGAGAGGCGGCGGCGCTGCAGCAACTGGAGGCCTTCGCCGATGGCGGCACCGGCGGCGGCCCGCTGCTGCGCTACGACGGCGAGCGCAACCTGCCGGGCCAGGAGGGCACCTCCGCCCTGAGCGCCGCCCTGCGGTTCGGTACCCTCTCGCCCCGCCAGGCCTGGGCAGCGGCCCGCTCCGCCCGGGAGCTCGCCGGCAGCGCCGAGGCGCTCGCCTCGATCGAGGTGTGGGAGCAGGAGCTCGCCTGGCGGGAGTTCTACCAACAGGCCCTGTTCCATTTCCCCGAGCTGGCCGATGGCCCCTACCGGCCGCAGTGGAAGCAATTCCCCTGGGAGAACGATCCCGAGCGGCTGGCGGCCTGGTGCGAGGGGCGCACCGGCTTCCCGATCGTGGATGCGGCGATGCGCCAGCTGAACGCCAGCGGCTGGATGCACAACCGCTGCCGCATGATCGTGGCCTCCTTCCTGGTGAAGGATCTGATCGCTGACTGGCGCCTGGGCGAGCAGGTGTTCATGGAGCGGCTGGTGGATGGCGACCTCGCCGCCAACAACGGCGGCTGGCAGTGGAGTGCCAGCAGCGGCATGGACCCCCGGCCCCTGCGCATCTTCAATCCCGCCACCCAGGCGGCGAAGTTCGACTCCGAGGCCACCTACATCCGCCGCTGGCTGCCGGAACTCGCCCGTGTCGCCACCGCCGACCTGATCAGCGGCCGGATCACCCCCCTTGAGCGGGGCGACTATCCGGAGCCGATCGTGGATCACCGCGAGCAGCAGGCCCGCTTCAAGGCGCTCTACGCGGCCCTGCCGAAGCTGGGCTGAGCGGCTGGCCGCCGAGGCTTACACGAGGAAGGGCAGCTTGTGGCGTTGACGTCCGAGCAGCCAGACGGACAGCAGCAGTCCGATCAGATTGGCCAACAGGATCAGCAGGGCGTGATCGAGCTTGAGCTCCCCATGGATCAGGGCGTGACGCAGATTGCTCAACACCCGGTAAAGGGGATTGAGGTCGGCGGTCCAGCCCAGATGGCCCAGCGCTTCCCTCTTGTAGAGGATGGGGGAGAGCAGGAACATCAGTTGCAGCACGATCGGAACCAGCTGGAACAGGTCTTCGTAGCGGGCGCCGACGAGGCAGATCAGCAGGGGGAACCAATAGATGAACAGCAGCAGGTTGAGAAAAGGAAGCAGACCCGCCGTGAACAGATGGGGCAGCAGCGTGGGTTGGAATAGCGAGAGGATGAGCAGGACAAGGCCGAACGACTGGAGGAACGTCTGCAGCTGGAACGACCATTCCTCCAGCGTGTAGAAGATCGGATCGGTGTTGGTGTTCTTGAGGTTGCCGGCGTTGTTCTTGAACAGGCTGGGAGCCGATTGCACGGAAGCGGCGATGGCGTTCCAAGTGACGAGCCCGGTGCCGAGATACACCACGTAGGCGTTGAAGTCCTGCACCTTGAACACGGTGCCGTAGACCACCGCCAGCACAGAGATAGACAGCAGGTTCGAGAGGCCCAGCCAGAAACTGCCGAGCGCTGTTCGGGCAAACCGCTCCCGCGTGCGTGCCGTGGCGGTGAACCACCAGGCCCGGCGGCTTTGCCAGCCGAAGCGCAGAGAGTTAACCGCAGTGTTCATCGTAATAGGTTAAAGCATCCTCAAGCGAGCCATCAAAGGCGATCTGGCCCTGGTTAAACACCAGGCCTCTTCGGCAGAACTGGCGCAGCAGGGCATTGGAATGGCTAGCCAGGATCAAGGTGCCGGAGGCTTCGATGAACTGCTCCATGCGCTGCTGGGCCCGCTCGAAGAAGCGGGCATCGCCGGCGCCGAAGCCTTCGTCGAGGGCGAGGCAGTCATGGCTGCCCGAGGTAAGCAGGGCGAACAGCAGGCGGGCCGACATGCCTTCGCTGTAGCCCTTCATCGGCAGATGAATGAAATCGCCGAGTTCGGAGAAGTCCACGATCGCCTGAAGGTAGGCGGCGAAGCCCCGCAGGTTGCCGTGGTGCAGCAGATAATGCCCCTTCACGGCCTGGAGGCCACTGAGTTCGGGGCTTGTGAGAAAACTCTTCTGAATCATCGGAAACACCGGGCATGTTGCGCGGAATCTCCCGGAGGTGGGCAGGTAGATCCCCGAGATCACTCGCAGAAACGTGCTCTTGCCAGCTCCGTTGTGGCCGATCAGGGCCACACGCTCGCCGTGGTGGATGGAGCATGTGATCCCGCGAAGGGCCTCGATCTCGGCGCCGGCGCGGGTGTTGCGCAGAGCGCCACCGGTGAGTGAGCGAATCAGCGCCTTCTTGAGTGTGCGGGTTTCGCGGGTGTTCACCGGGATGCGTAACCACACATCCCGGAGCTCCAGAACCGGAGCATCGATGGACGATGACCTCATGCCGAGGCGACAGGCTCCTGCGCCGGCTCAACCCGTGGCTGGAACATGAACATGGAGTAGATCACATTGCGACGCATCTGGATCATCATCTCCAGGAACATGTCGTAGCCCTCGTTCTTATATTCGATCAGCGGGTCCTTCTGGCCGTAACCGCGCAGGCCAACCGATTCGCGCAGGGCTTCCATCGCCTGCAGGTGTTCCCGCCAGAGCGTATCGATCTGCTGAAGGATGAAGAAGCGCTCAGCCTCACGCATCAGGCCCGGGCGCACCGATTCCACCTGCCCCTCCTTGAGGTCATAGGCATTGCGCATCTGTTCCTGCAGGAAGGCCTTGAGTTCATCCATCGAGAGTCCCTCCAGCTGCTCAGGAGTGAGGTCTTCGAGGAGATAGATGAACTCCTTCACCTTGCCCACGAGGCGGCTGAGATCCCATTCTTCCGGCGGTAGCTCGGGGTTCACGTAGGCCTCAACAATGTCGTCGATCGTGCGCTCGCCGTAGCCGATCACCTGGGCCTTGAGTTCGCGCCCCTCGAGAACCCGCCGTCGTTCGGCGTACACGGCTTTGCGCTGATTGTTCATCACCTCGTCGTACTCAAACACCTGTTTCCGTATGTCGTAGTAGTAAGTTTCAACCTTTTTCTGGGCACCCTCGAGTGAGCGGGTAAGCATGCCAGATTCGATCGGCATGTCCTCCTCCACACGGAACGCATTCATCAAGCCGGCCACCCGTTCTCCGCCGAAGATGCGCAGCAGGTTGTCCTCCAGCGAGAGGAAGAAGCGGGTGGAGCCGGGGTCGCCCTGGCGCCCGGCGCGGCCCCGCAGCTGGTTGTCGACGCGGCGGGATTCGTGGCGTTCGGTGCCGATCACGTGCAGGCCGCCGGCTTCGCGCACCTGCTGCTCCTCCTGCTTCACCACGGCGTCGTACTCGCCCTTCACGCGGGTGATCAGCTGCCGCAGGGCCTCGATCTGGGGGTCGTCGGTGGGGGCCTTCTCCGCCGCCTGGGCGATGCGGTCCTCCAGTTCGAGCACGCTGAGGCTGCGATCGCCCCAGGCCTTCACCAGATCCTGGGCCAGCTGGGCCAGCTGCCGGTCGGTGTCGTCGGTGAGGGAG
The DNA here is from genome assembly GCA_046342315.1 of Cyanobacteriota bacterium. Taxonomy (GTDB): domain Bacteria; phylum Cyanobacteriota; class Cyanobacteriia; order PCC-6307; family Cyanobiaceae; genus Cyanobium. Next base: position 14,417 of record JBKDPV010000040.1, read on the forward strand.
CAGGGATAGAGGGCGCCGATGGCGCGGGCTTCGCTGGGCGCCTTGCGGGCAACTGCCTCGGCGGCGGCGCCGAAGCCTGCCGCCCCTGCCTGAGGCTGCTGCTGCAGGGGCACCGGCGGCCGGTGACCCTCCTCGGGCCGCACCAGCCGCGGCAGTAGCACCTCCCGCAGCTTCAGGCGGGCCATGTAGTCACTGTTGCCGCCGAGGATGATGTCGGTTCCACGGCCGGCCATGTTGGTGGCGATCGTCACGGCACCGGCACGGCCGGCCTGGGCCACGATCTCGGCCTCCCGCTCCACGTTCTCGGGTTTGGCGTTCAGAAGGTTGTGGGGGATCTGCTGCTCAGCCAGGAGGGCACTGAGCAGCTCTGATTTCTCCACACTGGTGGTGCCCACCAGCACCGGCCGTCCGGCCCGGTGGATCTCAGCGGTTTCCAGCGCCACAGCCCGCCACTTGGCCGGTTCGCTCTTGTACACCTGATCGGTCCAGTCGGCGCGGGAGCGCGTCCGGTTGGTTGGAACGATCGTGACCTCCAGCTTGTAGGTCTTTTCGAACTCCACTTCCTCTGTTTTGGCGGTGCCGGTCATGCCCGCCAGGCGGGGATAGAGCAGAAAGAAGTTCTGATACGTGATCGAGGCGAGCGTCTGGGTTTCGGGCTGCACCGGCAGGTTCTCCTTGGCCTCGATCGCCTGGTGCAGGCCATCACTCCAACGCCGCCCAGGCATCACGCGGCCGGTGAACTCATCCACGATCACGGCATCCTCACCGCGCACGATGTAGTTCACATCCTTGATGAACAGCTCCTTGGCCTTGAGGGCATTGTTGATGAAGTGGGCCCAGGGATCCTCGGGATTGAACAGGTCCTGCACCCCCAGCAGCTGCTCCGCCTTGGCGTAGCCCTCATCGGTGAGGGTCACGTTGCGCTGCTTCTCATCCACCTCGTAGTCGCCTTCAGGATCGATGCCGTCCTTGCCCATCTCCGCGGCCCGCTCCAGTTGCTCGGCCACCTCGGCGGCGCGGCGGTACTTCTCCTGGGGCCGCTCGATCTGGCCCGAGATGATCAGCGGGGTGCGGGCTTCGTCGATCAGGATCGAATCCACCTCATCGATGACGCAGTAGTAGAAAGCGCGCTGCACCACCTCGGCGATGTCGCTCGCCATGTTGTCGCGCAGGTAGTCGAAGCCCAGCTCGCTGTTGGTGGCGTAAGTGATGTCGCAGCCGTAGTTGAGGCGGCGGGTGGCGGGATCCATGTCCTGCTGGATCAGACCCACCGAGAGGCCGAGGAAGCGGTGGATCTGGCCCATCCACTCGGCGTCCCGCCGGGCCAGGTAGTCGTTCACCGTGACCACGTGCACGCCGCGGCCTGTGAGCGCGTTGAGATAGGCGGGAAGGGTGGACACAAGTGTTTTGCCCTCGCCGGTCTTCATCTCGGCGATCTGGCCGTCGTGCAGCACCATGCCGCCGATCAGCTGCACGTCAAAGTGGCGCATGCCCAGCACGCGCTTGCCCGCCTCGCGCACCACGGCGAAGGCCTGCGGCAGCAGTTCATCCAGGAGCTTGCGTTCCCGCTCCAGGCTGGCTTCCAGGCTCAGGCCCCGGCTGGTGCACTCCTGCTGCAGGTTCTGGAGCTTCTCGCGGAACTCGGCGGTGAGGCTTCGCAGCCCGTCGTCCGGGAGGGCGGCCACCTCCTCCTCCAGGAGGTTGATGTCGGAAACGATCGGCTGGTAGCGCTTCAGCTTGCGGGTATTGGGATCACCCAGCAGCAGCTTGAGCATGGGACAAAGACCAACCGTTAGGGGTCACCTTACCGCCGTCCCCTTGTGGGACAGGGCGGGCCGGAGGCGAGGATTCCGACCATTGAAAGGCAGGTGAGCACTTGAGTTCCGCCACGATCCGGCTGATCCGTCATGGCAGCGGGGCCCCCGCCCTGCGTCTGGGCCTGGGCCCGGGCCTGCGGCCGGTCGGGGCGATCGCGCAGTTGCGTCGGTTGTTCGATCGGGAAAGCTTCTGGGCGGCCGGGCGGCCTCCGGATGGCCTCCGGCGCATGCTGCGGGGCAGCCAGGCTGCCGTGAGTGCCTGGGAGGGCGACCGTCTCGTGGGCTTCGGGCGGGCCACCAGTGACGGTGCCTACCGCGCTGTGCTCTGGGATGTGGTGGTGGCCGGCGACCACAAGGGGCGGGGCCTCGGACGCCGGCTCGTGGAAGCCCTGATCGAGGCGCCAGCACTGGCCCGAAGCGAGAGGGTCTATCTGATGACCACCAACAGCGCGGGTTTCTACGAACGGCTGGGGTTCCGCCCCAAGCTGAGCCAGAACCTTATGGTGCGAGAACAATCAAGCGGATGAAGAGATTCGAACTCTCGACCCTCTCCTTGGCAAGGAGATGCTCTACCACTGAGCTACATCCGCGGCGGCGCTGTCGGGAACCGTCAGACGAAACCGGTCGGCATCCGCCGACCGCAAAAGCATGCACCACCGGGGGGCCCTTGGGCAACCCCTGACCCGCTCCGACACAACCTCTGCAAGTCGGTAGGTTGAGCGGGATGGGCGATCGACTTCTGAGCCTGACGGCTGACACCGTTGCACTGCTTCGTCGCCATGGCCTGCTCAGGCTGTTGGTGGAGCGGGAGGTCCTGTCTGACCTCCTGGGATCCGAGCCCCTGGATCCTTCCGTCGCCGGGGAGGCTCGCCTGCGCTTCTGCCAGCAGCGAGGACTGGACAGCGAGCAGGCCCTGGCTGACCACCAGGCCAGCCAGGGCCTCCGCGACGAGGACCTGGCCTGGCAGATGGAATTGCCATCCCGGTTGAAGCAGCACGCCCTGGCCCACTTCAGCCACAAGGCGGAAGCTCGCTTCCTCAGCCGGAAGACGGAACTCGATCGAGTGGTGTACAGCCTGCTGCGGGTACGGGATGGGCTTCTGGCCCGCGAGCTTTACTTTCGCATCAGTGCTGGCGAAGCCAGTTTCGCTGACCTGGCGGCCCGCTTCGCCGAGGGGCCCGAGAAGGCGACGAACGGCATCGTGGGTCCGGTGCCCCTCACGCAGGCCCACCCGGTACTGGCGGAAAAGCTTCGCGTCGCTACCCCAGGGGTGCTGGTGGAACCTTTCCCCCTCGCGGAATGGTGGTTGGTGGTGCGCCTGGAGCGCTACACACCGGCCATCTTCGACGAAGCCATGGCCCAGCAGATGGCGGTGGAACTTCTTGACGCCTGGGTGCAGCAGGAAACCACCCGTAGGCTGGAGACGGTCTGCGGTTCCTCGCCCTCCGCGCTCTCGGCATGACGCAGACCCCTGCTGCGGTGATCGGCCGCCACCCGGCGTTCCGGGACCTGGGAGAACCTTCACGCCAGCGGCTGGAGCGGGAAGCTCGTTATGTGAGTTTTCGGCTCGGTCAGCCGCTTCTCGACGGCAGAAACCTGCCTGCCCAGGTGTTCGTGATCCTCCAGGGTGAGGTTCGGCTGCTGGGTCTGGAGCGGGATCGTCTCAGCAGCCTCGCCCGGATGGGCCCCGGCACGATCGTGGGCCTGGCCTCGCTCCTGCGGGGTGCCCCCTGCGAGAACGTGAGTGCCGCCACCGAGGTGGTGGCCACCACCCTGCCCGATCACGAGGTGGTGCGTCTGTACCAGGAGGAGGAGGGTTTCAGGATCTGGTGTGACAGCCACCTGTGGCCTGCCGAGGTGGCGGCTGTGCTGCAGGTGCTGCAGGCCCGCAGTCCGCGGGACGAAGGTTCTCTCCTGCAGCTGCTCCCCTCGGCCGCCCGGGCCGCCCGCCTGGTGCCGCCAACGGCTCAGGCTCTGGAACGCGAAGGCGCCGAGCACGGAATCTTCCTCGCCTCCAGCACGGTGGCCGCTGGCGAGATCGGTGACCCGGTGGATCTCAGCCAGCCACCGCCTCCGGCCCAGCCCCCCTTCGCGCTCCGCCTGATCGCCCTGCCCTGGGCTCTGGTGCCGGGGACCGGCGCTCATGCCGCGGCGGTCCCCTCCATGCCCGATCCCAGGGGAAAGGAGGTCGAGCTCCCGGAGGTGATCGACGCCGCCCCCGACCTGCCCGTGGCCAGCGCCCTGTCCCTCGGCCAGGGCAGCGGCCTGCCAGAGGTGCGGTTGGTCCGGGGCGAGGGTCCGCTGCAGGAAACGCTGGCGTGCTTCCAGATGGTGGGCCGGATGATGAACCTGCCCTTCCGCCGCGATGCGATCGAGAAGGTGCTGCGCGACGCCCTGCGCCGCGGTCAGGGGCCGAATCTGCAGCTGGTGGGGCAGCTCGCCGCCAACCTCGGCCTGCATGTGGTGTCCGCCCAGGTTCCGGCCTCGATGGGCACCCGCCTGCAGGTGGCGGCGCTGATCCCCTGGAAGGGAAGCTTCGCCGTGGCCGTGAGCAGCAACGGCAGCGGTCTCACCCTGGTCTCCCCCCGCGACGGGATGCTGAACCTGCGCCCGGCGGAGATCGAGGAGCGTTTCCCCTCCGGGATCGAACTGCTGCTCCTCGACCGCACCACCACGACGCCGGAGGACACCTTCGGGCCGGGCTGGTTCTGGCCGGCGCTGCAGCGCTACCGCGGCGTGCTGCTTCAGGTGCTGCTGGCCTCGTTCGTGGTGCAGCTGTTCACCCTGGCCAACCCGCTGCTGATCCAGATCATCATCGACAAGGTGATCACCCAGCGCAGCCTCGACACCCTGCAGGTGCTGGGGATCGCCTTGGTGGCAGTGACCCTGCTGGAGGGGCTGCTCGGCAGTCTGCGCACGTTCCTGTTCGCCGAAACCACCAACCGCATGGATCAGCGGCTGGGCGCCGAGGTGATCGATCACCTGCTGCGCCTGCCCCTGGGCTACTTCGATCGCCGCCCGGTGGGGGAGCTGGGCTCCCGCATCGGCGAACTCGAGAAGATCCGCAACTTCCTCACCGGCCAGGCCCTCACCACCCTGCTCGATGCCGCCTTCTCGGTGATCTACATCGTGGTGATGGCGCTCTACAGCTGGCTGCTCACGATCGTGGCCCTGGGCGTGCTGCCGATCCAGATCGCTCTCACCCTTCTGGGGGCTCCCCTGTTCCGCCGCCAGTTCCGCCAGGCGGCCGAGGAGAACGCCAGCACCCAGAGCCACCTGGTGGAGGTGCTCACCGGCATCCAGACGGTGAAGGCCCAGAACGTGGAGATGGTGAGCCGCTGGAAGTGGCAGGAGCGCTACAGCCGCTACATCGCCCGCACCTTCGAGAAGACCATCACCGGCACCGCGCTCAACGAAACCAGCCAGGTGCTGCAGAAGCTCTCCCAGCTGCTCGTGCTGTGGGTGGGTGCGGATCTGGTGCTCAAGGGCCAGCTGACCCTCGGCCAGCTGATCGCCTTCCGCATCATCAGTGGCTATGTCACCCAGCCCCTGCTGCGCCTCTCCGGCATCTGGCAGAACATCCAGGAACTGCGCGTGTCGTTCGAGCGCCTGGGCGATGTGATCAACACGCCGCAGGAATCGAACACGGCCGACCAGGCCAAGATCCCGCTGCCACCGATCCAGGGCAGGGTGACCTTCGATCACGTGAGCTTCTCCTTCCAGAACGGCACACCCCCGGTGCTGAAGGAGATCGACCTGGAGGTGGAACCTGGCACCTTCGTAGGGGTGGTGGGCCAGAGCGGCAGCGGCAAGAGCACCCTGATGAAGCTGTTGCCCCGTCTCTACGCGCCCGATCGCGGCCGGGTCCTGATCGATGGCTACGACATCGACAAGGTCGAGCTCTATTCGCTGCGTCGCCAGATCGGCATCGTGCCCCAGGATCCTCTTCTGTTCAGCGGCACGGTGAGCGAGAACATCGCCCTCACCCGCCCCGAGGCCGACAGCGAGGAGATCGTGCGGGCCGCCACTCTGGCCTGCGCCCACGACTTCATCATGGAACTCCCCTCTGGCTACTCCACGCCGGTGGGCGAGCGGGGAGCCGGCCTTTCGGGTGGGCAGCGCCAGCGGATTGCGATAGCCCGCACCCTTCTCGGCAATCCCAAGCTGCTGGTGATGGATGAGGCCACCAGCGCCCTCGACTACGACACCGAACGGCGCGTGTGCGACAACCTCGTCGATGCACTCCACGAGAGCACGGTGTTCTTCATCACCCACCGGCTCAGCACGATCCGTCGGGCCCACCGGATCGTGATGCTGCACCAGGGCGCGATCGTCGAAACCGGCACCCACGAGGAGCTGATGGAGCTCCGGGGCCGCTATTACGCCCTCTACCGCCAGCAGGAGGCGGGCTGATGAAGGTGTTCGAACGGCTTCAGGACGCTCTCGAGCAGCGGGTGGGTGCTGTCAGCCACGACGAAGCGGTGCTGCAGCAGTCGCAGGTATGGATCCGGGCGGTGCTGTGGGGTCTGATGGGCACGACCGCCTTCGCGATCGGCTGGCTGGCTCTTGCCCAGACGGAGGAGATCGTGGTGGCCCCCGGCAAGCTCGAGCCGATCGGGGCGGTGAAGGAGGTGCAGATGCCGATCGGGGGCATCGCCGAGCAGATCCTGGTGAAGGAGGGCGATGAGGTGAAGGCGGGACAGATCCTGATCCGGCTCGATGCCGAGGCCAGTCGCCAGAAGCAGCTCTCCCTGTTCCAGACCGAAAAGCTCAAGCAGGAGGAGTTGCGCACCAAGCGCCAGCAGTTGCTGCTGAAGCAGCTCGAGCAGCAGCGCTATCTGGAGATGAACGCCAAGGAGGTGGAGAAGCTCAACAACACCCTCGCCCTCGACAAGGAAATCCTGCGTCGCCTCGGCAGCCTGGAGAAGGAGGGTGCTGCGGGTGAACTGCAATACCTGCAGCAGCGGAACAAGGTGGCCGAAGGCGAGGGCCAGCTCAACCAGACCCGGGTCGACCGCCTGCGCCAGGGGGCGATTCTCGACCAGGCGATCCAGCAGCTGCGCGGCGAGATCGCGGCCATCGAAAGCCAGCTGGCCGAGCTGGACAGCCAGCTCACGGAAGCCCGGGTGACGCTGCGCTATCAGGAACTGCGCTCCCCGGTGAATGGCGTCGTGTTCGACCTCAAGCCCAAAGGCCCGGGCTTCACGGCCCAGGGGGCGGAAACGATCATGAAGATCGTTCCGTACGACAAGCTCGAGGCCCGCGTCGAGATCGCCAGCAAGGACATCGGCTTCGTAAGCACGGGCATGCCCGTGGACGTGAGCATCGATTCGTTCCCCGCCACCGACTTCGGTGTGCTGCAGGGCACCGTGCGCCGGGTTGGCTCCGATGCTCTCCCTCCCGATCAGCTCAAGCAGCGAGAGGAGTACCGGTTCCCCGCAAGCATCAAGCTGGCCAGCCAGCAGCTCAAGCTCAAGAGCGGTCGCAAGCTTCCCCTGCAGGTGGGCATGAGCCTCACCGCCAACATCAAGTTGCGCAAGGTGTCCTATCTGCAGCTGCTGCTCGGCAGCTTCCGGGACAAGGCGGATTCGCTGCGCCGGATCTAGGGAGAATCGGCACCGATCTTCAGGGCTCGAGACTGCCGATTGGTTTCGGATCAGGCACCTGCCGGTGGAGCAAACGGTGGGTCACCCACCGCAGCAGCGCCGGTGGCAGCAGGCGCCACGGCAGTCGCAGCGGCAGCAGCACCAGCACCCGCGGCCAGGGGATCAGGCCCTCGCGACCGCAGGCGAGCAGAAACCGCAGTTCCCGCCGGGCGTAGCGGAATCCGTGGCGCCGTTGCAGGTGCGCCGGCCCCACCCTGGCCATCACCTCCACCTCCCGGCTGTTGTCCAGCCGCTCACCTGCGGCCAGCAGCCGCAGCCAGAGGTCGTAGTCCTCGAAACCGGGCTTGCTGCGGTAGTTGCCCACCGCCAGCACACGCGAGCGGCGGATCACCGACGACGGATGATTCAGCGGATTGCGCCAGCGGCTGAAGCTCCGCACCTGTGCCTCGCCGCAGGGCACCGTGCGCAGGCCACAGGGAGAGGTGGGATCACGCTCAAATTCTGTGATCGGTGAACTCAGCGCCGCCAGCCAGGGCGCGTCCTGCATGCGGCGCACCTGACGCTCGCAGCGCAGCGGCACAGAAAGATCATCGGCATCGACCCGCACCACGATCTCGTGGCGGCACGCCAGCAACCCCCGCGCCAGCACCGGTCCCGCCCCCTCACCCCCCGGCCCCGGCATGATGCGCAGCGGCAGGCCGCTCGCCAGCAGACACTGATGCAGGGGCGGGGGCGGGGGACCGTCGCAGCTGATCACCACCTGGTCGGGTGGCAGCGACTGCCGGCGCAGGCTGTCCAGCACCTCGGCCACCACCTCGGGAGGCTCCCAGGGGGCCAGGGCGATCAGTGCGCTGTAGGGCGGCAGGTTGCTCATGCAGGGTGGGGCGGGCCAGCCTCCCGCCGTGGGATGTCACGCCGCCACGGTCACGCTGCTTTCGACGACCGGTGCACCGGCCAGGCGCCGCAACTGGTTGATCACGGTGTCCTGTTGCTCGTCGCTGAGTTCCGGGAAGATCGGCAGGCTGAGCACCTCGGCGCAGAGGCGCTCGGTGATCGGCAGGCTGCCGGGGCCGTAGCCCAGGTGCGCGTAGGCGGGTTGGCGGTGGATCGGGATCGGGTAGTAGATGATCGTGCTCACACCGGCCTCCTGCAGTTGCTGTTTGAGCCAGTCGCGGCAGCAGGCTTCGGGCAGTCCGTAGGAGGCGCTGTCAGTTGAAGGCGTACAGGCACCGGCGCAGGCCGCACGGCCGCCGGGGCAATGGGGCACGCGCACCACGAACTGGTTCCAGCTGTGGCCCGCCGTGCCGGGATCGGCCAGGGCCACACCGCTGAGATCCTCGAGTCCCTGCCGGTCGCGGCCGGCGATCTGGCGGCGCCGCTCAACCCAGCGCGGCAAGTGGGGCAGCTTCACGTTCAGCACCGCCGCCTGGAGGGCATCGAGGCGGCTGTTGTAGCCGAGTTCGGTGTGGAGGTAGCGACGCGGCATGCCGTGCACCGCCAGCTCCCGCACCCGCTGGGCCAGTTCCGGATCGCGAACGGTCACGGCCCCGCCGTCACCGGCGGCTCCCAGATTCTTGGTGGGGAAGAAGCTGAAGCAGCCCGCGTCGCCCCAGCTGCCCACGGGTCGGCCGTTCCAGTGCGCGCCGCTGGCCTGGGCGCAGTCCTCGATCACCAGCAGGCCATGGGCCTTGGCGATGGCTCCGATCCGCTCCATGTCGACCGGCCGGCCGAACAGGTGCACCGGGATCAGGGCCCGGGTGGCGGGTGTGATCGCTGCCTCGATCCGCTGGGGATCGATCAGGTAGGTGCTTTCCTCCACATCCACGAACATCGGCGTGGCGCCCACGGCGCTGATCGCCTCGGCGGTGGCGAAGAAGCTGAAGGAGGCGGTGATCACCTCGTCGCCGGGCCCGATGCCCAGGGCCCGCAGGGCCAGCACCAGGGCGTCGGTACCGCTGTTGCAGCCAATGGCATGAGGAACGCCGCAGGTGACGGCGAACGCCTGCTCGAAGCTGGCGATGGTGTTCCCACCGATGTATTGACCACTGCGCAGAACTTGCAGTACGGCCTCGTCGAGGGCGCCGCCGAGTTCCCGCAGCTGCTCGCTGAGACTGAAGGGGGGCACGTGCATGGCGGCAACCTTAAGCCCCGTTCCCTGCAGGGGCTGCTCCCGTGCCGGGGTGCCACTTGATGTTGCAGCCGATCGAGGGTGTCTGCTCCGCCGATGGCCTCCTGCCTTCCAGCAGGGCGGCCAGGGCCGCGCGGACGTCCCGAGCTTCGCATGGGAGCCCGTTCCCGGGCCGGCTGCTGTCGAGCTGGCCCCGGTAGGCCAGCTTCCCCGCGCCATCGAAGAGAAAGGGGTCGGGGGTGCAGGCCGCCTGGAAGGCGCGGGCCACGCTCTGATGCGGATCGTGCAGATAGGGGAAGCGCCAGCCGTTGCGATCCGCCTGCTCCGCCATGCCCTCCGGCCCGTCCTGGGGGTGGGTGGTGAGGCTGTTGCTGCAGATGGCCAGGATCGCCGCCCGCTCGCCCCAGTCGTCCTGCAACCGGCCGATCTCGGCCTCCACGTGCTTCACGAAGGGGCAGTGGGGGCAGAGGAACAGCACCAGCAGCGGCCTGCCCGGTTCCAGGGCCGGCTGCAGGGGGCCGCCGCTCACCGGCCGCAAACCCTGGATCAGGACCTCCCGGGGCAGCGGGGTGTCCAGGGGCAGCATCGCGGAGGGGGTGAGGGCCATGGAACCGTCGCCGTGGTGGCGGCACGAGGCGGAAGGACAGGGATCATGGCGGCATGTCCAGGTCTTGGCCGCTTCTGCGGTTCCCTTCGCTGCCTTCGCTGTTGGTGGTGCTGCTCCTGGCCGGGTGCGTTCCGGCCTCCGAGCGGGCCAGCTGGCGGATCTTCCCTCTGCCGCGCCACGCCGCTCACGATGGCCTGGCGGTGGTGAGCCGCCCTGGCGGCGAGGGGCTCCACCTGTATCTGGACACCGACACGAGCGTCGAAGGGCGCTGCCGTCCTCGCTGGAATCCCGATGCCGCCCGGCTGCGGGGTGGTGACGGCCCCAGGCCGCAGAGCATGGGGCTGGCCCCGCGGACGGAGTTCTTCGCCGCCCTGGGGCATGGCCCGCTGCGGTTGGCGTTGCGTCAGGCCTTCGAGGCCCTGTGCCGTCGCCGGGCGCCGCGCGCGGAGTTCGTCTGGGTCGAGCCGCCGCGTCGCCCCCAGGACCTGCGACCTGCCCCGCTGCCGCTGTGGGAGGAACGGGATCTGCTCAGCAATCCCAAGGTGGTGAAGCGGGCGGAGAAGCAGCTGCTGGGCTTGCCCCTCACTCCGGACGACTTCCGCGACGAGGAGCCGCCGCGGCCGCCGGATGGTCCGTGAGGGTGGTGGCCACCGCCACGGCCCCCAGATGAGCGGCCGGCAGCACGAGATCCCACAGCTCTGTCTTGCTGGGGTCCGGCGGGCGTTCGCCCAGACCGGCCAGCCCCGTTCCACGGGCCTTGAGCTGCGCCTCAAGCCGGCACCACTCCACCAGGAAGGCCCGCTGCTGATCGGCTGCCGGCAGCGCTTCCAGCTGGGCCACACGCTGCTGGGCGAGAACGCGCCGGGCAATCGCCTGCCAATCCATCCCAGGGCGTTCCTGTTCCACGTCCACCCCCACCTCCCGGCTGCCGTGGAAGGCCAGCAGCACCAGGTGGCCGGAGTGGGACAGGTTGAACGGAGGGGCGCCGTCGAGCCCCGGTTTGCCGTGGTGGCCGATGCGGAACACCAGGGACGCCGGATCCCGCCCCAGCCAGCGGCCGAGTGTGAGCCGCAGCACGCTGCGACCGAGCAGGAACCGCTCGCGGTCATCGGCCCGGCGCAGGCGGGTCAGGCGCTCCAGCTCCGGTGGCCCCAGCAGGGCCTGAAGCCAGACCAGAGCCTCCCGCACGGCCGGTGCGCGGCGATCGATCTGCAGCACCAGGGGCGGCCCCTGCCGAAGGGTCGGGGGCGGGGGCACCCCGTCCTCACCTCTCTGGTCCGCGGCCGGCTGCCAGGGCAAAGGCTCCAGTGGCTCTTCTGCCTCAAGGGTCTGGGGATCCGGTGCTGCGGGAGAATCGCCCGAACGCACTGCTGCCCTCCTGGCGGTTTCTTCCCCCATGCTCCTTGATCTGCGCGGCAAGAAGGCCCTCGTCACCGGCATCGCCAACAACCGCTCGATCGCCTGGGGCATCGCCCGCCAGCTGACCGCTGCCGGAGCGGAACTGGGGGTCACCTACCTGCCGGATGAGAAGGGCAAGTTCGAGGCCAAGGTGCGCGAGCTCACCGCCCCCCTCAACCCCACCCTGTTCGAGCCCCTGAACGTGCAGGACCCGGCCCAGATTGAGGCCGTGTTCCAGCGGGTGCAAGAGCAGTGGGGCTCGATCGACGTGCTGGTGCATTGCCTGGCCTTCGCCGGCAAGGAGGAGCTGATCGGCGACTACAGCGCCATCAGTCCGGAGGGCTTCGCCCGCGCCCTGGAGGTGAGCGCCTACTCCCTGGCCCCCCTGTGCCGCTATGCCAAGCCCCTGTTCAACGAGGGAGGCAGCGTGATCACCCTCAGCTACCTGGGGGCCGAGCGGGCCATCCCCAACTACAACGTGATGGGCGTCGCAAAAGCGGCCCTCGAGGCCTCGGTGCGCTATCTGGCCTCTGAACTGGGCCCGGAGAAGCAGGTGCGGGTCAATGCCATCAGCGCCGGCCCGATCCGCACCCTGGCCAGCAGCGCCATCGGCGGCATCCTCGACATGATCCACAACGTGGAGGAGAAGGCTCCGTTGCGCCGCACCGTCACCCAGGAGGAGGTGGGCGGCACCGCCGCCTTCCTGGCCAGTCCCCTGGCCAGCGGCATCACCGGCCAGGTGGTCTACGTGGATGCGGGGTACTGCATCACCGGGATGTGAGGCGCATCTGCATCACTTGCTGTAGCAGTTGCCGTTGTTGTCGCAGCAGATGGTCTGGCCGTTCTGGTTGGTGGAGCAGCGCTGAGCGAAGGCCGGGCCGGTCATGGCCAGCACCAGCAGCAGGCTTCCCAGCAGCAGAGCTGGGCTGACGTGCAGGGCAGGTGTCTGGCCCGCTCGGGAGGGAAATGGAAGGTTCATTGAGTGGGCCTGCGATGGGGGGTAGGCCTATCTGTCGGCAAGATCGGGTCGCGGCTCGTGGCGCAGCGCCTGACTTCCATCTGGGATAGCCCCATTCAGCGGCGGCGGCTTGCAAGTGCTGGCGAAAAAAATCTTCACCATCGATTTGTGGTGGATCTCACGCTTCCGCCTGTCCGCAGAGGCCCAGGGATACCGGCTGAGCCACGAATTCTAAAGATATTCGAAGTTTCCCCGGCCCGTCGTGGAGAAGCTTCGCATAATAGAAAGCACGGGCAATCGGCATAGGTTCTGTAGTGCCGTCTTGCGCACTATCTTTGCCAAAGCGCTTCCTATCTTCTCTGCGCCCTAAGGATGGGGATTGGCCGAAGGTCTTCGGTGGACTTGGCGTTACGGCAGGATTCCTCTGGGGGGCATGGGTGTTCCTGTTCCAGGAAATCCTGCGGCCCGCTGTGGCTCCCGTGAACATCTCTCTGGGGCCTGAGGTCAAGCTCCTCAAGCCCCTCAGCCAGGCCGACGGCAATCCCCTCCCGGTGTTGCTCACGGTTTCAGCGAAGAATGCCAGCACAAAGATTCTCACCATTCGCAAGACATTCTGGGTTGCCCATGCAATCATTCTTCCCCATAGAGCGGACGGATCGATTGAGCCCAGGTATCAAGAGCAGGACGTGATCACTGATGTCAATCGACAGGTACCCGTTCAGAGGGCGGGACACCCCGCCGCGCCAATTCTTAGCCGATGACTCCCCAGATAGAAGCCATGGTTTCCTGCTTCAACGGATTTCTGCCTCAGCGTTCCGGCAGCAGTGAGGGCATCACGCCACCGCGGTGATGGGCGATCCAGACTTGCTCCAGGAACTCCCACACATCCCGACCCTGCTGCCTGAGGGTGGTCGTGGCCGTGAGCAGGCGGCTGCGGCAAACGGCACCGCTGGCGGACTGGACGCCATGACTGATCTTGCGCTGGATGACTGACTGGCGCAGGGCACGCTCGGCGGCGTTGTTGGTGGGCTCGATCCTTTCTTTCTCCAGGAAGGTCCACAGGGCTTCTCGTCGTTGCAGCAGCTGCCGGCAGGTGCGCACCGTCTGGGCCCACGGCGTTCGCTCACCCCGCTGGCAGCCCAGATCCACTGCGCACTGCAGCGTGGCCTCAAACGATTGGCGAATTGGCTGGCAGTATTGCTGCAGCTGCGGCCACTCGATCGTTCCGTCCTTCCACTGGTGCCACTGCTCAAACAGCTGCTGCTGCAGGTCCAGCAACTCCAGACCGATCTCACCGCTGGCGCCTGTGCGTTCACTGATAGCGGTGAGATCACGGATCAGGTGCGCCCAGCACAGCTGCCGTTGATGGGTTGGCAGGTGGTTGTAAAAGGTTGTGCGCCGCTGCTTGGAGCCCTATCTACTGCTGTTGCTGGCTCAGGCGATCACCCTATTCGTGGCGGAAGCCCTGATGGGGGAAGGCCTGGCGATCTGGGTGGGTTCGTTCTATACCCTGTTGAGGCTCATGCAACTGGTGGGGTTGCTCTAGGTGATCGGCGCCGCCGATCATCATCTGCGGCACTTGTTCGACCTTCGCCGACGTCCCTGGCTGCGAGCGCTTCTGCATTTCGAACTTTTGCTCTGGAGCATCAACGCCCTCGGACTGGGCTGGTACATCCTCGGGGTGTTCAGGGATTTCTCTTGCATTTCCCCTGCCTGATGGATCGGCAGCACCTCCAGCAGGCCATCCGGATGCGGCTCCACTCCGATGTCGCTGTGCAGCAGGCGCGGCCTGTGGGGCAGGACTGCCAAGACGGTGGGCGCATGTCGAACCCCACCAGGTTCCGTTGGGAGTGGCTGATGCCCACCTAGGAGGCTGTTGCGCATAGATTTTATGTGGGCACATCCACAAACAACGCGACCAAGGCGGAGACACTCTGAGAAAGGGTGCGACTTTCTTTCCCCTGGATAGGACCCAGGCTGGTGTTGCACCAGCACTCTGGGCCGAGACGAATTGCTGCCACAATCTCGTCGAGATTGCCTGGCGCTCCACGATGGTCAAATTTGGCCTTTTTGCGTATATCCCTGACTTGGAAAATCTACTTGACTAGGTAGCAAGCTCCGTCAGTAGGCCATTCCCGTCTAGGGTGGTACGCATGTACCAAAGGTGCTCGGCGTGGCGATGAGTCGAATCCAGTTTCAGGCAGGCCTGTCGCTGCCATGGTTCATCGAGCTCTACGGCACCGAGGAGAAATGTGAGGCCGCCCTGAAGCAGGCACGCTGGCCTGACGGTTTCCGTTGCCCCCGCTGTGAGTGCAAGGAATACGGGTTGATCCATGGCAGGCGCCACAAGCTCTGTCAATGCCGGATCTGCCGTCATCAGGCCACCCTCACGGCCGGAACCATCCTGGAGGCGACCAAGTTGCCGCTGACCACCTGGTTCCTCGCTTTCTACCTGGTGGGCCAGGCCAAGACGGGCATCTCCTCACTCGCTCTGAGGCGCCATCTCGGCGTGAACTACCGCACGGCATGGCTGGTTCACAACAAGATCATGCAGGCGATGAAGGAGCGGGATGGAGCCTATGTCCTGCAGGGAAAGGTACAGGTAGATGATGCCTACCTTGGCGAAGAGCGCTGTGGTGGAAAGCCTGGTCGCGGATCAGAGAACAAGGTGCCGATCGTGGTCGCCGTCTCTGTCGATGATGCGGGCCACCCTCGTTACGTGAAGCTTGCCACCGTGGCCACGTTCTCATTTGCCGCTATCGCTGATTGGGCAAAGGATTCACTGGCCATAGGATGCGAAGTGATCTCGGATGGGCTGGCCTGCTTTCGCGCCGTGACAGAAGTCGGTTGCCTGCATCAAGCTGTGGTCGTGAAAGGACGCCATCCCAATGAACTGCCGGTATTCCGCTGGATCAACACGGTCCTCAGCAACTTGATAACGAGCTTCAGCGGCACCTTTTATGCCCTGAAGTTCGAACAGCACGCTGATCGCTACCTGGGTGCCTTCAATTACCGCTTCAACCGCCGCTTCAACTTGGCAGCAATGACTGAGCGAATGGTTCATGCCATCTGCAGCTGCGGCGCTCGGCCGGAACGCATCTTGAGGAGTGTGGAGCTAGCTACCTAATCAGGAAAATCTATGCGCCACAGGCTCCTAGATCGGCCGTGCCGAGCATCGCCTCCATGGGATGGTGAGCCTGGAGAAAGCAGGATCGCCGGGCCGCGCCGGCGATCGCCGAAGAGTTCGCTGAAAAACCCGTCCACCTCTGCGAAAATGGGACAACTGCCCTGTCCAGATGCGAGGCCACCGGGAGCGCAGCGGCTCCCTGTTCTCCTACGTGTCGATTGAGGAGCGGATCCCGGCCAGCCATCCGCTGCGGCGGATTCGCAAGCTGGCGGATCAGGTCCTCGATCGGCTCAATCCCACCTTCTGTGAGCTCTACGCCGCAGAAGGCCGGCCCTCAGTTCCGCCGGAGCAGCTGCTGCTGGCCTCGTTGCTGCAGGCGTTCTACGGGATCCGATCGGAGCGGCTTTTGCTGGAGCAGCTGCACTACAACCTGCTGTTCCGCTGGTTTGTGGGTCTGAGCCCCGACGATCCGATCTGGCATCCCACCACATTCACCAAGAACCGCGAGC
>JBKDPV010000041.1:0-12287 GCA_046342315.1 Cyanobacteriota bacterium
GGTTCGGGCAGTCCGGCGGCGTGGCCGCCCGGGGAGCGGGGCGAACGCAGGCGCCCTTCCAGCTCACGAGCCCGGGCGGCAGAGGCCGGGTCCCCCTGGCGCAACAGCCATTCGCCGTAGGCGTCATCGAGGCGGGGGGCCAGCCTGAGGCGGCGTTCCCGGGCCCGGGCCACCGGCAGGCCCATCTGGTCATCGAGCAGATCGTTGACCAGCCCCCAGGCGCCGAGGGCCGCCGCCTGATCGAGGGCCTGCTCCAGCAGGTCCTCCCGCTGTTCCAGGGAAAGCTCGGAGCCCCAGCCGGCGGCAAGTCGGAGCCGCTCGGCCCCCGCCATTCCGGGGCGGCGGGAGGAGAGCAGCAGCTGGGCCGCCTGCCAGGTCAGGCCACGAGCCGCCAGATGTTCCGCCAGCTCGTCGAGGGCCGCCCGGGTGGGCACGGTGCCGTCCTCGCGCCGCCGCATCGGCAGGGCCACCGCATCGAGACTGCTGCCCGTCCCCAGAGCCACGGCCAGACGCTCGAGCGCCAGGGAGGCGCGGCGGTGATCGAGGCCGGCGCTGGCGGCCCGCCACTGCACCACCAGCCACTGGATCCGGTCCGGGCCAGGGGCGGGGCCGATACGATCCAGAACCGTGAGCGCGGCCTCCGGCGCCAGACAGCCGAGCAGGGCTTCGGCATTGGCGAGCACCACCGCAAGAGGCTGGGGAGCCGGATGGATCACCAGCAGCCGCGCCTGGAGCTGGCGCAGCCGATCGCGCCGGTCCTCGGCCACGGTCTGGCGGCAGAGGGCGTAGAGGCGATCGAGATCGCCCCCCTCCAGCGCGGCGGCGAAGGCGGCGTCATCGAGGGGCAGTGGCGCGCCGGGAGGGGCCCCCGGCACCGCCGGCAGCAGGGCGGGGCCAGGGGCTGCCGCCTGGGGCGGGTCCGCCGGAAGCGCCGGGGCGGCGCACACGGCCAGCACACCCGCCAACACCGGCCCCAGCAGGGCCGCGCTGGAGCGCCAGCGGCGGAATCCCCCCGGATGGCGGCGCGCAGCGGCGGGTAGGGAGACCTTCACAGACTGGCGCTCGCGGAATCGCGCGGGTGGGAGGGGGACGGCCCGTCGGAGCGGCCCGCTGTCAAGGACAATGGCGGCACCCGGAGCTCCGCGACAACCTACCGGCGCTCCCGTCCAGCGCCCCTTCGCCCCTGCGCCCATGACCGCCTCCGCCACTGAACCCGCCACGGCCCCCGGCCCCCGGAGGGTCCTGGTGGTTGGCTGCGGCGGCCGGGAGAACAGCCTGGCCTGGGCCCTGGCTCGCTGCCCAGGGGTGGAGCGGGTATGGGTGGCGCCGGGAAACGGCGGCACGGCAGCTCTGACGGGCTGTGAGCCCCTGGCGATTGGCGAGAGCGACAGCGAGGGCCTGCTCGAGGCGTGCCGGGGCCGGGAGGTGGATCTGGTGGTGGTGGGGCCGGAGGCACCCCTGGCCGCCGGCCTGGCCGACCGGCTGCGGGCCGCCGGGCTGCCGGTCTTCGGCCCCGGTGCCGACGGTGCCCGGCTCGAGGCCAGCAAACAGTGGGCCAAGACGCTGATGCACGAGGCCGGCATCCCCACAGCCGATTTCTGGCCCGCCACCACCATGGAGCAGGCCCTGGCGGCGCTTGAGGCCCAGGGTCGCCCCCTGGTCGTGAAGGCCGACGGCCTGGCCGCCGGTAAGGGCGTGACCGTGGCCGAGACCATGGCCGAGGCGCGTTCTGCGATCGAGGAGATCTTCTCCGGCCGCTTCGGGGAGAGCCAGGGGGCGGCGTTGGTGCTGGAGGAGCGCACCGAGGGCCCGGAGGTTTCTGTGTTCGCCCTCACCGACGGCCAGCGCATGGTGCTGCTGCCCCCTGCCCAGGATCACAAGCGCATCGGCGAGGGCGACACGGGCCCCAACACCGGCGGGATGGGCGCCTACGCCCCGGCACCCCTGCTGGATGCGGCCGGGCTGGAGACGGTGCGGATTCAGGTGCTGAAACCCACCCTCGCGGCCTTGCAGGCCCGGGGCATCGACTACCGCGGCGTGATCTACGCCGGCCTGATGCTCACCGCCACCGGCCCGAGCGTGATCGAATTCAACTGTCGCTTCGGCGATCCGGAGTGCGAGACCCTGATGCCGCTTCTGGGCCCAGAGCTGGCAACAGTTCTGCTGGCCTGCGCCAAGGGGCGCCTGGACACGGCCCCGCCCCTTTCAATCGCCGCAGGCTGCAGTGCCTGCGTGATCGCGGCGGCCGAGGGCTACCCCGGCGAGATCCGTCGGGGCGACGTGATCGAAGGCGATCTCGCCACCGGCGACAGCCTGCAGCTCTTCCATGCCGGCACCCGCCTCGGCGAGGACGGCCGCTGCGTGACGGCCGGCGGCCGGGTGCTGGCGGTGGTGGCCCAGGCGGACGATTTCGACACCGCCTTTGAGCGGGCCTACCGCGGTCTGGAGCAGATGCGCTTCGACGGCATGACCCTGCGCCGTGACATCGGCCACCAGGTGCGCACCCGATGACGGACAGCTCCCCCCCCGCCCTGCCCCTCCCGGGGGCGGCGGCAGCCGCCGGCGCCGCCGCCGCCGACTGGCAGCGTCGCCTGGCGCACTGGTGGGCCGAGTTCAGCCTGCAGACCAAGCTGCTGGCAGTGGCCACCCTGGTGGTGAGCCTGCTGATGACGGGCATCACCTTCTTCGCCCTGAACGGCATCCAGCGGGACGCCCGCATGAGCGACACCCGCTACGCGCGCGACCTCGGCCTGCTGCTGTCCGCCAACGTCACACCCCTGGTGGCTCAGGGCAACGACCGGGAGCTGGCGGCGGTGGCCGAACGGTTCTGGCGCTCGAGCCGCAGCCTCCGCTACATCGTGTTCGCCGATGCCAAGGGCGTGATCTACCTCGGCATTCCGATGGGCAACGGCAGCACCGGCGGTCCCGGGGAGGAACTGCTCAGCCGCCGCCTGGAGCTGCCCGCCGATCTGCAGCGCCGCCCCGACAACCCCCTGATCCGCCAGCACCTCACCCCCGACGGGCAGGTCACCGATGTATTCGTGCCGATGGTGGCCGACGACCGCTACCTGGGGGTGGTGGCCCTCGGGATCAACCCCAACGAAACCCTGCTGGCCAGCGCCGCCCTCACCCGAGAGGTGACAGTGGCCGTGTTCATCTCGATCTGGGTGCTGGTGATCCTGGGGTCGGTGTTCAACGCCCTCACGATCACCCGGCCGGTGAAGGAGCTGCTGCGGGGGGTGCGCTCGATCGCCGGCGGCGACTTCGCCGCCCGCATCGCCCTGCCGGTAGGCGGCGAACTGGGGGAGCTGCTGCAGGGCTTCAACACCATGGCCTCGCAGTTGGAGGCCTACAAGGCCGCCAACATCGAGGAGCTGCGGGCCGAGCAGGGGAAGCAGCAGTCCTTGATCGCCACCATGGCCGATGGGGCGGTGCTGCTCGACGAGGAGGGCCGGATCGTGCTGGCCAACCCCACCGCCCGGCGGCTGTTCCGCTGGGAGGGCCGCAAGCTCGAGGGCAGCGACCTGGAGGACGAACTCCCCGACCGGCTGGCGATGGAACTGCACAGTCCACTGGCCAGCCTGGTGCGCAGCGACAAGGACAGCACCGACGTGCGCTGCAGCGTGGGGGAGCCGGCCCGCACCCTGCGCATCGTGCTGCAGTCGGTGCGGGATGCCAGCGGCGAAACGCTCAAGGGCATCGCCATGACGATCCAGGACCTCACCAGGGAGGTGGAGCTCAATGCGGCCCAGAGCCGGTTCATCAGCAACGTCTCCCATGAACTGCGCACGCCGCTGTTCAACATCAAGAGCTACGTCGAAACCCTGCACGATCTCGGCGACCAGTTGAGCGAGCAGGAGAAGCAGGAGTTTCTGGGCATCGCCAACGCCGAAACCGACCGGCTCACCCGCCTGGTGAACGACGTGCTCGATCTCTCCCGACTCGAATCCGACCGGGTGTGGCAGCTGGAGCCTCTCGAGGTGGCGCCGGCGATCGAGCAGACCCTGCGCACCTACCGTCTCAACGCCGACGACCGGGGGGTCACCCTGGCGCTGGAGGCCGATCCCACCCTGCCCCGGGTGCTGGGCAACTGGGATCTGCTGCTCCAGGTCTTCGACAACCTGGTGGGCAATGCCCTGAAGTTCACCAAGCCCGGGGGGATGGTGAGGCTGCGGGCCTATCCCTGGCCCGACTCCTGCCGACTGGAGCCCGGCACCGCCCCCGGCGACAACCCCACCTGCGCCCTCACCTCCCCCCTGCCCCGCCTGCGGATCGAGATCGCCGACACCGGCTGCGGCATCTCCCCTTCCGACCAGGAGCGCATCTTCGAGCGCTTCTACCGGGTGGAGAACGCTGTGCATACCGAGGCCGGTACCGGCCTGGGGCTCTCGATCGTGCGCGGCATCCTCGACAAGCACGGCACCCAGGCACGCATGGCCAGCGAAGCCGGGGTGGGCACAACCTTCTGGTTCGACCTGCCCCTGGAGCAATCCGACGGCGACGAACTGCAGCTTCAGAGCGAACGCCGCACCTACGAGCGCGAAGGGATCAGCCGCTGATCCCCCGCCTCACTCCCCTTCCACGCCCCGCACGATCCGCGAGAGTTCGCTGCGCTCATCGGTAGTGACGCGGTGGGGTACACCGCTGATGATGCGCTCGAAGTTGGAGAAGGAATCCTTGATCTCCGGCCCGTTGCTGGTGATCACGAACTCGCGGATGCCCTTATCGTGCCAGGAGCCGCGCATCTTGAACACGTTCAGCGCCCGCGCCATCTCGCCACGGATCTCCACGTACTGCAGCAGCAGGATCGTATCGGTGATGGTGGAGATGTGGGAGTCGGTGATCGAGTGGCTGCCCATGAACTCCTCGGAGGTGTTCGTGAAGAAGCCGGCAATCTCCTCCTGCTTGGCATAGCCCGTCACGCCAATCACGAACTGGCGGAAGGCGTTGTGGCTCACTCCCCGGGCCAGGGCGGAGAGGGAGTCGATCGCCATGCGGGAGGGCTTGAACTGGCTGATCTCCGTCTTGATGATCTGCAGGTGATCCTCGAGTCCGGTGGACTCGGGATAGGCGCAGATGATCTTCAGCAGACCATCCTGTTCCATCTGCTCGAAATCGATGCCCCAGCTGGTGGCGTTACGCAGCAACTGCGCCCGCGACTCCTCATAGGCGAACAGGATGGCGCGCTCGCCGCTGCGGCAGGCATCCTCGATGAACTTGGACACAAGCAGCGTCTTGCCGGTGCCGGTGGCACCGGTGGCGAGGATGATCGAATCCTTGAAGAAGCCGCCGCCGCACATCTCGTCGAGCCGGGGCACACCGGAGCTGAGCCGCACGTTCGATGAGCGCTGGGTGAGCCGCATCGCCCCGAGCGGGAAGATGCTGACACCGTGGCTGCCCATGGTGAAGGGGAACTCGCCCTTCATGTGGGTGGTGCCCCGCAGCTTGAGGATCTCCACGGTGCGGCGGCGCCGTTCGCCCTCCAGCACGTTGCGCAGGATCACCACGTTGTCGGAGACGAACTCCTCCACCCCGTAGCGGGCGATCGGGCCGTACTCGTCGATGCGCTCGGTGGTCATCAAGGTGGTGACACCGATCTCCTTGAGCCGGGCGATCAGGCGGAAGATCTCGCGGCGCACCACCGACACGGCGTCGTACTGCTGAAACACCGCCGTGATCGAATCGATCGCCACCCGGTGGGCCTTGTACTTGCGGATGGCGTAGTTGATGCGCTCGATCAGGCCGGAGAGGTCGAAGCTGCCGGCAACGTCCTGGCCTTCCGGATCGGGCGAGGCATCGAGGATGAACAGCTTGTCCTGCTCCACCATCTCCTGCAGGTTCCAACCGAAGCTGGAGGCATTGCGCAGGATGTCGAGAGGGGACTCCTCGAAGGTGACGAAGATGCCGGCCTCGTTAAACTGGCGGATGCCGTTGTAGAGAAAGTTCAGCGAGAACACGGTCTTGCCGGTACCGGAGGTGCCGCTGATCAGAGTGGAGCGGCCGATCGGCAAGCCCCCGTGGCAGATGTCATCGAAGCCTTCGATGCCGGTCGGCAGCTTCTGCACCTGCATCAGCGGCGAACCGCCGGGGCTGATCGGGAGGCTGGGGTCCTGCATCGAAAGAGGGTCCGGAAAGTGGAGGGAAGAGGGAAAAGGGAAGGGCGCAGGGCGGATCAGGGGGTCTCGTCCCCTTCCCCGGGATCAGGGTCTTCCCCAGGGGGAGCTTCATCGAAGTCGAAACCCTCCTCGCTGAGCTCGTCGTAGAGAAGATCCAGGCCGATCAACACCCGCTCCCGATCGGACAGATCACCAATGATGCGACGCACCGGCGGCGGCAGGATCTTGGCCAAGGTGGGGGTGGCCAGAATCTTGTCCTCCTCCGCCAGCTGAGGGTTCTTGAGCACGTCGATCACCTTCAGGGCATAGACACCGCGGAACTCCGTTTCCAGGATGTTGCGCAGGGTCTTGAGCGCACGCATCGAGTTGGGCGTATTGCCCGCCACGTAGAGCTTGAGGATGTAGGTCTTGCGAGGGGTCATGGTCAGGGAGCCTCCGGGGCGGCATGCGAAGAGGGGGAAAGGTCTGCAGGGGAGCCGAGGGGAGCATCCGGGGGGACGGAGCGGCGGTACATCTCGCAGAGATGGGCCATCACATCGAGCAGCGCCAGGCGATAGTCCTGGAGAAAATCATTCTTGTGACCCTCCAGCTTGAGTTGCTTCCAGAAACTTTCAATCAGATTCATGTGAATCTCAACAGTTTTCGTGATCGGAAGATCACTGAAGAACGCCGTGTTCACGAAACTTTCCAGCGCCTGGTTCGCAGCCGCAGGGTCGCGGAAGTAGCTGACCAGCAGATCGCGGTAGGTGCGGGTGAGGGAACGCAGGAGATCCTCCCGGTCGGATTCAGGCAGGTTGCGCAGGAAGCGGGAGGGATCCCGTTTGTAGTACACACCCAGGTACCCCAGCCGGCCCTTGAGCCGGTTGTCCAGCTTCCAGCCGTCGCCGGCGCTGTCTCCGGGGCCCTGGGAGTGCTGGCCGGCAGAGATCCGCCCACGGCGCAGAAAGCGCGTCACCGCGGCATCAAGGCTGTAGCTGAGCTGCTCCAGCTGGTCGGCCGGCAGGTGCACCTCCGCATCGTGGTACTCCACCCGACCGGTGACGGCACCGATCACCACCGCCGGCAGCAACAGACCCCGCTCCGCCAGGACCTGAAGCGTTGCCGCCGCCGTCACCCCCTGCTGCAGCAGCACGGCGTCGAACGCGTCGCGTCCTTCTTCCAGCACGGCCAGGGGGTCGCGGGAGGGATCGATGGCCACGAGGTGATAGCGGCCGCCACGGAGCCACTGGGTGCAGGCCTGGGTCAGGGAGGGATCAAGGAGGAAGCTGGCGATCGTGAGGGCCGGCTCGGGCATCGACAGAAGAGCAGGCCGCCGCGAACTGCCTGAATGTTGACGAAAGGCGGGCCTGGACGTCAAAGTCTTTGTTTGTCTTTCGATTGCCGTGAGCCCAGGCTCAATGGCGCGAACCTGCGGCCTGCTCTGAGCCGAGAAGTCTGCGTCAGCCTGGCCATGCCCCCCTTCCCATGAGCGACACCACCACCTCCGCGGGCCCCGGGCCCTACGCGATCGTCGAGGCCTCCGGCCAGCAGTTCTGGCTTCAGCCCGATCGCTACGTCGATCTGGATCGCCTGGCCGCCGAGGAGGGCAGCACCATCACCCTCGAGAGCGTCCTGCTGGTGAACGGCGCCAACGGCACCACCCTCGGCCGCCCCTACGTGGACGGGGCCAAAGTGGAGCTGAAGGTGCTTGCCCACCGCCGCGGTCCCAAGGTGTTGGTGTACAAGATGCGTCCCAAGAAAAAGACACGCCGCAAGAACGGACATCGTCAGGAGCTCACCCGGGTGCTGGTCCAGTCGATCAGCGTCGGCGGCAAGGCGATCGCCTGATCGGCCCGTTCCTCCTCCCCCTTTCCTCTCCTCCTTCGTTCCCACTCTTCCTTCCCATGGCCCACAAGAAAGGCACAGGTTCCACCCGCAACGGCCGCGATTCCAACGCCAAGCGCCTGGGTGTCAAGGCCTATGGCGGTGAGAGCGTGAGCGCCGGCTCGATCCTGATCCGTCAGCGGGGCACCTCGGTGCTGCCAGGCATCAACGTGGGTCGTGGTTCCGACGACACCCTCTTCGCCCTGGTCGACGGTGTGGTGAGCTTCGACAGCATCAAGCGCGGCCTGCGCAACCGCAAGCGCATCAACATCGCCACCGCCTGACCCTGGATCCCTCCCTCTGCGGGTTCCTGGTTCTCGACAAGCCCGACGGTCTCACGTCCCACAGCTGCGTGGGACGCGTCCGGCGGGCTTTCGGCATCCGCCGGGTCGGCCACGGCGGCACGCTCGATCCGGCGGTCACGGGCGTGCTGCCGATCGCCGTGGGGCCCGCTACCCGCCTGCTGCCCTACCTCCAGGGCGAGAAGGAGTACCGGGGAACGGTGCAGCTCGGGATCACCACCCGCAGCGACGACCTGCAGGGAGAGGTGCTGACCACCGCCCCGGTGCCGCCTCTCGAGACCACCGTCCTGGAGCAGGCGCTGGCGGGATTCCGCGGGCCGATTCTGCAGCGCCCCCCCCAGGTGTCGGCGGTGCATGTGGATGGCGAGCGGGCCCATGTGCGCAGCCGGCGGGGCGAAGAGCTCGACCTGGCACCCCGGCCGGTGAGCATCCACCGGCTCGAGCTGCTCGAATGGGACCCGGAACAGAGTCGGCTGGAACTGCTGGTGGGCTGCTCGGCCGGCACCTACATCCGCTCCCTGGCCCGCGACCTGGGGGAGCGGCTCGGCTGCGGCGGGGCGCTGGCCAGCCTGCGCCGGACCCGGGCCCTCGGCTTCGGCCTCCAGGGCGCCGTGGCCCTGGAGGACCTCGAGGCCTCCCCCCCACCGCCGCTGCTGGATCCGCTCACGGCCCTGTCCCATCTGCCCCGGCACCAGATGTCGCCGCCCCAGGCGCTCGACTGGCGCTGCGGCCGCCGCCTGGAGAGCGCCGCCGATCACCCGCAAAACGGGGCCGTGGCGGTGATCGGCCCGGATGGCAGATTGGCGGGCATCGCCCGGGCAGACGGTGCCGGCGGCCTGCAGCCGAAGCTGGTCTTCGAGGCGGCGGGCTGAGCGCCGTCCGGGCCCTCCTTCCTCCGACGCACGACCGCAGCCGATGGCCGGCCACAGCAAATGGGCCCAGATCAAGCGCACCAAAGCCGTGGTGGACGCCAAGCGGGGGGCGGTGTTCACCCGCCTCGGCCGCGAGATCACCGTGGCGGCACGGGCCGGCGCCGATCCGGCCGGGAACTTCCAGCTGCGCACCGCGATCGAGAAGGCCCGGGCGGCCGGGGTGCCCAACAACAACATCGAGCGGGCGATCGCCAAGGGCTCGGGGCAGGCCGGCGGCCCGGGGGACCAGTTCGAGGCGGTCCGTTACGAGGGCTATGGGCCCGGCGGCGTAGCCGTGCTGGTGGAGGCGTTCACCGACAACCGCAACCGCACCGCGGCCGACCTGCGGCTGGCCTTCGGCAAGAACGGCGGCAATCTCGGCGAAAGCGGCTGCGTCGCCTACCTGTTCGACCAGTGCTCGGTGGTGCGCCTGGCGCTGGAGGACCTCGATGAGGAGGGGTTGCTGGAGCGGCTACTGGCCCTCGAGGAGGAGGGAGGCCCAGCGGTGGTCGGCTACAGCCTCGATGACTCCGGCGCCGAGGTGACGGGGGCTTTCGCCGATCTGGAGGCCCTGCAGGACGGCCTCCGCCGCCAGGGGCTGGCCGTGAGCGAGTGGGAGCACCGCTGGATCGCCTCCACCGCCTGCCGCCTGGAGGACCCCGAGCTGCTGCGCAGCTGCCTGCGCATGCTCGATGTGCTCGAGGAGCTCGATGACGTCCGCAGCGTCACGGCGAATTTGGAGGCGGATGAGGCGTTGATGGAGGCGGTGATGGGGTGAGGGGGTGTTCTTACGGAATTGCTGACGTATCCCAATCCCGTCTCGTGTGGTTGCATTCTTTATCCTTTGTGCCTGGCTTCTCTGGTTCCTGCGCGGGAGGGCTTCGAGTTCTGGCACGATTTCGGCTCTCAGGTTCACAGGCCGATCAGGTCGAGATATCAGGACCCGTCTGCAGAATTGAGTGTGCGCGCCCTGATCCGTGGCTCGGCACAGTAGACGGCACAAGGCAATTATTTCTGTGCTCAAGGACAACTTGATAGAATTGATCCGAAAAGTGACTGGCGACGATCAGCATCGGATTTCAGCCTCAACTCTGTTGCAAAGATTAGCCTTTCCGCAACAATTATGATGTTGGCGCAGGTCTATTCTTCTGTTTATGCTCAATCCTTCAGCAATACTGCCTTGCATCAAAACCCGGACTCTCCGAGACCAGGAGGGACCCAGGGAGTCTTGGGTCCTGCAACCATGCCGCGATCCATGGATCAACCTTGCCTATGCCTGGGCCCTGGGGATCCGGCCAAGTGGACGCGGCGATCAGGGTGAGTGCTGGACTGGTCAATACGCAAGAGGGAGCTGGCACGACCACAACGAACTTGCTCATGCCGTCGCCAGGCACAACCAGTCCATGGAAACAAATCAGGCTACATATAGGTTAAGCGGGAATCACTGGGTCGTCATTGACAATAGAAATGGCAAACTTGCCGCCAATGACTTCACAAACATCAATACCAGCTTAATCGCCGAAGGCGGCGGAAATACAGTCTCCCAGGGGGGGGGCGGGAATGCTGCGGGATCGAACGGGATCCTCTATACACTTCTTGCCCCATTCGATATGCTGTCGAGGCCTGATAAATCTATTCAAATGCCGTTGAAGCTAGGCGGTGCAGAGCGAGCGCTGGCTGCATTGCAGCTTGCTCGGGAGGGTGGATCTGTTATACACAAGGAGAAAAGTTCCTTGCGGAGATGCAAGCGGTGATTCTGTGGGTGCCTGTTCGCCCTGTGCGAGCCCCATCTCCCTGGGGCCAGCAGGAGGCTCTGGTCAAGGTGCCTGCCATGCTCCGCTCCTCCGGCATCGCCTGATCCCCGACAGGATCGCCGCAGAATGCACAATCCTGGCCTGCCGCCACCTTCGGGAGAGGTTCAGACCGGACCAGAGGATCTTTGTGACCTGATGAAGGTGAAGCTGGGGGTGCATCAGCATTCCTGGCTGATTCGCTCCGTCGTCACCACGGCCACCGAGGCGCACGTCTTTATCCCAGCGCCGCTCGATCCGTCAGCACCGTCACATCGTGGTGAAGCCGCAGCCAGCTGGCCGGCAGTTCGGGGCTGGGTGGATCACCCTGCAGCAGGCGCTTCAGGATGGGGGCCTTGGCGGCGCCCGTCACC
Organism: Cyanobacteriota bacterium; assembly: GCA_046342315.1. Lineage (GTDB taxonomy): Bacteria > Cyanobacteriota > Cyanobacteriia > PCC-6307 > Cyanobiaceae > Cyanobium. Next base: position 11,357 of record JBKDPV010000041.1, read on the forward strand.
ACCAGCAGCAGGCTGCGGGCCGCCAGGATATCCCGCAGACCGAGTGTGATCGCCCGAGCCGGCACCGCCGAAGGATCGCCGCCGAAGGCCCCGGCGTTCTGACGCCGGGTGGTCTCGGAAAGCACGACGACGCGGCAGGGGGCCGTGGCGAGACAGGGGGGCTCATTGAAACCCACGTGGCCGTTCAGCCCCAGCCCCAGCAACTGCAGACCGATGCCGCCCGCGGTCGCCACAGCCTCCGCATAACGGCACGCCTCCGCCTCGGGATCAGCCGCCATGCCATCGGGGAGCCGCACCCGGTGGGGATCGACACCCAGCGGCCGCACGAGCTGCCGTTCCATCTCGGCCGCGAAGGAACGCGGATCAGCTGCGGGCAGGCCCACATAGGCATCGAGATTGAAACTGCTCCAGCCCTGGCGCAGGCACTCCGCCTCGGAGGCTGGAAGGTCCGCCATCCGGGCCGCCAGCCTCCGGTACACCGGTTCCATGGTTCGGCCCGTGGCCAGGCCCAGGGGCCGATCGGGGTGCCGCCGACGATCGAGCAGGATCCGTTCCACCACCGCTTCGGCCACAGCGGCACCATCCCCGAGCGGCAGGAGCGTGGGCCCGTTGGACACGGCGGCGACGGTCAGCGGAGAGGCCAGGTGGTCAGGCGGGCTCCGGGGTAGTAGTGGCTGAGGATCTGGCGGTGCCCCTGGCCCTTGAGAGCAAGACCGTAGGCACCCCACTGGCTCATGCCAACGCCATGGCCGAAGCCCCGGCCACTCACCAGCAGGCTTGGGGCCGCGACGGACGGCGGGCTGTCTTCGCGGCCGGCCGCCCCCACGGCCCCCTGAATCGACGCCGCAGCGGCTGGGTTCAACAGCGGCAACCCCACAACCGGCGCAGCGGTTGGGAGGAACTGGAAGCTGGCCATCGTGCTGCGTAGACC
>JBKDPV010000042.1:0-37944 GCA_046342315.1 Cyanobacteriota bacterium
GCCCAGACCTGGGGGCTGATGTAGTAAAGGAGTTGGAGTTGGGGATGCGCAGCGCGCAGCGCCTTCGCCAAGCGGAGGTTGAACCCGGGGTAGGCGGCCGATCCAGGCCACGGGGCTGAGGCGAACCGGCGCCGTTCGCGACCTCAAGCGGATTGCTGTCGTGCACATGGCTTCAGGATGTGCCTCCCCGGTCTGAGGGGCTGGATGGCGTCAGCTCCCTACGCCAGCAAGGCGATTTCGGATGGCCTGCACGGATCGCGTCAAACCCCCAGGTGATTGGCTTGCGGGGATCCAGGACATCACGATTCCAGCCTTCAGGCCAAGGGCAAGTGCCAAAGCCAGGAACTGGACTTTCGCGCCCTCTCTCTCCCGCAACACCCGCCCAGTCTCGTAACGATTCGCCACAATCGGGTGACGAATACGCCCTGGCCTGAAGACTCCGCCCGCCTCTGCCCCAGCGACCGCCGCCGAGTCCGTCCATCGGTCCACCGCTGGGGTCAACGCTGGGATCGCTGAAGTCGCTGCGCCAGTTGTGGCTGACGTATCCGCTGACGCCCTCGCCGCTGACGTTGCTGCGGCCACCAGCCCCTTGCCGGATGCCGATTCAGCAGCGGACACCACCTCGGGCGCCAACCCCGAACCCTCGCCCGATCCCGGACCTCGCGTCGGGGCGGCCTGGTGGAACCGCTGGCTGCCGCTGGCCTACCTGCGGGACCTCGATCCCAGCCGGCCCCAGGCCCAGACCGTGCTCGATCGCGATCTGGTGCTTTGGTTTGAGGCCTCCAGCCAGCGTTGGCGTGCCTTCGAGGACGCCTGCCCCCACCGGCTCGTGCCCCTCAGCGAAGGGCGTCTCAATGCCCAAGGGGAACTGGAATGCCCGTATCACGGCTGGAGCTTCGAGGGCACGGGGCGCTGCACCGCCATCCCCCAGGCCGAGGAGGGCGCCAGCGTCAGCACCCGTCGCTCGGGCTGTCGCGCCTATCCCACCGCCACGGGGCAGGGCTTGCTGTTCGTGTTCATGGGCGAGGCCGAACGGGCCGAGTCGGTCGCGTTGCCGCTGGTGCCGGCTCTTGAGGAGGAACCCGAGCGCTGGCTGCTGCGCGACACCTTCCGCGACCTGCCCATGGATGCGTTGACGGCGCTGGAAAACGTGCTCGACGTCAGCCATGTTCCCTTCACGCACCACCAGACCGTGGGGCGCCGTGAGAACGCCGCGCCGGTGCGGGCCGAGCTGGGTGAGCTCAGCGCAGAGGGGTTCAGCGCTCTCTGGCCGGAAGGTCCACGGCGCGGCAAGCTCGGCAGCCAGCACACCACCTTCCTCGCCCCCTGCCTGATGTGGCACGACCTCACCGCCAAGGGCTTCGCCCGTTTTCTCACGGTGGTGTACGCCACGCCGATCCGCCCCGGCGAATGCCGCCTGTTCGCCCGCTTCCCCTTCCAGTTCCAGTCGCGCCTGCCGCGCCTGCTGGTGGGGCTGCGGCCGCGCTGGCTGCAGCACATCGCCAACCACACCGTGCTCGAGGACGACCAGGTGTTCCTGCACTGGCAAGAGCGGGTGCTGGAGCGGCGCGGCCGCAGCGGCTCGGCCGCCCGTGCCTTCCATCTCGCCACCACGGCGGATGTTTACGTGAAGGCCCTCCACGACTGGGTGGTGGCCTACCAGGGCGACCCCTTCCCCGGCGAACCGCTGCCGCCCCGGCGCGAGCTCGCGGCCCTGATGGATCGCCACGACAGCCACACGCGCCATTGCCGCTCCTGCCGCGATGCCCTGGCCAGGATCCGATTCTCGCGGTCCTGGTTGCCGGCACTTCCCTGGCTGGCCCTGCTCGCCCTGGTGGTGTGGCCCGCGCCGGCGGTGCTGATCGCCGTGCTCGCAGTGGCCCTGATCACCGCTCTGACCCATCGTCAGCTCGGCCGCTGGGAGCATCAACTGCTCAGCGGCGATGGCCATCCCCCCCGCAACCGCAACTGAGCGGCGCCCTCCGTCAGTCCGCCCGGCCGTGTCCCTTCCATCCGGCCAGATGGGACGCCGCCCGGGAGGCCACCAGGGCCCGGGCCGAGGGCAGGGCGGGCTCGAGGCAGCTGGAGCCGAAGGGCGGCAGCGGCCGGCTGCGGAGCCAGGCTCCCCAGCGGAACTCGTGGAAGGGAATCAGGGGAGCTGGTTCGATTCGCCCCTCCTTTTTCAGCTTCCACACAAGGCTGCGGTAGGGGTCGTCCTGCAGATCCGCCAGGTGGGTGGGCAGGGCGGTGGGGGGCAGGGGGCCCAGGCCACGGCCGTCGTACAGATAAAGCCAGCCCCTGTGCTCCAGTTCAGCCAGCACCACGTGCCGGTCGTCGCTCTCCACCTCCAGGGCCACATAGCCCACCGCCATGGCGTCGGGGTCGAGCTCCACCAGCCCCCGCAGGCGGTGGTGGCGGTCCACCATCCACAGCTCACCGGCCGCGCTGCGCACCCGGGGAACGGGCTTGGTCTCCAGATACCGCAACCGCTGTTCTGCGGTTTCTCTGCGGAAATCCACCTGCCGGCTGCGGACCTCGGCCAGCCCTACGCACATCTGAGTGGGCTGCAACCGGGCGGTGGGTACCAGGATGCGCTCCCGTGCCGCGTCGGGAGGCGGCAGAGGCTGGTAGGGGGGGAGACGCAGGCTCATGGCGGCCCTGGGAAGCCCCCCATCTTCCTGCTTCCCGCTGCCGCTGCGTGATCGTGATCACCGAGGGCGAGGGCTCTGGCGGGCGGCGGGGCGGCGATAGGGTCGCTCCAGCACCGATTCTCCATGAGCAGCGATTTCGGCTCCTCGGCCCACCTCGGATCCAGCGGCCCGGATGGGCCCCTGGGAGTGCTTGTCTGCGGGCACGGCAGCCGCAATCGTCTTGCCGTGGGCGAGTTCGCCTCGCTGGCCGACCAGTTGCGGCAGGCCCTGGCGCCGGTTCCCGTGGCCCATGGCTACCTGGAGTTTGCCAGGCCGATCCTGCGGGATGGTCTTGAGCAGTTGCGTGCGCAGGGGGTGCGCCACGTGCTGGCGGTGCCCGCCATGCTGTTCGCTGCCGGCCATGCCAAGAACGACATCCCCTCGGTGCTCAACACCTGGGCGGCGGAAACGGGCATCCGGGTGGACTACGGCCGTGAACTCGGCGTGGATCGTCAGATGATCCAGGCCGCTGGCGCCCGCATCCGTGCCTGCCTTGAGCAGGCCGATGCCGCTGCCCTCGCCGCGGGGCGTCCGCTGGTGCCGGCGGATCAGACCTTGCTGGTGGTGGTGGGCCGCGGCTCCTCCGATCCCGACGCCAACGCCAATGTGGCCAAGGTGACGCGCATGCTGGTGGAGGGCTTCGGCTTCGGCTGGGGCGAGACCGTGTACTCCGGCGTCACCTTCCCGCTGGTGGAGCCCGGCCTGAGTCAGGTGGTGCGCCTGGCCTTCCCGCGAGTGGTGGTGTTCCCCTACTTCCTGTTCTCCGGCGTGCTCGTCAGCCGGATCCGCGAGCACACCCGACGGGTGGCGACGGATCACCCGGGCGTGGAGTTCCTCGAGGCCGGCTACCTGGGCGACCATCCGCTGGTGCTGGCCACCTTCGCCGAGCGGGTCGAGGAGATCCTGCGTGGCGACACCGCGATGAACTGCTCCCTCTGCAAGTACCGGGCCCAGGTGCTGGGGTTCGAGCAGGAGGTGGGCGCACCCCAGCGCAGCCACCACCACCATGTGGAGGGACTGGTGGAGAGCTGCACCCTGTGCGAGAGCGAGTGCACGGGTGCCTGCCAGCCCGATGGCGTGCCGCTGCCGCTGAGCGCTGCGCATGGCCATCCCCATGATCACGATCACGGGCACACGCACGACCACGATCACGGCCACGAGCACAGCCACCATGCGCCCTATCCCCACGCTGACCATCCGCTTGGGCCGCGGACCCTGCGCCGCATTGATGGTTGACGGGCGGGCCCGGCGGTGCCGCAAGACTCACCACAATCTTTAGAAAAACGGTGAGTCCTGGCGCCCTCATGCGACTCATCCCGTTCTTGGTCTCACCAGACTTGGTAAAATAAGAGTTGCTGATCAATCGCCTGATTCCCCACAGAAGAGCAGTTTTCCCCAGATTCAGAGGGTCTTTTCCCCAGGTTTGGCTCCTCTGTGCCTCTTGGTCCGTTCCTCTGGGGAAAGTGGCGGATTGCTCATCTCCTTCTTGACGGGTTTCGGCCTGAAGCGCTTATGCCGCGCTGCTCGATCCCGGATTCCCTGGCGGGGAAGCTGCGGCGGGCTGTCTCATCGCCGGGCCACCGACGTCGGGGCTGCCGGGTGGCCTTTGACGCCGTGGGAGGCACTGTGGCGTACTGGCACCGCCAGCCTCGAGCAGTGCCGGACCCAGTGGATCTCTCCCATGACCTCACCCCCGCTGGGGGCAGCAGCATCAGCCTCGAGGCCGAGGTCCCGGAAGTGCTGTTTGAGGGCATGCGCGACTTTCTTCGGGCCCACCCCCAGTGGGATCAGTACAGCCTGATCACCTCCGCCCTCGCCGGCTTTCTGTTCCAGAACGGCTGCAGCGACCATTCGGTCACCCAGCACTATCTCGATGGTCTGTTTCTGCAGCGCTGAAGCCTGGCGTTCCGATCAGAGCTTCTCTGGCAAGCGAAGACAAAAAAGGCGAGGGTGCCAACCCTCGCCCAGCGTTTTCTCCCTTGCCCGACCCATTGGGATAGGTCGCCCACGCATTGTGCGCAGGCCCCGCTCGCTGAACTGTGGTCAACGACACCACCGACCGGGTCCCGTGTTCATGTGCTGACCCCGGGCCGCTGTCATGCCAGGGAGGCCCGCTCGCGCACTGCCGCGTTGCAGGCCCGCCAGGCCAGGGCCATGGAGGTGAGCGTGGGGCTCTGCCAGCCGGCGGAGGGCCAGCAGGACCCATCCACCACCAGCACGTTCGGCGCGCACCAGCAGCGGTTCCAGGTATCCACCACCCCCTGCTCCGCGCGGGCTGCCATCGCCGCCCCTCCCAGTTCATGAATGTAGTAACCGGGGGGCGCGGCCTCCGGGCGGACGGCCACGGCCCGACGCACCACCGGCTCAATCAGCGGCAGCACGAACAGCTCCTCCAAGGGCCGGATCCGTCCGCCGGCGGCCGACACCACCGCCTCCATCCGCTGCTGCATGTGAACCACCATCGCCCGCTCGTTCGGTCCCCAGCGGCATTCGATCCGGGGCACCGGCAGACCCCAGGCATCGACCGCCCCGTCGGCCAGTGTCACCCGGTTGGCGGGATCCCGTTGCACCTCGCCGTGGCCGATCAGGAACCCCACCGCCTCCCCACGGCGGCGGCGCAGCACCGCCGGCGGATCGAAGCGCTGCAGGGCCGTCCACAGCCCGTAGCCACCGCGGAAATCCACGGCCTCCCGACGGCCCTCGGCATTGCCCTCGCCAAGGTTGAGTGTGTTGGGGATGAAGCAACTGCCGGCACCGGAGAGCTCTGCAGACTGCGTCGGCCCCGGCAGGCCTGGGATGGAGAAGAAGCGGCTGCTGGAGATGTGATCCATCAACCCGGTGCCCAGCGAGCCGGAGGGATCGATCAGTCCGCCGCGGCGGTGACTCTCGCCCGAGTGCAGCAGGATGCGCAGGGTCTCGATCGTCGAGGCGCAGAGCACCACCAGCGGAGCCGCCACGAACGAGCGCGCGCCGCTGCGGCCGTCCACCACCACCACCCCCTCGGCCCGGGAGGCGTCGCCTGCCAGGCGCAGGTGGCTCACGATGCAGTGGCTGCGCAGCCGCACCCGACCGGTGGCCAGGGCCCGGGCCAGGGTGATGCCCTGGGCGCTGGAGGGTGGCCAGGGGCGCTCCGGGCTGGGGCGGTGCAGGGCGAAACCGCGCGAATGGATCAGCGGCAGGCCCAGCTCCCTGCCGACCGCCCGCTGCAGATGCTCCTCCGCCGGGGTGAAGGGCAGGGCGGGGCGGAAGTGGCCATCGGGCAGCTGGGGCAGACCGTCGCGGTGGCCGTGTACCCCCAGCAGCTGCTCCAGGCGGGAGTACCAGGGCGCCAGATCGCGGCTGTCGATCGGCCAGGCCGCTTCCTTCCCCTCCCGCCGGCCGGCCTGGAACTCATGGTCGGAGAGGCGGAGGGTGATGCCTCCCCAGGTCAGGCTGCGGCCCCCCACCTGGCGACCCCGGGTCCACAGGAACGGCGCGTCGTCCGGGGTGAGGTAGGGGTTTTGCCGCTCGTCGGCGAACAGCGCGGGGTTGTGTTTCCAGTAGCCCGGGTGCTCCGCCTGAAGGCGTTGGCGGCCTCCCGCCAGGTTGGCGAGGCGGCGCAGGCTGTTGAGCGGTTCGCTCCCCAGGGCCTGCCGGGCGGTGAGTTCGGGGCCCGCCTCCAGCACCAGCACCCGCAGCCCGGCCTCACTCAGGGCCATGGCCGCCACGCCGCCCGTGGCGCCCGCGCCCACCACCACCGCATCGAAACCGGCGCCGCTGTCGGCCGCGATCGGGTCGGCGGTGGTCATGGTGGATCCCTCACCCAGCCGCTGAGGATCGCATCCGGCCCGCCGGCGCCGATCCCGCCTTGGTTGCGCTTCCCCTGCACGATGTTGGGCAGTTCGGCGCCGATTCCGCCAGCATGAGACCGGCTGGCCCCGTTCCCAATCGTGTGCGATCCGGACCTCCCCGCACGGAAGCGAAGGAAGTCCACCGCACGTTCCGGGTCCGACCCGGCGATTCCCCAGGACGACCCGATCGACCTGGGCCATGGCCTGTGGTGGGTGGGGATGCGGCTGCCGAACGACCGCTTTCAAAGCCACGCGTACTACCTGCACCATCCCGACGGAGGGGTGCTGTTCGATCCGGGTTCGCCGGTGACGATCGAGGCCACGATGGCCAAAGTGGCCCGGATCGCCGATCCCCAGTCGATCCGCTGGCTGGTCTGTCATCACCCCGACCCTGACATCGCCTCCGCGCTTCCCTGGCTGTCAGAGGTGCTGCAGAGCGACCAGGTGAAGGTGGTGACCGAGTGGCGGGCCGCCGCGTTGATCAAGTTCTACGGCTTCCGCTTCGACACCTGGCTGGTGGAGGAGCACGGCTGGCAACTGCCGCTGGCGGGGGACCGGGTCGTGGAATTCCAGCTCACCCCCTATTTGCATTTCCCGGGGGCGTTCGTTTCCTACGACCGCACATCCGGGATCCTGTTCTCCTCCGACCTGTTCGGCGGCTTCATGCCCGACTCCACGGTGCTGATCAGTGACGATCTGCCCTCGATCCTGCAGGCGGCTCGGCCTTTCCATCAGCACTACATGCCGAGCAGCGAACTGCTGGCAGCGGGACTGAATCGGATTCAGCGGCGCTGGCCCCGGATCAATTGCATCGCTCCCCAGCACGGGCACATCATTGCCAGCGGAGCGGTGGCCGGCGCCTTCGAGGGGCTGAGCCGGTTGGAGTGCGGGGTGTTCAGCATCGGCGATGCCGATGACGATCTGCGCCGGCTGCTGCGTCTGGCCGAAACCCGTACGCGCCTGATCGCGACGCTGCTCGATGCCTCCGAGCCCGGCGATCTGCCCGAGGTGCTGAACCACGAACTGGGCGGATCCCAAAGACGCGTTTCCTGCAGCCTCTGGCTGCGGTTGCCGCCGCAGGCCGGGCTGGCCCCGCAGGCCTGGATCCATTGGAGCGGCCGGAACACCAGTCGGCCGTCTCCGGAGGGTCCCCCGGAAGGAGAGGGCCGGGTCCCGCTGCCGGGCCACCCGCCGGCCCTCTTGCTGCTGCAAACCCGCGAAGGGGGGCCGCTGGATCCCGATCTGCTGGATCTGCTCAAGGAGAGGGCGCCCGCCATCCGCCAGGTGCTCGACCGCTGGCTCCAGCGAAGTGAGACGGAGGATCAACTGCGCATCCTGCGGAACGAGGCCCACACCGATCCCCTCACCGGCCTGCTCAACCGGCGGGCTCTGGAGCAGGCGGTGCCGGTGGGTAGCTACGGGCTGATCTGTCTCGACCTCGATCGCTTCAAGGCCGTGAACGACACCTTCGGCCATGACGCGGGTGATCGGGTGCTGCTTCAGGTGGTGCAGGCCCTGCGGAGCTGCCACCGCCAGGCGGATCGCCTCTACCGGTTGGGTGGCGAAGAGTTTCTGATCACGCTGCCCGACTCGGATGTCGAGACCGTGCGGCGGGTGGCCGAGCGCAGTCTTCGTGCCGTGGGGGATCTGCCGTTGGCGGGCCTGGCGCCGGGCGGGCGCATCACGATCAGCGCCGGGGTGGTGGCGGTGAAGGATCAGCCGGTGGAGGGGTTCCGGGCCTGCCTGCGCAGTGCGGATCGGGCTCTGTATGAAGCCAAGCGCCAAGGCGGGGATGCGGTCGTCGTGCGGGAACCGCCCGATCCCCCGAAGGCGTCCGAGCCGGGATGAGCGAATGTGCCGATGTCGCGACCGTCACTCATGGGCACAGTGAAAGTTCCGGACGCGAGGCCCGATGCCGAAGTCACCCGCTCCCATGCCGCGGCTGTACCGACTGGTGGAATTCCCCGGTCTGCCCCACCCCTCCCTCGATGGCCTTTACGAGTCGATCGATGAGGCCTGGACCGATGCCCTCAACTGGTGGCAGGGCAGGGGCTTGGATGCGTGCTCGGTCGCCGGGGCGATCGGGGTTGAGGTCAGCACACCCGCCGGTGAATGGCGCACCCTCCTGATGCGCAGTCAGGGCCTGCACCGCACGGGCGGCTGACCGCCCCGGGCGCATACGCTCTGGGACCTTCCACAACGGAAACCTTTCCCAAAACAAAAGCCCCGGTGATGAGCCGGGGCTTTTTCGTTGGTGGCGGGGGCGAGATTTGAACTCGCGACCTTCGGGTTATGAGCCCGACGAGCTACCAGGCTGCTCTACCCCGCGATGGGTAAGGTGCCACCGTGGTGGACCTGGCCATCGGCGCGTTGCCGATGAAAGAAGCTTACCAGCCCGTCTGACGGCACCAGCCTGGAGGCGATCAGTCGAAACGAAGTTCGCCCACCACCTCCAGCTGCAGATGGTCGGCTGGGGCAAGGAACCGCTGGCGCAGTTCCTCGAGGGTCATCGGCGTCAGCCAGTCGAGCTGCTCCAGCAGATGCACCGCAACGGCGTGCTTGGCCCGGGATGCGCCGTCCTCCACCTTGATCGCCACACCCATCCCTTCCCCCACCCGGCTGAGGCACTGGATGCCTTCGGCGCCGCCCTTGCTCAGCACCTGGCCGTGGCTGCCGCGCATCAGTTCGGTGTCGAAGCGGCCCTCGCCGGCCACCAGCTCGGGGAAGGCGAGCATGGCGCGACTCAGTCGCTCCAGGTCGGGCTGTTCGCCGGCGCCGAGGTGGGCGAACAGCAGAGCCATCTGGGCCAGCTGCAGCTGCAGGGTGGGCGCTCCGCAGTCGTCACGGGCGGCCACCAGCTCGGCGGCTGGGAGGCCCAGCAGTTCGCCGGTGCGCTTGATCACCTCCTGCTGCAGAGGGTGCTCCAGCTGCAGGTAGGTCTCCAGGGGCCAGTGCAGGTGGCGGCAGGCTGCCAGAAAGGCGGCGTGCTTGCCCGAGCAGTTGTGCTCCAGCGGGCTGCTCCCGCCGGCCGGAATGGGGCACTGCAGCCGGTCGGCATCCAGCTCCGCTCCCCACAGCAGGCGGAAGGCTTCGCGGGCGTGGGCGGCGGTGCCCGCATGGGAGGCGCAGGCGATCGCCAATCCCCTTTCGCCGCTTGCTCCGTGATCGGCGGCGCCACTGGCCACGAACACAGTGGCCTGGAAGGGCTTGAGGGCTGAACGCACGAAGCTCAGCTGCTGGGGATCGCCGGCCCGCATCAGCACCCGCCCGCGCTGATCGCCCACCACCGCATGCACCCGATGGCGCGACTCGACGATGCCGTTGCGCAACAGCCTGACCTCCAGGGGCGGCACGCCCGGGCGGGACGAACCGGAAAAGCTGGAGGGAAGCGCCATGGACGGGTTGCGCGGTCTCAGAGAGCCTGGCAGAGGGCGGTTCCACTCAGGAGCAGGGTGGCGGTCACGCCGATCCCCCGCACGATGCGGGTGAGTACGGGGCTGACCTGATGGCGGGCCACCAGAAGGTCTTGCTGGCGCCAGGCGAGTGGCTTCTCCCACTCCATGCCGTCGTACCAGCCCGACTCCTCGTACTCCACGGTGTGGGCCAGCAGGCGGCGACGAACGTAGCTCCAGCCCAGCCACTGGCGCAGCAGCAGCAGCAGGGGTGGCAACAGGGCCGCCACCGCGGCGGCGGCAGCCAACTGCGGGAGGTTGCGGCGCAGGCTGACACTGCCGCTGGCCACCAGCAGGCAGAGGGGCAGGGCGAGCAGCCAGGCCGTTGCCAGGATCCTGGGAAGCCGAGCGGCAGAACCCGCCGGCCAGGAGAAGAACCAGGAGGCCAGCAGCTGCTCGTACTCCCGCAGCGGCCGCTGCTCGGGGGGCACGGGACAGGGACCCTCCTGGGCGATGGGGGGACCCGCCGGCATTCCGTGCTGGGTGTCGCCGTTCGCCACCGCGCTCAGGCTGCAGGGGGCTGGGGCACCCAGCGGATCTGCTCCCCGTGGCCCCAGAACGATTCCAGGTCGTAGTAGCTGCGCTCCTGGGGGGTGAGCACGTGCACGATCAGCTCGCCGTAGTCGAGCAGCAACCAGCGGCCTTCGCTCTGGCCTTCACGGCGCAGAGGCAACCGGCCGGCCTCTTGTTCGAGGCGGTCCTCCACGGAGCGGGCGATCGCCCGCACCTGAACGTCGGAAAGGCCGCTGCAGATCACGAACCAGTCGGCCAGGGAGGACACCTCGTCCACCCGGATCATGCGGATGTCCACCGCCTTGCGGTCGTCGCAGGCCTCAGCGGCCAGCCGGGCCAGGGATTCGCTGTCGCCGGGCACCACCAGGGGCCGGTTGCCGGGAGCGAGTTCAGCCATACACGTTCTCGCTGCTCACCGACTGGCGGGATCCCTGCTGCTGGGCCATCTCAGCGCGTGCTTTGCCGGCACTTTTGCGCAAGGCCTCCAGCCGGTCTTCGTAGAAGGCGCGACGCCGCTTCTTGCGAGTCTGCTCCACCAGTTCCTTGAGGGCTCCGCCCAGGCTCTTGTAGGCATTGGGCAGGCTGTAGCCGAAGCGGCAGGCCAGGTCGATGGCCCGTTCGTCGGCGCTGATGGCATCGCGCAGGCGCTTCTCGGAGTTGTTCTTGAGATAGAGGCGATAACCGGCGAAGCCCGAGAGGCCCATGGCCATCAGCAGCAGCAGGCCGTCCTGCACCCAGAGCTCGCCGATGGCACCGCCCAGGCCGATCGCCAGGGCCGCCATCTCCCAGCCGTCCCGGGGGACAGCGTCGTTCTGAACACGGCCCACCTCGTGCCAGAAGAGGAGATTGCGGTGGTCGAGGGCCAGGGCATCCCACTTCTCGAGATCCACCTGGATCTCCATCTCGTCGCGCCCGATCTCCTCGATCGTGATCAGCGGAGGGTCGACCGAGGCGGCGGCTTCGACGAACACCCAGCTCTGCATCTCCGGGGGCAGCAGCCCCTTCAGGCGCTGGAGTTCGCTCATCGGCTGCGGCAGCGGGTGTCGGAACCCGACCACACTAGCGATCACCTCCGGGTGGCGAAGCCACAGGTGGGGTGGAAGACCGCCCGCGACTCCGCCATCGTGAGAGGCTGGGTCGGTTTGGCAACCTGACCCCCATGCCCCGCCGCACGGATCTCCGTCGCATCCTGCTGCTGGGGTCGGGGCCGATCGTGATCGGCCAGGCCTGCGAGTTCGACTATTCCGGCACCCAGGCGTGTAAGGCCTTGCGGGCCGAGGGCTACGAAGTGGTACTGGTGAATTCCAACCCTGCTTCGATCATGACCGATCCGGAGCTTGCCGACCGCACCTATATCGAGCCGCTGACGCCCGAGGTGGTGGCGCGGGTGATCGAGATCGAGCGGCCCGATGCCCTCCTGCCCACCATGGGCGGCCAGACGGCCCTGAACCTTGCCGTCGCCCTGGCGGAGAACGGCACCCTGGAGCGCTGGGGGGTGGAGTTGATCGGTGCCGATCTCGACGCCATCCGCACGGCCGAGGACCGCCTGCTGTTCAAGGAGGCCATGGCCCGCATCGGTGTGCAGGTATGCCCGTCGGGCATCGCCAACACGCTGGAGGAGGCCGAGGCGGTGGGGGAGGCGATCGGCAGCTACCCGCGCATCATCCGTCCGGCCTTCACCCTCGGCGGCTCGGGTGGCGGCATCGCCTACAACCCCGAGGATTTCCGCGCCATCTGCAAGAGCGGCCTGGAGGCCAGCCCCGTCAGCCAGATCCTGATTGAACAGTCGTTGCTCGGCTGGAAGGAATTCGAGCTGGAGGTGATGCGCGACACCGCCGACAACGTGGTGATCGTGTGCTCGATCGAGAACCTCGATCCGATGGGGGTGCACACCGGTGACTCGATCACCGTGGCCCCGGCCCAGACCCTCACCGACCGCGAGTACCAGCGGCTTCGCGATCAGTCGATCGCCATCATCCGCGAGATCGGCGTCGACACCGGTGGCAGCAACATTCAGTTCGCCGTCAACCCGGCCAACGGGGACGTGGTGGTGATCGAGATGAATCCCCGCGTCAGCCGCTCCTCGGCCCTGGCTTCCAAGGCCACCGGCTTCCCGATCGCCAAGATCGCCGCCCGCCTGGCAGTGGGGTACACCCTCGACGAGATCGTCAACGACATCACCGGTGCCACGCCGGCATGCTTTGAGCCCACGATCGACTACGTGGTCACGAAGGTGCCGCGCTTCGCCTTCGAGAAGTTCCGCGGCAGCCCCGCCGTGCTCACCACCTCGATGAAGTCGGTGGGGGAAGCCATGGCGATCGGCCGCTGCTTCGAGGAGTCGTTCCAGACGGCCCTGCGCTCGCTCGAAACCGGCCATGCCGGTTGGGGCTGTGATCGTCCCGACGCGCCACCGGAAGCCGGCGATCTCGATCGCGACCTGCGCACCCCCACCCCCGATCGCATCTTCGCCGTGCGCACGGCGATGGTGGCTGGCCGCAGCGACGAGGACATCCACCGCCTCAGCGCCATCGACCCCTGGTTCCTGGCGAAGCTGCGGGGCATCCTCGACGTGGAGCACGCCCTGCTGCGGGGCCGGGCGCTGACCGATCTCGATGCCGAGGCCCTGCTCACCCTCAAGCAGCACGGCTTCTCCGACCGGCAGATTGCCTGGGCCACCGGTGCCGACGAACTGGCGGTGCGGCGGCATCGGCAGGCCCTGGGGGTGAACGCGGTGTTCAAGACGGTGGACACCTGCGCTGCCGAGTTCGCCTCCAGCACGCCCTACCACTACTCCACCTACGAACGGCCGCTGGAGCGGCTGGGTGACGACGGCGTGCTGAGGGTTCTGGCAGCCGAAGACGAGGTGCAGCCCGAGACCCGCCGCAAGGTGATGATCCTCGGCGGCGGCCCCAACCGCATCGGCCAGGGCATCGAGTTCGACTACTGCTGTTGCCACGCCTCCTTCGCCCTGCGCGACGCCGGCTTCGCCACGGTCATGGTGAACAGCAATCCCGAAACGGTCTCCACCGACTACGACACCAGCGACCGCCTCTACTTCGAGCCGCTCACCCTCGAAGACGTGCTCAACGTGATCGAAGCGGAGAAGCCCGAGGGTGTGATTGTTCAGTTCGGCGGCCAGACCCCGCTGAAGCTGGCGATGCCCCTGCTCCATTGGCTGGCCTCCCCGGAGGGGCTGGCCACCGGCACCCGGGTGTGGGGCACCTCGCCGGAGTCGATCGACCGGGCTGAGGACCGGGAGCAGTTCGAGGCGATTCTGAGGCGGCTGGAGATCCGCCAGCCGCGCAACGGCCTGGCTCGGACCAGTGACGAAGCGAGAGCGGTGGCGACGGCTGTTGGTTACCCCGTCGTGGTGCGCCCCAGCTACGTGCTCGGCGGCCGCGCCATGGAGGTGGTGTACGACGAGGAGGAGCTCAACCGCTACATGAACGAGGCGGTGCAGGTGGAGCCCGACCATCCGGTGCTGATCGATCAGTACCTGGAGAACGCCGTGGAGGTGGATGTGGATGCCCTCTGCGATGCCGAGGGAACAGTGCGCGTCGGTGGGCTGATGGAACATATCGAACCGGCCGGCATCCACTCGGGCGATTCGGCCTGCGCCCTGCCGGCGGTGACGCTGGGGCAGGAGGCCCTGGCCACGATCCGACGCTGGAGCAGCGACCTCGCCCTGGCCCTGGAGGTGCGCGGCCTGATCAACCTCCAGTTCGCCGTGCAGCGCGATGCCGACGGCGCTGAGATCGTGTTCATCATCGAGGCGAACCCACGGGCCTCCCGCACGGTGCCGTTCGTGGCCAAGGCCACCGGCGTTCCCCTCGCCAAGATCGCCAGCCGCGTGATGGCCGGCAGCACGCTCGCGGCGGCGGGCCTCCGGGCCGAACCCATCCCTCCCCGCCAGACCGTGAAGGAGGCGGTGCTGCCCTTCAAGCGCTTCCCAGGCTGCGACACCCTGCTGGGCCCGGAGATGCGCAGCACCGGCGAGGTGATGGGCATCGCCCCGGGCTTCGGACTGGCCTATGCCAAGGCCGAACTGGCGGCGGGCGAGGCCCTGCCCACCGCCGGCACCGTGTTCCTTTCCACCCACGACCGCGACAAGCCCGCCCTGGTGCCAGTGGCGCGCCGTCTGGCGGAGGCCGGCTTCGCCCTGATGGCCACCGCCGGCACCGCCGAGGTGCTGGAGCGGAGCGGGCTGGCGGTGGAAACCGTGCTGAAGGTGCATGAGGGCCGGCCCAACATCGAGGATGAGATCCGCTCCGGCCGGGTGCAGCTGGTGATCAACACCCCCATCGGCCGCCAGGCCGCCCACGACGATCGCTACCTGCGCCGCGCCGCCCTCGATTACGCCGTGCCCACCGTCACCACCCTGTCCGGAGCCCGGGCGGCGGTGGAGGGGATCGCCGCCCTGCAGGACGAGCCCACCATGGAGGTCGCCGCTCTTCAGGACATCCATCCCGCCGCCTTGGGGTGAGGCCGAGGCTCTGGTTAGGGTGAAGCTCCGTCCCAGACCCTGCCCCCCGTGACCTCCTCCACCCTGGACGCCACCGCCTCCGCCCCCCTGGTTCCCGGCAGCGATGCCACCGCGGCGTTCCGTGCCGCCTACGAGAACCGCTACACCTGGGCGCCCGGCTTCGGCGGCTACCTCGGCCGCTGCGTGTGGGAGCAGGACGATCGCCGCGTGGAGGGCACCTTCACCGTGGGGGCCGACCTCAAGGCCCAGGTGGAGGGTATCGACGATCCGGAGGTGCACAAGGCTGTGGCCTCCCAGCTGTGGGAGGTGGCCATTCACCGGGTGCGCCGCAGCTTCGAGCAGACCCACGGCGAGAACACCTTCACCGCCGGTGACACCGACGCCGTGGGCACCGAGGTGATCGTGGGCGGCAAGGGAGCCGGCGATCGCTACCGCATCAATGGCGATGTGGTGACGATGGTGCACCGCCACATTCACGGAACGGTGGTGACGATCTTCACCGAGAGCACGATCGACACCGGAAGTGGCTATCTCAGCCGCAGCTACACCAGCCGCTACGCCGATCCCGCCACCGGCGAGCCCAAGGGCGGCCTGAGCCGCTTCACCGACACCTTCGTGCCCCTGACCGAGGGCGGCCCGTGGGTGCTGAGCGAGCGGGTGGTGGAGAGCGAAGCCCACGGGGAAACCCCTGCGGGGCGGCAGGTGTTCCGCTTCGAGGATCTCGCTCCCCTGGCCTGACGCTCAGGCCGGCGGCCTGGCGCTCAGATGCCGTCGGGGAGCGGCACGATGCTCTTGAGCCGCTCGTTCAGCTGGGCCGCCATCGACTGACGGCCCACCGCCAGCACCTTCAGGGTGTCTTCGTGCATCCGCAGCTGGGCGTCGGCCACCTGCATGCCGCGCACCAGTTCCTTGAGGTCTTCCGGGAGGCTGTTGAGGTCGTAGCGACGGCCCTCGAAGGTGAGGACCGGATTCTGGTTCTGCGGCTGGCCGGGGGTCTGCATCAGCGATCCTTGGGTTCGGCCTCAGGATACGGACCGCTCCACCTCGGCTTCCAGGCGGATGAACTGGCGCAGGCAGAGGTCGCGGTAACGGCCGCCCCGGGCCATCAGGCCGTCGTGGGTGCCTTCCTCCACGATCCGCCCCGCTTCCAGCACCAGGATTCGATCGGCTTCCTGGACCGTGGCCAGGCGGTGGGCGATCACCAGCACGGTGCGGCCTGCCATCGCCTGGTGCAGTCCGCGCTGCACCGCCTCCTCGGCTTCGGCGTCGAGGGCGCTGGTGGCCTCGTCGAGCAGCAGCACGGCCGGATCGCCCAGCACGGCGCGGGCGATCGCCAGCCGCTGCAGCTGGCCCCCGGAGAAGTTGCTGCCCCGCTCTTCGATGCGGCTGTCGTAGCCGTCCGGCAGGGCGGCGATGAAGCCATCGGCGTTGGCCAGTTCGGCGGCGCGCACGATCTGATCGCGGCGGGCGGGGCGGCCGAAGGCGATCGCCTCGGCCACCGTGCCGGAGAACACATTGGAGCGCTGCGGCACCAGGGCCACGGTGCGGCGCAGCTCGCGCGCCTGCAGGTCGGCCAGGTCGTGGCCGTCGAGCAGCACCCGGCCCCGCTGGGCAGTGTTGAAGCGCAGCAGCAGCGAGAACAGGGTGCTCTTGCCCGCTCCGGAGGGGCCCACCAGGGCCACCACCTGGTCGGGAGCGATGGCGAGGTTGAGATCGTGGAGCCCCGGCTGGGCCGGGTCGTAGCCGAAGCTCACCTGCTCGAGCACCAGTTCGCCCCGCACGCTGCCGGGGGGAAGGGCGCGGGCGCCGGGGCGGTCGGGCGTTTCGATCGGCTCCGCCTCGATCGCCCGCAGCCGCCGCAGCGAGGCCTGCCCCTGCTGGAACTCGTTGTAGTTGGTGGTGAGGTGGGAGATCGGATCGATCAGCATCAGCAGCGCCGCCACATAGCTGCTGAAGCTCTGGCTGTTGAGGCCACCGGCCTGGATGCGCGCGGCGCCGATCAGCAGCACCGCCAGGATGCCGGCCGCTTCGATGAAGCCCACCACCGGATGCTGCAGGGCGAGCAGCTTGAGGGTGCGGTAGCGGGCCTGGCGATGCAGGTCGATCTCCTCGTCGAAGCGCTGTTGCAGCCAGGGTTCGGCGGCGAAGGCCCGCACCAGGGGCAGCCCGCCGATGGCCTCACCCAGCAGCGCCGCCAGCTCGCTCACCTGCTTCTGGCTGCGCTCGGCCGCCGCCATCACCCGGGCGCCGAAGACGCTCACCAGCACCGCCACTAGCGGCGCCAGCAGCAGGGTGGCCAGGGCCAGGGGCACGTCCAGCCAGATCATGTAGCCCAGCACCACCACCAGTTGCAGGGCGCTGGGGGTGGTGTCCTGGATCGTCTTGTAGATCACCTCGCCCACCCGGTCCGCGTCCTCGGTGAGCCGGTAGGTGAGGTCGCCGGCCGAGAGCTTTTCGAGGGCGCCGAACTCCAGGCGCTGCAGCCGATCGAACACCCGGCGGCGCAGCTCCTGGCTCACCCGCAGGGCCGGGCCGGCCAGCAGGGTGTCCTGACCGAACTGGGCGATCTTCTGAATCAGGAACACCGCCAGGGCGCCCCCCACCGCCCGCAGCACGGCCGGGAAGTCGCCGGCGCCGATCGCCGGGATCAGCCGGCCGGCCAGCCAGGCCAGCAGCGGCCAGCAGGCCACGTACACCAGCATGCAGAGGCCGCCGGCCACCAGGCGTCGCCGATGGGGCTTCAGCAGGGGCCAGAGTCTGCGGAAGCCCGCCGGCGAGGGTGCAAGCATCGGGGCAACCTAAGCCCCGTCCGTGAAGCTCGATCAATACCTCAAATGGCAGGGCCTGGTGGCCACCGGCGGCGAGGCCAAGCACCGCATTCAGCGCGGTGACGTGAAGGTGAACGGGGCGATCGAGACGCGGCGCGGGCGCAGTCTGGCCATCGGCGATGCGGTGGAGATCGATGGCATCGAGCGGCTGGTGATGCCCCCGGAACGCTCCCCCGCTGGGGATGGAGGCCCGCCGTCGGCTTAGCCTGGGCCGAATCCGATCACGAGGGGCCGCAGGTGCGCAAGACCGTCATCGCCGGGAACTGGAAGATGCACATGACCTGCGCGGAGACGCGGGAGTTCGCCGCTGCCTTCCGGCCGTTGATCGCCGACCTGCCGGCCGATCGCCAGGTGGTCATCGCCCCTCCCTTCACCTCGATTCCCACCCTCTGTCGCCATCTGGATGGTGCCGGCGTGGCGATCGCAGGCCAGAACGTGCACTGGGAGGAGAAGGGTGCCTATACCGGCATGATTTCAGCGCCGATGCTGATCGAGCACGGGGTGAGCCACGCGATCGTGGGCCACAGCGAGCCTCGCAAGTACTACAGCGAAACCGACGAACAGATCAATCTGCGGGCCCGCTCCGCCCAGGCCCACGACCTGATTCCGATCCTCTGTGTGGGTGAGAGCCTGGATCAACGTGAGGCCCGCGAGACCGAGCGCGTGATCCACCGCCAGGTGGAGCAGGGTCTTGAAGGTATCGATCCCTCCCGGCTGATCGTGGCCTATGAGCCGATCTGGGCCATCGGCACCGGCAAGACCTGCGCCGCCGACGAGGCCAATCGCATCTGCGCGCTGATCCGCGGCTGGGTCGGCAACCCCGACGTGATCGTTCAGTACGGCGGCTCGGTGAACCCGGCCACCATCGATGAGCTGATGGCCCAGAGCGACATCGACGGTGTGCTGGTGGGCGGCGCCTCCCTCGATCCGGTGGGCTTCGCCCGCATCGTCAATTACCAGGTGCCGGTGGCCGTCTGATGCCGGCCCGACGGGTTCGGGAGCCTGCCAGCCGGCGGTGAAGCTGGTGCTTTCCCGCAAGGGATTCGATGCCCGCCACGGAGGCATCCCCAGTCCGATCCTGCCGGACGGCACCTTGCTGCCCCTGCCGATTCCCCATCCGGCGGAGACCACCAGCCTGGGCCAGATTCCTCTCCCGCTCGGCTCCCCAGCCCTGGAGGAGTTGCTGCCAGACCTGAGCGGAGGCCGGCTGGATCCGGAGCTGTCGGTGCATGCGGATCCTCAGCTGGTGCCCCCGGCCGACGCCCGGCCGGGGTGGCGTCCCTGTCTGGGACAGGCCGGAGCCGCCGCCGGCCACCTGCGGCGCGAGGGGGTGGGGGTGGGCGATCTCTTCCTTTTCTTCGGCTGGTTCCGTGATGTGGAGCGCCGGCATGGCCGCTGGGCCTACCGGTCCGCCTCCCCCGATCTCCATCTCATGTTCGGCTGGCTGGAGGTGGGGGAGGTCCTGCCCCTGGGTCGGGAGCCTGAGCGCTGCCTGGCTCTCCACCCCTGGCTTTTGGACCATCCCCATCACCGACGGAGCGATCTGCGGTCCGATCCCCACAACACCCTCTACCTGGCGGCCCCTGGCTCCCGGTTGGCGTCCTTCGCCGCGCCGGTGGCAGGCCGTTTCCAGCGGGCTACCCCCCACCGGCAGCTCACCGCTCCGGACGCTGACAGACGCAGTCTTTGGCGCCTGCCCGGCTGGTGGTTGCCGGAGCCGTGCGCGCCCACGCTCAGCTATCACCGTGATCCCGGGCTGTGGCAGCGCCACGGTGACGCGGTGCTGCTGCGCTCGGCTCGCATCGGCCAGGAATTCGTGATCGAACTGCCGGAGGAGGGCCCTCACCTCGCGTGGCTGAAGGCCCTGATCGACGGCAAACCCTGAAGCCGCCTGCGAACGCGCTCCGGCTCGCATCCCAGGATGGGGAGCATCTGCATCCCTGGCGATGGTCCCGGCGGTCGATCCCGTTCCTCCGGAGCGGCCCCTGCTGCCGGATGGATCTCGGACCTGGGTGATGGGGATCCTCAACCTCACCCCGGACTCCTTCAGTGACGGGGGCCGCTTCGACCGTCCGGAGGCCGCGGTCCGCCAGGCCCAGCGGATGCTGGCGGCCGGGGCGGATGTGCTGGATCTCGGGGCCCAGAGCACCAGGCCGGGGGCAGGTGAGATCGGCGCGGAGGCCGAATGCGAACGGTTGCTGCCGGTGCTGCGCGCACTTCGCAGCGCCTATCCCACCGCCCTGCTGTCGGTGGATACCTTCCGCGCCACTGTGGCTGAGGTTGCGCTGGCGGAAGGGGCCGACTGGGTGAATGACGTGCGCGGCGGCTGTGCCCTGCGCGATCCGGCGATGGCGGCCCTCGTGGCGGCAGCCGGCTGCCCCTATGTGCTGATGCACAACCGGGGCGACAGCCGTGCCATGGATGGCCTGGCTGTGTATGGAGATGTGCTGGCGGAGGTGCGGGCCGAGCTGCTCACCGCCACCGACCAGCTGTTGGCTGCCGGTGTGCCGCCGCAGCGGATCCTCTGGGACCCGGGCCTCGGCTTCGCCAAGACCTCCGATCAAAATCTGGTGCTCTTGCAGGGCCTTGATCGCCTGGCGGGTGAGGGGTTCCCGCTGCTGGTGGGCCCCTCACGCAAACGCTTCATCGGTGCCGTGCTCGATGAACCGCGCCCCCGGGCAAGGCTGTGGGGAACGGCGGCGGTCTGTGCCCTGGCGATCAGCCGGGGTGCCGAAGTGTTGAGGGTTCATGATGTAGGCCCGATTGTGCAGACGGCCAGGATGACCGATGCGCTGTGCCGCCAGGATTTGCTCGTCTCCTCACAGGCAGCGGCTTCGTCTTGACACAGGTGCTGACCATTTGGTTTGCTTGCCGCTGCTAAGAAATCAGCACGAATGTCCTTCCTGGCTGCTGTGCCAAGTCCTGCCGCCTTGGCAGCCAATCCCTCGATGGTGATCACCATCCTGGTGCCGTTTCTGTTCAAGCTTGCCGGCGCTGTTGCCCTCTGGATCGTGGGCACCTGGCTGATCCGGATGGTTCTCAAGGTGCTCCGCCGCACCTTCAACAAGAGCAGCCTTGATCCCACCCTGATCGGCTTCCTGCTCAACATCCTCGGCGCCCTGCTGCGGGTGGTGCTGGTGGTGGCGATCCTCGGCTTCTTCGGCATCCAGACAGCCAGCTTTGCTGCCCTGCTGGCCGGTGCCGGTGTGGCCATCGGCGCAGCATGGAGCGGCATGCTCAGCAACTTCGCCGCCGGTGTCTTCCTTCAGATTTTCCGGCCTGTGAGCACCGGTGATTTCGTCAGCGCTGGTGGTGTCACCGGCACGGTTGAGGAGATCGGCATGTTTGTCACCACGGTCCTTGCGCCCGACAACGTGCGTCACATCGTTCCCAACGGCAAGTTCTTCGGCGACACGATCGTGAACTTCTCTTCCCATCCCTACCGCCGTGTCGAACTGGAAGCTCAGCTCGACAGCAGCGCCGATGTGAATCGGGCCATCTCCCTGCTCAAGGAGGCCCTCAAGGCCGTTCCGAACCAGTACGCGGGCAAGGAAGCCGATGTGGAACTGCTGAGTTTCAGCGAGCGTGGGCCCCGGCTGGCGGTTCGCCCCTACACCCACAACGATCACTACTGGCAGGTTTATTTCGACACCAATCGCGTGATCGCCGACACCCTCAGCAGCAACGGCTTTCCGGTGCCGCGCATCCCGGTGCAACTCGGCCAGACGGCCAACTGAGTCAGCCCCGTTTGGGATCAGCGTGTCGAGAGTCGCTGCCGTGTCCGTCGCGGCAGCTCTCCCCAGAGCCGCCTGTAGTCCCGCGCCGTGCTTCCGCCACCCAGCAATCCGCATTCGGCCATCAGCATGCCGATGGACATTCGGCTCTGCTCCGGGTCGAGCAGAAGTTGACGCAGTGCCCGCAGCCGCAGCCGACGGGCTTCCGCAAGGGGGGGATGGCCCAGTTCGTGATGGAAGGCGTATTGCAGGGCCCGCACCGATGAACTGAGGCCCGTGGCCAGGTCCGTCACGGCGAACGGCACACCAAGGTGAGCCTGCATCCAGAGGATCGCCTCGTTCACCAACGTGCGAGCCCGGGCAGCACTGTGCCGCTCCCGCCATCCCGCTTCCGGCTCGTTCTGTTCCAGCTGCCAGACCCGCAGGGCCTCCACCAGGGCCAGAGCTCCGTGTTCCAGGCCGTGCTGGCCCTGTGCCGTGGCCTCCGCCAGATCCCACACCTGGGCGATCACCTCCCTGGCGCGGGGTCCCCTGTTCAGCAGGGATGGCCCGCCGCCAGGCAGCAGCGGTTCCGGCACCAGAACCGACACCCCCTCCAGTTCCTGGCTGGTCCGGCCGAGCATCTCATCGCCGGGCCTGAACAGCAGGGCCATCCCGGGCTCGGCGCAGATCGGTCTGCCATTGAGGCGCTCCTGACTGGTGCCGAGCAAAGGCAGCCAGAGCACGACGTGCGCCTGCTGGGTTCGCTCCAGCTCCACCGGACCACGGCCGCGGATGTGCAGCACCTGCAGAGCACCGGCCCTGCCCAGGCGGTAGCGGGCTTCGAAGCCGGTATCCGGTTCAAGCAGGCGGCTGTGGTGATGGCCCAGGGTGCGGCTCGTGGCCGCCTCCCATTCCGCGAAATCGCTGGTGGCCAGCACCTGGGCCAGACCCGCCCCCCTCAAGGGGTCATGGGGGCGCTGGGCCGACATGGGTCTGGGCTCCACGGGCGGATCAGTCCACGATGCTCCCGCGGCGTTGCGCCCGCTGGGCACGGGTCCGGCGCCGCAGGCGACGGCACCAGCCGTAGGCACTGGCCACCCCGAGCAGGGGCAACGGCCCGGGAACCGCCGCCTGCACCGCCCCCACATTGCGCAGGCCGTTGGTGGTGCGGGGGTTGCCGAACACATCGGTGGTGATCGGGGAGCCATCGATCGGGTTGATCAGTTCGTTGGTCCCCCCGGGTCCGGCGTCGGGCACCACACCGATCAGCACCCCGGGAACCGCCGGATAGGCCCCCTGGGGATAGGGCAACAGGAACTCCACCAGAGGGTCGAGCGAGGCCACCTCCACGGGAATGCCGGGCAAGCCGGTGAGGAGGCCTGGCTGCCCGAACAGTGTCTTCAGGTCGGTGGCGCTCTGGTTGCCGGTGGGGCGCACCCAGGAGAAAGCATCGGCGCTGTAGCTCCCACCGCCGTAGACCACATAGGCGATCTGATCCGGGAGGCCGGCGAACTGGGTGGCCATAACGGCGGAGGAGCTGAGGTGGATGCTGCCGCCGTCGACGGTGAGCGGAACGCCGTTGTCATAGTCCCCCTCCGATTGCCCCAGGATCGTGGCGTTGTCGGAAAGGATGGTGGAGGCGATCACCTCGATCAGGCCGCCGTCGCCGGCGAGGAAGCGATTGGTGCGCACGTCATCATCCAGTCCGCCGTTCTCCAGGGGGCCGGTGAGATAGGCGAGGCTGTTGACGAATTTCAGGGTGCCGGTGGGTTCTGCGGTGCCCCCCACGGCGCTCACGCCACCGGAGCCGAACAGCACCGAACTCACCACATTGGCGACACCGCCCACCAGCGAGATGGCGCCAGCGCCGGCGGAACGTTCGATCCGGCTGTTGCTGATGTTGAGGGTGGCATCCTCGGCGGAGATCAGGGCATCGAAGGCCAGGCCGAGCGGGCTGTTGAAGGTGCGGGCATCGCGGATCAGCACGTTATCGAGGCTGATCGTGGAGCCGGCGAAGCCCGAGAAGCAGCAGCCGGTGCTGCCACCGGTGAAGTTCACCGACTGCTCGAAGGCGCTGCCGCTGTAGCGCAGCGAGGCCCCCTGATTCACCTGCGCAATGCGGTTCAGCCCGTTGGTGTTGAGGTTGCTGATCGAAACGCTGATTCCGCTGTTGTTGGCATTGAACGTGCCGATCTTCAGGAAGGAGAACGAATCTTCCAGCGGGATATCGCTGCCGGTTGGCGAATAGCGGGGTTTCTGCGGGTTGTCCTTGGTGACAACCGTCGAGGGCTGGATCAGGAACGAGGGATTTCCCACCAGGCGGGCGTTGTTGCCCAGGATCGTCACCGATTCCGAGATCGTCGCCAGGTTGAACGGGCTGCTGGTGGCGGTGGCTGCGTCCACGTCGATCTGCAGGCCATCGGCCACCGCGATCACGTCGGCACCGTTGGTGAGATTCGCCTGCTCGATGGCCCAGGCGAACGAACCCACGTCCGAGGTGGTTCCCCACGTGTTCTGGGTCACGTTGAAGAAGGCCGCCTGTGCCGGAGCCGGCGCCAGGGTGATGGCCGTCAGCGCGGCAAGGCCCCCCCCATGTTCCCAGCCCAGCTCGTGTGGGGCTGGCGCCAGCCCTGTTGTGCCGATCGATCCCAGCCATCGCCATCGCGCCACAGGTCTCACCCTATGGAGGGCTGGCTGGAGGGAACATCCGCGAAGCGCAAGACTCAGTGAGATCAGCCTGAGAATGTGCCTGAGTGCGGCGGGCTCAGCCCTCCGTCACCCCTTCGATCCGATCCTCAATCTCCTGGTAGATCTCCTGCAGCTGGGCGATGTTCTCGTCGCTTGTTTCCCAGTAGCCTCGGCCGTTCACTTCCAGCAAGGTGCCAACGATGCGGCGGAAGCTGTGAGGGTTGAGCTCCATCAGCCGCTTGCGCATCTCAGGGTCGTTGATGAAGGTGTCGTTGGCCTCCTCGTACACGAAGTTATCGACCTGGCCGCTGGTGGCGCTCCAGCCCAGGGTGAAGTTGAGTCGCTTGGCCACCTCGCGCACGCCCTCGTAGCCGGAGTTGAGCATGCCCTCATACCACTTGGGATTGAGCAGCTTGGTGCGCGAATCCAGGCGGATCGTTTCGCTGAGGGAGCGTACCTGGGCGTTGGCTGTGGTGGTATCGGCGATGTAGCTGGCCGGAGCCTTGCCGTCGTCGCGCAGATTCGCAATCAGCTTCGTGGGATCACTGTCGAAATAGTGGCTCACGTCCGTGAGCGAGATTTCGGCTGAATCCAGGTTCTGGAAGGTGACATCGGCTGTTTTCATCGCCGACTCGAACACTTCGCGGTTCTGGTTCATCTCGCCTGGATTGTCGGCGTTGAAGGCGAAGGTTTTGCGGGAAAGGTACATCTCCTGCAGTTCGCCCTCCTCCTCCCAGGTGCTGTTCTCCACCGCCAGGTTGACATTCGAGGAGTAACTGCCGCTGGCATTCGAGAACACCCGCGTGGCCGCATCCCGCAGCGAGATGCCCTGCTGCTTCGCCTGCTCCTGGCTGTGCTTGCGCACGAAGTTCATCTCCAGGGGCTCATCGGCCTCGGCTGCCATCTTCACCCCCTGATCGATCAGGGCCATCTGGTTGATGAACAGATCGCGGAACACACCCGAGCAGTTCACCACCACATCGATGCGGGGGCGACCCAGCTCCTCCAGCGGGATCAGCTCGAGCTTGTTCACCCGGCCGAGGGAATCGGGCAGGGGCCGCACGCCGATGAACCAGAGGATCTGGGCCAGGGATTCGCCGTAGGTCTTGATGTTGTCGGTTCCCCAGAGCACGCAGGCGATCGTTTCCGGCCAGCTGCCCTGCTCCTCCTTTTGGCGTTCGATCAGCCGATCCACCACCACCTTGGCGGCGGCGATGGCGGCCCGGGTGGGGATCGCCTGGGGATCGAGGGCGTGGATGTTCTTGCCGCTGGGCAGTACGCCGGGGTTGCGGATCGGATCACCGCCGGGACCCGGCAGCACGTATTCGCCGTCGAGGGCCCGCAGCAGGCTCTCCATCTCCATGTCGGCGCAGATCTGCTCGAGGCAGAAGCGCAGGTAGGCGAAGGTGCGATCGAGCTCCGCCTGATCCACCTCGGGGAAGCCGGCGCTGCGGCAGGCCGCCAGAGCGGGGCTGGGGAAGCGGATGCCGAAGCGCTCCAGCAGCTCGAAGAACCAGCCGAAGTTGCGGCGCAGGGTCACGCGGCCGTCGGCGCCGGTGACCTCCTTCACCATCGCGCCCACCGCGGCGCGGCAGGTTTCGGTGATCACCCGGTTGAGCTCCACGTCGGCAAGCACGCCGGCGTCGTTGCCCTTGTACACCTCCTGGATGCTGCGGCCACGGCTCTCGGCCAGCAGCCCTGGCAGCGAGCGCAGGCCTTCCTCTTCCCGCTCCAGGGCGGCGATGTTCACCAGGGTGGCGATCGCTTCCTCGGCGGTGGGCGGCTTGCCGATCGTGTGCAGGCCGCAAGGCAACAGGCGGCTCTCGATTTCCATCAGCTGGCGGTACACCGCGCCCACCACGCCGTCGCGGGCGTCCTGGTCGAGCTCCGCCGCATCGGCCTCGGGGAGGGCTACGTCCTTGTCGAGGTTGCACTGGCGCGCCGTTTCGACGATCGCGTTCACGATCTGCACGCCGCGGGAACTCTCGCGCAGCTGCTGGTAGCTGCCCACCAGCTCGCCAAGCTCCTTGAGGCCCTTGTAAAGCCCGGCGTTCTCGGCCGGAGGTGTGAGGTAGCTGATCGTGGAGGCGTAGCCCCGCCGCTTGGCGATCGTGGCCTCGGAGGGGTTGTTGGCGGCGTAGTAGTAGGGGTTTGGCAGGGCGCCGATCAGCGAATCGGGATAGCAGGTTTCGCTCATGCCCATCTGCTTGCCCGGCATGAACTCGAGCGAGCCGTGGGTGCCGAAGTGGAGCACCGCGTCGGCCTGCCACACCTTCTCCAGGTAGGTGTAGTAGGCGGCGAAGCCGTGGTGGGGGCTGGCGCTGCGCGAGTAGAGCAGCCGCATCGGATCACCCTCGTAGCCGAAGGTGGGCTGCACCCCAACGAACACGTTGCCGAAGTGGCGGCCGTAGATCAGCAGGTTGGTGCCGTCGCTGTTCAGGTTGCCGGGGGGCTTGCCCCAGTTCTCCTCCAGCCGCTCGCAGTAGGGGGTGAGGCGCTCGTACTCGGCCACGCTCATGCGGTGGGCGATCGCCAGCTCCGGGGAACCCTCGAGGGCCTCAGGATCCTTGAGCACGGCCTCCATCAGCGCCTTGGAGCTGCGCGGCATGTCGCTGATCGCATAGCCCTTGGCCTTCATCTCCTCCAGCACCCGGAAGATCGAGCCGAACACGTCCAGGTAGGCGGCGGTGCCCACGTTGCCCTTGTCGGGCGGGAAACTGAACACCGTGATCGCCAGCTTCTTCTCGGCGCGGGGCTTGATGCGCAGCGAGGCCCAGCGGATGGCGCGCTCGGCGATGGCATCCACCCGGTCCTGCAGGGTGTGGGCCTTGCCGGTGGCGTCGTCGCGGCCGCTGAGCACGATCGGCTCGATGGCTCCGTCGAGTTCCGGGATGGCAATCTGCAGCGCCACCTGTACCGGGTGCAGGCCCAGGTCGCTCTCCTCCCACTCCTGGGTGGTCTGGAACACCAGCGGCAGCGCCACCATGTAAGGGACGTTGAGCCGCTTCAAGGCATCGATCGCTTTGGGATGGTCCTGCCGGGCCGGCCCGCCCACCAGGGCGAAGCCGGTGAGGCTCACCACACCGTCCACGATCGGCTGCTCGGGGTTGAGCGGGTCGTAGAAGAACTGGTTGACCGGTTTGGAGAAGTCGAGGCCCCCGCAGAACACCGGGATCACGGTGGCGCCGCGGTATTCCAGCTCCTGGATCACGGCCACGTAATGGGCCTCATCGCCAGTGACGATGTGGCTGCGCTGGAGTACCAGCCCGATCACAGGCCCTTTGCGGGCCTTCTCGGTGAGATCGGAGCGGCTGGAGCTCCAGTTGAGGTATTCCTTCAGGTCTTCGAACATCCCCGGCGCCAGGGGATGCCAGATGCCCAGATCGGGGAACACCACCGGATCGGCCACCAGCAGCTCAGGCCGATCTGCCTCCCCCCGCGGGAACACGTACTTGTCGGCCAGCATCAACAGGAAGTTCCTGAGGTTGTCGGGCGTGCCGCCGAGCCAGTACTGGAAACTGAGCATGAAGGAGCGGGCGTCCTGCGCCTTCTCCACAGGTAAGTACTTAAGAACCGTGGGCAGGGTGTTGAGCAGCTTGAGCATCGCGTCCTGGAAGCCCGCGGAGCCGCCCTTCTCCTTGCGCTTCTTCATGAACTGGGCGATGGCGCTCTTGCTCTGGCCGAGCTGGGCCATCGAGAAGGTGCCCAGCTTGTTCAGGCGCATCACCTCCGGCATGGAGGGGAACACCACCGCCGCCTTGAGGCGATCGCGATGGGGGGCGACGGCCTCCACCACCTTCTGGGCCAGGTCCTCGATGAAGATCAGCGAGGCGATGAACACATCCGCTTCGGCCACGTCGGCGCAGAAGTCGGCGTAGTTGGCGGGATCGCGCAGCTCCTCGATCAGGTAGCCGCTCAGGTCGATCGCCAGGGCACCGTTCTGCTCGTTGATCGCCGTGGCGGCGGTGGTGAGGGCGTTCTGGTACTGGGGCTCGAGCACTACGTACACCGCCTTCATCACGGGGCGGCCGTCGCGGCTCGCAGGGCTGACCCGGCGGTTGGCAGAGCGGACCTGCGTGAACATGCGTGCCGTGGAGTTGAGCAATGTGAAGGAGCCTACGTAGCAGCGCCGGCCTGCGCGAGCCCAGCGGCGAAGGCGTTACAGGAGCGCCGCCCCATAGGCTCGCCTGCACTCCCTGTGGCCGCACCCCTGCCATGACGAGCTCTCCCTCCCCCCTCGCCTCCGCGCCTGCGATCCCCGTCGTGGTGGCCGGCGCCCTGGGCCGGATGGGCGCCGAGGTGGTGAAGGCGGTGCGGGATGCGGCCGACTGCAGCCTGGTGGGTGCGATCGACACCACCCCGGGCAAGGCGGGCGCCGATGTGGGGCTGGAGCTGGGGCTCGGGGAACTGGAGGTGGCGATCACCGCCGATTTCGAGGGCACCCTCTGTCAGGCCAGTCAGGCGGTGCGCAACGCCGGTCCCGGCGGCGGCGCCGTGCTGGTCGACGTCTCCCATCCGTCGGTGGTGGATGCGCACCGGCGGGCGGCGATCGCCTACGGGGTGCATCCGGTGATCGGCACCACCGGGCTCTCCCCCGCCCAGCTGGACGATCTGGCCACCTTCGCCGCCAAGGCCGGCGTGGGCGGGGCCGTGATCCCCAACTTCTCGGTGGGGATGGTGCTGCTGCAGCAGGCCGCCGCTGCCGCCGCCCGCTTCTACGACTTCGCCGAGCTCACCGAGCTGCACCACAACCGCAAGGCCGATGCGCCCAGCGGTACCTGCATCAAGACGGCGGAGCTCATGGAGGAGCTGGGCAAGAGCTTCAATCCCCAGCAGGTGGAGGAGCACGAGACCCTGGCGGGGGTCCGCGGGGGGCAGCGGGAGAGCGGCCTGCGGCTGCACTCGATCCGCCTGCCGGGGTTGGTGGCCCACCAGGAGGTGATGTTCGGCGCCCCGGGCGAGACCTACACCCTGCGCCACGACACCATCGACCGCAGCGCCTACATGCCCGGGGTTCTGCTCACGGTGAGGCGGGTCCGTGCCCTCGAGGGCCTGGTGTACGGGCTGGAGCGGCTGCTGTGAGCGCCCCGGTCGATCCTTTCCCCGGAGGACAACGATGCTGATCCCCCTGCGCGAGGGCGAACTGTTCCGGCTGATCCCTGCGGTGGCCACCGGTCCCCAGTTCGGCGCCTGCAGCGGCGATCCCCGCAAGATCCTGCAGCGGGTGCTGATCTCGGTGATCGGCGGGGTGATCGCCCTGCTGATCAGCCAGACGCTGCTGTTCTCCAGCCAGATCGGCCCGGTGTTCCTGGTGGCGGGATTTGTGTTCCTTCTGTATGTGCTCTGGGGACCGATCCTGGAGGCCGGCCGCCGTAACGCCACCCTGCGCCGTTACCCCGCCGCCGCCCTGTTCGAGGGTGTTGTGGCCGACCGCTTCAGTCGGGAGGTGGTGGAGAACCGTCGGGAGCAGGCGAATGCCTCCGGCCGGCTGGAGCTGGTGGAGAACCGGCGCACCTGGCTCTGCCTGGAGATCGAAGACGAGGAAGGCTATCTGGGCCAGATCCGCTTCCCGATGGACAAGAAGCACAGCGTCATCCGCCCGGGGATGGTGGTGCGCGTCCTGGTGCTGAGCGAGCGGCGCGACTTCTCGCGTATCGGCGCCCTCAGTGACGCCTGGCTGCCCCAGGTGAAGCTCTGGGTGGGGGAATACCCGTACCTGCTGCGGCCGGCGTTCGAGGAACTTTGCCTGCGGCGACTGGGCTGAGCAGGGGAATGCGCGTCCCGGGCGGGACCGGCCGCCCACAGGGTCGCAACATTGCGTTACAGTTCTCGTAACACTTCTCAAAAGGACATGGCCCAAGCCTCTGCCACCGCTCCCGCCGCCATCCGCGGTGCCACCGTCACCACCGAAGACGGCGGCCGCCTCAACGCCTTCGCCACCGAGCCCCGCATGGAGGTGGTCGATGCCTCCGAGAACGGCTGGGGCTTCCACCAGCGCGCCGAACTCCTCAATGGTCGGATGGCCATGCTCGGCTTCATTGCTCTGATCGCCACCGAGTTCGCCCTCGGCGGTGAAGCGTTCACCCGTGGCCTGCTCGGCATCGGCTGATCGCCCCGGCGTGTGCTGCCAGCGGGCTTCGGTCCGCCGCCGAACTTCTTCACCGCCGCAGCAGACTCTGCTGCGGCTTTTTCGTGTCCGAACTTCTGAACGCTGCGATGCCTTCCCGTCTCCACGCCCGGGTCCATGGCGCCGGTCCCACGGGCGCCCTTTGCGCCCTGGCCCTGGCGGCCGCCGGCTGGCGGGTGGTTCTCCATGATCCCCTCGGGACCGTGGCCCTGAGCTGCCGCAGCCGTGCCTACGCCTTCACCCATTCCAGCGAGCGGCTGCTACGACGCCTGGATCTCTGGGGGGCTCTGGCGCCTGATCTGGTGCCGTTCCGCCAGCTGCGCCTGCTGGATCTCGCCCTGGGGCGGGGCGCCGATTTCGGCCTTCGGGATCTGGGGGAGCCCCGCGGCGCCCGGCCCGATGGGGCCGTGGGCTGGATCGGCCTGCATCGGCCCCTGATGGCCACCCTGCTGGAGCGGCTGGCCGCCGATCCTGCGGTGACCCTGCACCTCGGTGACGCCCCGCCAGCCGCCGGCTCTGCCGATCGGCCCGACCTGGTGGTGGCAGCCGACGGCCCCGACTCCCCCACCCGGGCGTCGCTGGGCATCGGCTGCTGGCGGATTGCCTATCGCCAGGCCTGCCTCACCGTGCAGGTGGCCCTGCGCGGCTGCGGCGATGATGAGGCCTGGGAGCTGCTGCGGCCCGAGGGTCCTTTCGCCGTGCTCCCCCTCGGCGATGGCCACTTCCAGCTTGTCTGGAGCGCCCCTGCTGAGCGATGTCTGAGGCGGCAGGACCTGCCGGACTCCGCCTTCCTCGATCAGCTGGCCGGGGTCCTCCCTGACGATCTCCAGCCCGATGCCCTGCTGGACCGGCCCCGCAGCTTCCCTGTGTCCCTGCTGCTGGCCCGCCGCTTGCACCGCGGCAGCACCGTGCTGGTGGGGGAGAGCGCCCATCGCTGCCACCCCGTGGGAGGCCAGGGTCTCAATCTCTGCTGGCGCGATGTGGAACTGCTGCAGCGGCTGGCCGAGCGTGCTGCCCACGGCCGTCTGGCGCCAGGGCGGATCGGCGCCGCCTACGCCTGGCGGCGCTGGCCCGATCTGATCCTCACCCTGCTGGCCACCGATCTGCTGGTGCGGGTGTTCTCCAACCGGCTGCCTGTGCTGCTGCCGCTGCGCCGTCTGGCCCTGCTCGGCCTGGCCCGCCTCTCCCTGCTGCGGAGATTTGTACTTGGCGTGATGACCGATGGGCCCTTGCGGGTGGCCCGGCATCCCGACACAGTGCAGGGATGGTGATCAGCACCTGCACCCAGCCGCTGCCTGCGGCCGCCCTCCTTCGCTATCTGCGGCATCAGGTGGGTCTGGCTGACAGCGCCCTTGAACTCGGCCTGCGCCAGGCTCAGCTTGAGCAGGCGCCCCTGCCGGTGGTCCTCTGGCGCTATGGCCTGATCAGCCTGGAGCAGTTCGACCAACTGCTCACCTGGCAGGACCAGCAGCCCCTCTGAAGCAAAACCTCTGCCAGCCCACCGGCTGTCGTCCGTAGAGCCTCGTTTCAGTACAGGATCAACGACTCCACCGGCACGTCGTCGGGCAGCTTGCTGCGGCCCTGGAGGTCGGCCAGTTCCACCACGAAGGAGAAGCCGCACAGGCGTCCGCCGGCCAGCGTCACCAGCTCGGCGCAGGCGGCGGCGGTGCCGCCGGTGGCCAGCAGGTCGTCGACGATCAGCACCCGGGGGTTGTCCTCGAAGCCGTCGGCATGGATCTCCAGCCGGTCGGTGCCGTACTCGAGGCTGTAGTCGACCCCGTGCACCGCCCCCGGCAGCTTGCCGGGTTTACGCACCGGTACGAAGCCCAGGCCCAGGGCGGTGGAGAGGCTGGTGCCCACGATGAAGCCGCGCGATTCGATCCCCACGATCAGATCGGGCTGCAGCTCCTCCGCCACGGCCGACAGGCGGCGCACCGTTTCCTGCCAGCCCTCCGGATCCCGCATCAGGGGCGTGAGATCGCGGAAGAGGATGCCCGGCTTGGGGAAGTCGGGCACGTCACGGACCCAGCGGCGCAGATCGGTGCCGGAGCTGGAGGAAGTCATGGCGGGGGGCATCGGGCAGGGATGCGGCACCCACCGGGTGACGGAGGGACGCAGCCGCTGGCATCATCGCAGCCATGACCCAGGACCTCGGCCCCACGCCACCCGACGAACGCCCTCTCCCTCGGCGGGGGGTGGAGCGGCTCGATCTGATGCTTCTCTGCCTGGAAGCCCTCGATTTCAATGGCGGCGAAGCCATGATCTGGCTGAGCCAGCAGCTCGGCTACGGAGGTCTCTTCCCCAACCGGGTGGAATTGTGGAAGCGGCGCTGCCACAACCCGCTGCGGCGGGTCTGCCGGCGCGGCGAGCTGGCCGCCGTCGAAACCGATGCCCTGATTCGCATCCTTTGCGTGATGGCGGATCGTCTCTATCCGATGCTTCGGTCCCTTCTGAGCGGGGGGGAGGCGGCGGCGGTCGCCGAGCATCGCTGGGAACTGTTCCGTCAACGCCTGGGCGAGCTGCTGCGGGAGCGCATGAATCCCCGGCGCAGCGGCATCCAGACCCTGCTTCATCCGCAGGATGGGGCTGAGGAGCGGCGGCAGTTGATCCGCTCGCTGGCCTTTGCGGCCGGCGCCGGTGGCTTCGAGCGCATGAAGGCCAGCCTGATGGATGCAGTGGGCTGAGCCGATGATCCAGAGTGCGCCGATGAAGCAGAGCCTGCGCTACGACCAGATCAGCTGTCGCCTGCAGCTCGATGGTCTGCCTGATGTCTCCGCGGGCCAGTCGTCCGAGGCGATCGGCATCCTGACCCGGTGGTCGCTGGAATGGCTTGGGAGGCCCCAGTTGGAGGGGCGGCGCGAGCACCTCGAGGCGCTGATGGCTGCCGTGCTCCCCTATGCCCGCCACCTGATCAGCGGCGTGGATCGGCCCTTCGGCGATCCGGAGGCGCCCGTCTCGATCGAGCCGGCCGGTGATGGAGAGGGACGCCATCGCCTGCGGCTGCGCAGCAGCCAGCCCGGGGTTGAACCGTTGCAGCTGGATCTGGAGGATGCGGAACTGGCTGATCTGGTGCGGGTGCTCGACCAGATGCGCCTGGATCCGCGTCTGCAATTGCCCCTGCCTCTGCCTCCGCCACGACCGCTGCGCCACCGTGAACTGAGCCGCCGCACCCCGCTGGCCCGCCGGTTGGCGGCCCCCCTGGGCGGTGCGCTTGCCCTCGGCCTTGCCGCCGGAGTTGCCGCGCTTCTGCCCCTGCCGCCCCTGCCCGCCCCCGACGAGGGGGGGCGTCGGGTGAACCTCAACCGCCCAGCCCCGCCGCCCGTGCGGTAACACTGGAGTTCAGATCGTCCTTGCCCCACCCTGTCGCAATGTCCCTCTCCTGGTCGGAACTGCGCCGAAGGGTGGCCCGTTTGGGTGCCGCCCTCGATGTGGTGGTCCGCAGTGATCCGGAGGTGTGCGGTCTCAGTGGCGATGATTTCCATCTGTCGCTCCACCACGGCGGCCATGGAGATTGCACCGTCCACGCCCTCTCCCTGATCGATTGCCCGAACGAGCTGGTGCTGATGGAGTTCGAGCGCTGGATGCGGGGGGCGGGTTACCCGCTCGAACCGTGAATCGCTCCGTCGACCGTCGAGCGGCGCCATGACCGAGCCGCCCCGACCCCTGCCGTCCCGGCCGCTGCAGCTTCCCTCCCCTGCACGCCGTCCGCCGCGAGGGCGCCCGCGCAGGGCCGTTCCCCGGAAGGGGCCACGAACCCGCTGGCGTCAGGTGGGTACCGGCCTGCTGCTGGGTGCGGCCGGAGCCGGCCTGCTCCTGGGGCTGATGCAGATCCCGGATCGCCTCGATGCCCTGCTGCTGGTCAGCAATGCGATCGCCAATCTGATCACGGGTCTCAGCCACCTCAGCATCGGTGTGCTGCAGCTGGCCGGCGTGCTGATGGTGGTGGCCCTGGCATTGCTGGCCCTTTTGCTGCTGGTGGGTGGCGGCGTGCGGATCTTTAGGGCTCTCTCCACTCCCCCGGCCCCGCCTCCGGGGGCATCGCCTGGTTCCCCCGGGAACTAGCGGATTCAGCTCCCGTGCAGCCGCTCGAACCAGAGGCCGGCAAGCTGCCAGCTCGACCAGAGGAAGGCGGCAAGGATGAGCCAGTTGAGCCAGGCGGGACGACGGGGCTCGGTGGGGGGCATGGGGCGTTTGCGGCAGGAGCGACGCTGATCCTGCCAGTGCCCGCGCGGGCTGTGCCCCGGACGGGATGGCCGGTGGCACTCGTGAAGGGACAGCCGCCCCATTCCTGCCATGCCCAGCGCCACCCTGCTCAGTGTCCTGGGGTTTCCAGGCTGGGGTGCCCTGCATCTGCTCCTCGAGGAGTCCAGCCCGGAGCTGCTGCTTCAGGGCCTGCGGCCCCTGGCCGAGGCCCAGCAGGTGCTGCCGGCCACCCGGCTCCTGCCCCTGCTGCTGGAGTGCCTGGGCCATCCCTCTCCCTGGCCGCCGCAGCGTCCGTTGCCGCCCCTGTGGGGTGCTGCCTCCACACGGTTGGGCCGCGGGCGGCTGGTCTGCCGCGCAGGGGCGGCAGTGCCTCTGAGGTTGCAGATGTGGGTGCCACCGTCGCCCAGAGGCCTGTGCTGGCGCGAGCTGGACCTGGTGGCGGGGAGCGCGTTGGCCGGTTCCTCCAGCGATCTCAACGGATTATCAGCATGCGACCCGGGTCACGACAGAACGGGTCTAGGTTTAAGACAATCTTTCGGTTCCAGGCGATGAGAGTTCTCCATCAAGGCGGCGAGCATCTCCTTCACCTGGGCACCCGGGAGGTGGCTCTGCTGCTCGACATTCTCGAGGCAGCCCTTCCGGCTGACACGATCAGCGGACCCAGGGCCAGCAACCCCTCGCTCAGCCACTTCTTCAACGAGATCTACGGCCAGCTCATCGACACGGCCCGGGCGGGCTGGGCTGATGGTGCTCCATCGTCCCAGCCCGCCGCGTTCAACCGCCTCAGGTGAGGATCAGGGCGATGCCCAGACCCGCCACCATCAGGGCCACCGCGCCCACCGCCCACAGGGCGTGGCTGCGGGCATCGGCCGCGGTTTCTCCCATCACCATCACGCCCTCGTCGGCGTAGAGGTTGTCGTGGTTCTCCATGTCGTGGGTATGCATGGTCGGTGTCGCGGGCGGACCTCTCCAGGCTAGAGACCTCCAACCGCCCCGCATCCCCTGCCCTGGGCGTCCTGGGGGCAGGAGGGTTGAATGACTCCAACGATTCCTCTCCTGTGCCTGCCTGGCTCGTCATCTTCGTTCTGATGCTGATGGTGATCATCACGATCAACCCAAGCGCCGAGGATTTCGCCTGGTTCCGCGGCCTGCGGCGTCCGCCCTGGATGAGCTTCCACATCTGGCTGCCCATGGTGTGGCTGCTGATCTACGCCGGCATCTACTTCGGCGCCTTGCGCGCCTGGGAAGACACCACCAACCTGCTGGTGATCGCCTGCTTCCTGGCCCTGGTGGCGTTGGTGGAGACCGCCACCTGGTTTCTGTGCCGCTCCCACCGGGTGGGAGCCGGTGCGCTTGCCCTGCTGGGGGTATGGGGCTATGGCGCTGTGCTGGCTCTGGCACTCTGGCGTGTCAGCCCGGGGGCCCTGCCGCCGCTGCTTCCCTTTCTGCTCTGGACGCCGATGGAGTCTCTGCTGATCTGGCAGCTGCGGCGGATCAACCGTCTGCCGTGAGCCCTTGCCGATGGATCCGCTCATCGCATGCCTGCTCCGGCCCTCGGCTTACGACCACCCCGTCGGTCCCATCCGGCTGATCGAGACTCACATCTCCTGGGTTCTGCTCACTGGCCCGTTCGCCTACAAGGTGAAGAAACCGGTGAACCTCGGCTTCGTCGATTTCCATACCCTCGAGCTGCGTCACCAGGCCTGCCTCGAGGAGGTGCGACTCAATCGCCGTCTCGCCCCCGCGCTTTACCTGGACGTGGTGCCCATCGTGGGGCCTCCCGAGCGGGCCCGGGTCCTGGGGGCCGGCGCTTCAGGTGCGGCCATGCCGATCGAATGGGCGGTGCGGATGGTCGAGTTCGATCAGAGCGATCTGCTGCCTGCCGTGCTGGAGAGAGGCAGCCTGGATCCCGAAGCCTTTGAGGGTCTGGCGGAACGGCTGGCGCTCTTCCACGGGCAGGCGGCCGTCGCCGGAGCGGCGAGCCCCTGGGGGAGTGCGGCTGCCGTGCGCGAGCCCGCCCTGGCCAACCTTGCGGCTCTGGAGTCCTGCGGGGTGGCGGCCGAATGGCTGGAACCTCTGCGCAGCTGGAGCGAGCGCATCGCTGGGGAGCTTGCCCCTCTGTTCGAGCGTCGCCGTGCCGAAGGCCGCATCCGGGAGTGCCATGGCGATCTGCATCTGGGCAACATGGCCTGGCTGCAGGGGCAGATCACGGTCTTCGACGGCATTGAGTTCAGTGCGGCGCTGCGCTGGATCGATGCGATCAGCGACATGGCTTTTCTGGCCATGGACCTGGAGCGCCGGCAGCGCCCCGATCTCGCCGCCCGGGTGCTGAACCGGTGGCTGGAGTGCAGCGGCGACTATCCCGGAATGGCCACCTGGCGTTGGTATTTCACCTACCGCGCTCTGGTGCGGGCCAAGGTGGCTGCGCTTCGGCTTGCTCAGGCCGATCTGATGCCCGAGGAACGCCGGGTTCAGGGGGAAGCCCTGACCGCCTACCTGCAGCTGTCGCATCGCAGCTGCGCCTCGCCGTCTTCCGCTGCCACTCTGGTGATCACCCATGGCGTCTCGGGGAGCGGCAAGACCCACATCGCCCGCCGTCTCTGCCGCCGCCTCGGCTGGATCCATCTGCGCTCCGATGTGGAGCGCAAGCGGGCCTTCCAGCTGCCCCTTGCTGCTCCCAGCCGCCGATCGGTGCCGGAGCTCTACGCCAGCGCAACCAGTGAACGCCTGTACCAGGAGCGTCTGCCGGAATGTGCCGGCGCCCTGCTCGACGCCGGCCTTTCGCTGATCGTGGATGCCACCTTCCTGGTGCCGCACCATCGCCGCACGCTCCGGGATCTGGCGGCGGCCCGGGGGGCCCGCTTCCAGATCCTCGAGTTCGCCGTGGATCCGGCCTGGGCCCGCTCAGCCATCGAGCGACGGCTCCGTCACGGTGGCGATCCCTCCGACGCTGATGCTGCCGTGCTCGAGAATCAGCTGAGGCTCTGGCAACCTCTCGGGGAAGGGGAGGCGGATCGGGTGATCAACGTGTCTGCCGCTGCCGATGACAGGGAGGAGAGCCTGGCCGCTTTGGCCGCCAGGCTGCAAGACCCCTAGAACCACTCGGGAACGGCGGCTTCGCGGGTGTTCACGTTGGCCTCGGGAGTGGAGCGACGGAACTCGAGGGTGATGGAGCGCTTCTGCTCACCATCGGCGGCGATGGCCTCGATGGGATAGAGCTGCTGTCCGTCGCGGAAGGGGACCTGGATGCGGAAGGTGCCGTCGGGGGAGAGAGGCACGTCTTCGCCACCGATGGTGAGGCGTGCGGCGGGATCGGTGGCGCCGTAGACGATCAGCTCGGCATCGGCGACGAGCCAGAAGGAGCGCTGGCGGGCGGCCAGGCCGGCGCCGGACTCGGTGCGGCCGGAGGCCCAG
>JBKDPV010000043.1:0-38651 GCA_046342315.1 Cyanobacteriota bacterium
GGAACTGCGACACTCCTGGGCGATCGGCATCCGCTCACCAGCCCATGCATGCTGCAATCAAGCCAGCATTCTTTACGCGTACTGCGTAGAGTTGGCTATAGTGGATTTGAATCTGCCGCGCAGCGGCTTAGTCCAACAACCTGTTGGACAATTCCGTACCGCAGCAGCAGGCATCGGATTCCAGGCTTCCCGCCTTCAAGTTCCGAGTTGGCCGTGGCCAGATTCCGGATCAGCCGCTGCCCGCCTCCGGATTGGTCGGACGACATCCCAGTCCACACAGGGCTTTCTCCCTCGCGGCACCCTCCTGATGCCATGACCCCCAACCCCTACAACGAAGACCACCTGGTGGAGCAGCCCGCCCTGGTGCTGCTGTCTGAGCTGGGGTGGGCTACCGCCTGCGGTCTGGAGGAAACCTTCGCGCCGGAGGGCGGCAGCCTCGGCCGCCGGGATCGCCGCGAGGTGGTGTTGCTGCCGCGTCTGCGGACCGCGCTGGAGCGGCTCAATCCAGGGCAGCCCCCGGAAGCGATCAATGGTGCCATCGAGGAGCTCAGCCGCAACCGCTCCGCCATGGGCCTGGTGGCGGCGAACCGGGAGGTGGTTCGCCTGCTCAAGGATGGTGTGCTGGTGTCGGTCCCTGATCTGGAGCGGGGCGGCCAGAGCATGGTGCGGCTGCGCGTGGTCGCCTGGGATCGTCCTGGCGTGAACGACTGGCTCGCCGTCAACCAGTTCAACGTGAAGGGGGATCTCTACAACTGCTGGCCCGATCTGGTGGGCTTCGTGAACGGTTTGCCGCTGCTGGTGATCGAGTTCAAGAAGCCCGGCGTCTCGGCCCGCGTTGCCTTCGACGACAACCTCAGCCACTACAAGGCCGCCATCCCGCAGCTGTTCTGGAGCAATGCCTTCCTGATCGCCTCCAACGGCACCGCCAGCCGCATCGGTTCGCTCAGTGCCGACTGGGAGCGGTTCTTTGAGTGGAAGCGGATCGAAAGCGAAGACGAACCCCGGCGCGTGTCGCTGGAGGTGTTGCTGCGCGGTGTCTGTCAGCCCAAGCGTTTCCTTGATTACGTCGAGAACTTCATCCTGTTCAGTGACAGCAAAGGCGGTCTGATCAAGATCATCGCCCAGAACCACCAGTTCATCGGCGTCAACAACGCCATCGCCGCCACCCTCGAGGCACGCCGACGCGGCCATGGCCGGGCGGGGGTGTTCTGGCAGACCCAGGGCAGCGGCAAGAGCTATTCGATGGGCTTCTACAGCCAGAAGATCCAGCGCAAGATTCCCGGCGATTGGACCTTCGTGATCGTCACCGACCGCACCGACCTCGACGAGCAGATCGCCGAGACGTTCAAGGCCGCTGGCGTGGTGTCCCAGGCCGAGGGCGATCAGTGCCATGCCAGCAGCGGTGCCCAGCTGGCCGAGCTGCTGCGCGGCAACCACCGCTACGTGTTCACCCTCATCCAGAAGTTCCGCATCCCCGAGCTGCTGTGCGATCGCACCGATGTGGTGGTGATCACCGATGAAGCCCACCGCAGCCAATACGACACCCTGGCCCTCAACATGCGCACGGCCCTGCCCAGGGCGTTGTTCACCGCCTTCACCGGCACGCCGCTGATCGATGGGGAAGAGCGCACCCGCGAGGTGTTCGGCGATTACGTCTCGATCTACGACTTCCAGCAGGCGGTGGAAGATGGCGCCACCGTTCCGCTCTTCTACGAGAACCGCACGCCAGAGCTGCAGCTGGTCAACCCCGATCTCAACGACGACATCTATGCGGTGATCGAGGCCGCCGATCTCGACGGTGAGGAGGAGAAGAAACTCGAACGGGAACTGGGCCGTCAGTACCACATCATCACCAGGGACGACCGCCTCGAGACGATCGCTCGCGACATCGTGCGCCACTTCCTCGGCCGGGGGTTCATGGGCAAGGCGATTGCGATCTCGATCGACAAGGCCACCACCCTGCGCATGTACGACAAGGTGCAGCGCTATTGGCAGGAGGAAACCGAGCGGGTGCGCGCCCTGGTGGAGCAGCCGCCGCCGGATTCGGGCGAGGAAGCAGATGAATTGCGGGAGCGGCTGCACATCCTCACCAGCACCGACATGGCGGTGATCGTCTCGGCTGCTCAGAACGAGATCGCCGACATGGCCGCCCTGGGCCTCGACATCGAACCCCACCGCCGCCGGCTCACCAGCTCCGAGCCACCGCTGGATCAGCGTTTCAAGGATCCAGCTGACCCGCTGCGGCTGGTGTTTGTCTGCGCCATGTGGCTCACCGGCTTTGATGCGCCGAGCTGCTCCACGCTCTATCTCGACAAGCCGATGCGCAACCACACCCTGATGCAGACGATCGCCAGGGCCAACCGCGTCTATCCCGGCAAGCACAGCGGCCTGATCGTCGACTACGCCAATGTGTTCGCCTCAATCGAGGATGCCGTTGAGGCCCTGATCGCACCCGAGCCGCTACGGCAGCGCTTCCAGGAGCAGCAGCGCCTCGTGCAACTTCTGCACGCCGCGATCAAGCCCGATCCCGCCGCCTTGGAGTTCGCCGCCTCGGTGGGGGCGCTCAACAGCATCGCGGCTTCCATCCGCCTGAAGCTCAACCCCAACCCGCCCGACATCAGCGCTGTGATGGGCCAGATCGGCCAGGTGCTCGACCAGTCGATCACCGGCATCGCCATCCGCGATCAGGGCCCGCCCAGCATCGATCTCTCCAAGATCGACTTCCAGGATCTGGCGGACAAGTTCAAGCAGAAACGGAACAAGAAGACGGAGCTCGAAGAGCTCAAGGCCCTGATCGCTGCTCACCTGGCCCGGATGGTGCAGCTCAACCCCACCCGCGCCAACTTCCGCGAGAAGTTCGAGGCGCTGATCGCCAGCTACAACGCCGGCAGCCGCAGCGTGGAGCAGATCTACAAGGATCTCGTGCACCTGAGCCTGCAGCTCAGCCAGGAGCAACAACGCCACATCCGCGAGAACCTCAGCGAGGAGGAGCTGGCGATCTTCGACATCCTGCTCCAGTCCGCACCCGATCTTTCGGACAGCGAACGAGCCAAAGTCAAGCAGTCGGCCCGGGAGCTGGTGGAGAAGATCAAGCAGCTGCTGGTGCTCAACTGGCAGCAGAAGGCGACCGCCCGGGCACAGCTCAAGCTGCTGATCGAGGATGCACTCGACATCGGCCTGCCGCGCGCCTACACCCCTGAGCTCTACCAGCAGAAGTGTGAGGCCGTGTTCGCCCACATCGAACAGGCCTACCCCGAGCGCGACCGCAGCGTCTACGCCGTGCATGGATGAGGACGTCAGAGAGGCGACTCTTGAGTTGCTCCTGCCCGACTGGATCGAGGCGGCAGCCGAAGAGGCCCGCTGCGTAGCCATGGGCATGCTGCGCGAGCGGGGCCGCGGAGCCGTGCTGGTGGGTGTGGCCCGGATGGATGCCGCCCTGGAGTCCCTGCTCTGCTCAGCCCTGGCACCGCCGCTCGGGAGCGAGACCCTGTTCCATACCGATCGGCCGCTGGGGTCGTTCGGGGCCAAGATCGCTCTGGCGGCTCGGCTTGGGCTGATCGATGCTGGCGTGGAGCAATCGCTGCACAGCTTGCGGCGGGTGCGCAATGCCTTCGCCCACTCCACGGCCGAGGTGCGCCTGGCAGATCCTCCCTACAGCGATCGTCTGAGGGAGAGCGTGGCCATGGCGCGCCGTAATCCGCTCTGGGTGCCGATGCAGTTGATTCTCCGAAATCACGTGGCGGTGCGGGGAGAGGCCAACAAGGAGAACGATCCGGGCGTGTCGGACTTCGTGCT
The DNA here is from genome assembly GCA_046342315.1 of Cyanobacteriota bacterium. Lineage (GTDB taxonomy): Bacteria > Cyanobacteriota > Cyanobacteriia > PCC-6307 > Cyanobiaceae > Cyanobium. The sequence goes on from JBKDPV010000043.1 coordinate 3,796, forward strand.
GCTGATCACCATCCTGGTGGCCTTTCTGGAAACGGGGGCCAGAACCGTGCGCCCCCTGCGGTCATCGTTGACGATGACGTTCGAGCAGGGGATCACGCCATCGATGGCAGCCGATCAATAGAGAAGCCGATTGCCCTCATAGCGGGCCTGCAGCAACTCCAGTCGATGGATCAACTTCTGTTGCCGCTGCTCCTGGCGGACGCGTGTGCTGGCGCTGCCCTCGAAGTGGGTGAGTTCGTTGCGCAGCAGGTAATCCACGAAGTCGCTTGGTTCACACGGGCGGTTGCCCATCCACTTGTGGAAGTTGCGGTGCAGGGCCGAGCTGATCACCAGCAGGTTGTCTTCCAGCGCCGCCAGATCCGGCCTTGAGGCGGCATCAAAAAGGTGGTGGGCTTGCAGCTCAATGGGGTTGCGGTCGGCGGCGTTCGGTTTCTGCTGGGTCACCGCACAGCACTTGGCTTTCTTCCGGACCCGCTCCATGGTGGCCTTCACGCGGGCTTCGTGGCTTTCGAGCACCTTGCGCTGCACCTCGAAGCAGTCCTCCGCCACATCGGCCACGGCCTTGACCCACGCCTTACGGGCCTTGGTGATCCGTCCGCGTTCATGCATCGTGCGGGCCAGGCGGGCGATGCCGCGCTGGCTCCAATGGCGGCCTTCGCATCCGTCGATGTCGGCGAAGTGCACATCGATTTCCAGACCCTCAGCGCCGTCCAGCCCTGCGCTCTCCTCCTCGATGCGGCGCACGGCACCGACCATCCCCTTGCCGTTGGTGCCGAGCACCTGCACCACTGAGCGCTGCTGCAGAAAAACCAGGTCGCCGCGGATCACCAGGGCGGAGCGGTCCTGGGTGACCTGGATGATGCGGCGCTGCACCAGGGCCCGCGTGACGCGCGCACGGTGATGGGTGAAGAACTCCTTGAGCTTGGCAAGGAAGCTTCCTCCCTCGGTTTCCTCCAGGTACTTGGCAATGGCCATCACCCCTTCTTCGTAGAAGCGGCGTTTGCGGGCTTGTCCTGGCTCGTACTCAAAGAACTCTCCCTCGCTCAGGTCCCAGGAATCCTCAGCGTCGGAATCGAAGAAGTCACAGATCCGGTACAGCTTGGTGACCGGGATGCCCAGCATCTTGGCAGCTTGCTTGTCGGAGAAGGAATCGCGATCGCGTCGCCGCCTTGATCCCGGTGTGGTGGCAGCAGGTGGTGTCGTGGTCATCAGCGGAATGCCAGTAGCGAGTCGCGCATCTTCTGCAGACGCTCCATCACGCGGGGATCACCGCCCATATCCGGATGGTGGTCCTTGGCGAGGCGTCGAAACGCCTCCTTGATCTGGTCCGTTGTGGCGGTTGCAGGCTCCAGGCCGAACACATGCCAGGGCCGGAAGTTCTCCAAGACATCGATGCCATTGATGCTTGTCGGCCCGGTGCGATGGCGCTCCGCCTGGGGCACTCCCACCCACTCGCGATACAACTTCAGCCAGTCGGCTTTGGTCTTGAGGTCTACGCTTCGGCCAGCCATGGCGAGATTGAATTCGTTCGACTTCCGAAGCTCCTGTGCACTCTTACAGCCGAAGGCGCGGCAGACCTCAGCTTTGAGCTGCGTGAGCGTGAGCACCGGCTCGGGGAAGGGCTTGCCGTGAATGAACTCGGCAAACGCCAGCAGAGCCGTAGCGTCGGGAGGCCCTGCCGCCAGGAGCTCGGTGATGCGTTGCTGCACGGCAACACGGTCGAGCTTCTTGCGAGGCGCGCTCTTGGCAGAGGGCTTCGAGGGACTACGAGCTGACACGGGAGAAGACGGCCGGGTGCTGTCCCTTCAGAGGTAGCTCAGTTGGGCCCCACTGCACTAGCGATTCAGCCTATCTTCACGAATGACAGGTGAGTTCGCCTGTGGATCTATGCATTCCGTGCATACTTCCAGAGAGAGCTTCCTTGCGGAATTTCTTCTCCTGCAACGGCCCTGACGCACGTTGTCGACTGCCACCCCTCCGCGAGGTCGGTGCGTTGATGCAAAGCGATGGCCCGTCCTGATGCTGTCCCCCATTGCCAGAGTCTGCGCCGTCCGACAGCGGGAGTGCGCTCACGGTCCCTTCTGCCATCGTTGCTGACCAGGCGGGTGGAGGTCCCAGCACGGATCGACGCGGAGGCAGGAGGGGTTTGAGCACGGCATGGAAGGGCGAGCACCGCGTGACCAGTGCCCCAACCGTCTCGTCCCGGGCAAGGGCAGACGCGAGCCGCACCAGTCAGGCGCGGCCCTGGCCCGTCCGCAGCGGCGGGGCGTTGGAGGCGGTGTTCCTCGCCATTTCTCCATGGCCTCCTCTGCTTCCCTCTGCTGCCCCATCCGCCAGGTGGTCGTGCACGTCTATCCGGGCACCCGCAAGGCCGCCAGCGAGCCCCGCATCACGCTCCACTTCGGCCGCCGGGTCCGTCCCCGGTGCAGAAGCCGCGGCAGATGCCCCTGCGCACCGCTCAGTCGCTGGCCCGCCAGCTGCAGGGCCGCCACATCGGCACCGTCTCGGTCCTCTGAGGCCAGGCCAGGCCGGAGCTCAGCCTGGGGCTCCGGTTTGATCCCGGCGGTCAGCCAACCTCCGGCAGCAGGGATTCCAAGCCGGTCTCCAGGGTGGTGAGCAGCATCTCGATGGCTTCACGCGCGGCGAAGTCAGGCGTTGCCATCTGCTCGATCCATTGCTGGCACAGCCGCTCGATCTGATCGAAGAGCGCCTGGTTCTGCTGCATCCGCACCATCAGGTGATGGGCGGTGGCTTCATCGCTCGCGAGCAGCCGCGCGACAACGTGGCGGACCCCCGACTCATCGAGGTAGGTGAGCTGGCCATCGGGCCCGAGGCTGGGGCCCGCCTTCGGCAGAATGGGTCGTGGCTCCATCACTGGGGGGCTCTGGGGAGATCCATCCCATCGGTAGCGCCGGCAGAGGTAGCCGTCAGCCATGGGCCCTATCGAGGCCGCGCAAAGAGGCGGACCCGGGGCGTTGACGGGCCTGATGCCGTTCTTGCATGGTGGAAGGCCCTGAATCCACCGCATGAGCCGGAGCGAACTGGAACGTCTGGTGGCCGAGGCGGAACTCCGCTCCGAACTGCGCCAGAGGTTGCAGGGCTGCCAGTCCCGCGAGGAGCTGGCTCGCCTGGCCCGGAGCCTGGGCTTTGGGGTCACGACCGGCGACCTGGAGCGGGCAGAGGCCTCCGACAAGGCAACCGGAAACACCAAGCACGAGAAAACTGAAATAAAACAAGAGATTTGACAGTGACCCTTCAGCGCCGACCAAAACCAACTTATAAGCCCGCAAATTTGATGAAAGTGTATTACTGGGGATTCGTAACGTGCATTGTACGCAATATGACCCCACCGACCCAAACAAACAAGTTGCTGGGAATTGTCATCCATACGAAAAGGCTACAAGCCATGAGGCAGCAGAGGGTATAGCCGTCGCTGACGCCAAACAGAAGGCGCCAAGTGGATACACATACATTTCGATCTCTGCTAACAATATCGAGAAACACGAAGTTAAGGACTGAGATGTCCTAGGCCATCAGGAGCCAAGTGCTCCTATGGCTCCAGATTGTCAGGTTACTGAGCCAGCTGCAACTCCTATTCATGCGTTGGATCGGCATCAATGGTGAAGTCATCTCCCAGGCATCCAGGAGTGGAGGTCATCAAGCTTGCATCGCTGATGGAGCTGCAAGACCTTGCCCAGAAACAGGAAATTCATCAAGACTTATGATCGACGAAACCAATTTCTTCAACCTTGGCTCTGGCGCTGTTGAAGAAACCAGGAAGTGGCATGAGCAACACCTTAAGAACCGTCACCGTCCGATGGCGCTGCTTCTCACCGAAACGGTGAATCCGGAGGCATTGGCGGAAGACGTGCTGCGGAGCCTGGCAATGGAGGAAGCTCCGATCCTTCGCGTACGGGCCGAGCACGAAAGAATGATGGCGGAATGGCGCTCCGAGAATCCCGCTGCAAATCCCGATGATCCTTTTGAAGGGATGTCCTATTGGGAGATCAAGGAGAAGTTCTTTACGGTTGACCGCGCCCCATTCATGCCCGTGCGGAAAGTCATTGATGAGGCTCTGGGCCGAATTGGGGCTGAGCGCCAGAACTGCAAGGATCGCTTGGCGGCCCGGCTGCGGGATCGCGAGAGTGGCAGGGTACGTTCGCAGATTGATGCTCAGGAAGAACCGGATCCACTCCAACGGATGCACGCATCGCGGCTACGAGAGCAGCTGGATACCTACCAAGACTTCCTGAAGCTCTGGGAAATGGAACGCGAACACATGAAGAGGATGCTTGAGATCCGCATGAAGTCTCCTTGACCGAAGCTCAGCGAGTGATCAGCAATCTCCACAAGGAGTCAGGCTCATCCATTCATCAGGGTGAAAGCTCTAGATTGTCAGCAACATGGATGATCTAGGTGGGCTCATCACCTTCAGCGATCTCTGCTGCGCAAGGCGCCTCCATCTCCTCGGTGATGACCTGGAAGCCGATCAGTTCATGGGCGCCGAACGACCGCAGGAAGGGCACATCGGCGGCATCGCGGCCACGGCCGATCAGCACCCGGCCACAGCGCGGAACGTTATGGCGCGCATCAAACACATACCAGCGATCCTGCAGGAACACCTCGAACCAGGCGGAGAAATCCACAGGCGCCTCTCCGCGGGCGATGCCCGTGTAGCCCAGGTAGCCCGTGCAGTAGCGGGCCGGGATATTCAGACAGCGGCACAGGGTAATCGCCAGGTGGGCGTAGTCACGGCAGACACCGGCGCCGGAGGCCACGGACTGGCTGGCGGTCTGATGCCGTTGCGAGGCGCTGTAGTCAAAGCGGATGCCTTCATGCACCCAGTCGCAGATGGCCTGCACCAGCGGCCATCCGGGTGTGATGCACGCGAAGGTGCTCCAGGCCAGCTCCATCAGCGCTGCGGTATCGCAGTAGGTGCTGGCGTTGAGGAAGCAGTAGGCATCAATCGGCAAGGCCTCGATCGGACACTCACGCACATGGGGCAGCACCGGATCGCTGGAGTCCGGAACCTGAATCGTGCCTGCATAGGTCAGGCAGGGACGACTCCAGCCCGGCAGAAAGCGGCACCAGCGATTGCCCGCCTGATCAGCTAGCAGCTCATAGCTGCGATCTGGCAGCAGCTCCAGGCGCTCCGGGCCGGCAAGATCAGCCGCCACGCTGCTGTGAACATGCACCAGCGCCAGCAGCGGTGTGGCCGGCTCACACTGCAGTTCAAGCTGGCAACCGATGCTCAGGTGCACAGGAGCGCTGGGGACAGAGAGACCGCGCTGATGCTGTCCGAAAAAGAAGGCGATCGGCAGACCATCCGCTGCCAGGCCAGGAAGTCCTGATCAGAGGTGATGACGGCTCAACGTGGGGCTGGATGGGCTGCCTCGGTGTGGTGGAGCAGGGGGATCACGCGGGATGGACGAACCGCTCGGGTGGGAATGGCCTGCAGCGGCTCGTCGCTGGGGCCCTGCTGGTGGTGGTAGCTGCGCTGGAGCGTGCTGCAGGTGATCGGTTCCGCCGCAGCCATCAGTGTGCTGCTCACGGGGCTGAGGCAGGTCATCACCTGAGCCAGAGCGCGCTGGCGGAGAGGATCCAGGTCAGCCGGCTGATGCCCCGCTGAAGGCGATGACCCGGTTGCGGCCTTGCTGCTTGGCGGCATACATCGCCTGGTCGGCCCGTTGCACCACCGAAACCACGGATTCGTTGGGCTCCACGAGCGTGACCCCGATCGAGAGGGTGGGCGACACGCTGCCGTTGGGCAGGGCGACGAACTCCTGAGCGTTGCGCTGAATCTTGGTGGCGATCGCCTCGGCGGCCTGAAGGTTGGGGATGGCTGGCAGAACGATGAGCAGTTCATCGCCGCCCATCCGTCCCACAAGGTCGTTCGCACGGGTGCAATGGCCGAGGCGCTCGGCCAGTGTCATGAGGACGACATCACCGCCGCTGTGGCCGTGGCTGTCGTTGATGCTCTTGAAGTTGTCGATGTCGCAGAAGAGCACCCCCACATGGCCATCGCTCAGGCGGCGCTGCCAGGTGAGACGCTCCAGACACTCCAGGATCTCCTTGCGGTTGAGCAGACCGGTAAGGGGGTCGGTGCGGGCCTGGCGTTGGAGCACGTCCTCCGCTGCCACCTCCAGATCGATCACCCGAAAGCCGGCAACGGCACCCAACAGAGCTTCTTCGCCGTTGCGGTTGGGACCGGCATGGAGCTCCAGCCAGTGCCAGCTGTCATCGCTGGCATGGGCGCGCAGGCGCAGGCGGGTGGAACGGCCGGCCTCGGCCTCCCTCAGGTGGCGGCTGACGCGGCTCTGGTCGTTGGGATGGCAGAACTCGGTCATCTGGGCACCGACCCACTGCCGGGGCTCCCAGCCCAGGCTGGCCCTCAGACCTGGTGAGATCCAGCTGATGCGGCCGGCCTCGGTGAGGAACACCACATCGGAAACGTTCTCGGCCAGCTGGCGGAAGCGCTCCTCCGAGGCCAGCAGATTGGCCAGGGCCAGGCGGCGACTGGTGACATCACGGAAGCTGAGCACCACGCCATCCGGCACGCGCGCGGCGCGGACATCGGCGTAGATGGGGCGCGCCCCGGTATGGGCTGGCCGCATGGGATGTTCATCGGCCTGCCAGGAGGAGCTGCCCTCCACGACGCTTCTCAGCCCGGCGTGCAGCTCACCGTTGCCCTCCTGGGGCAGCAGGTCCTCCAGCACCTGGCCCAGCAGCTCGTCTTCGCCTCGGGCAAAGAAAACGGCAGCCGCGTTGTTCAGCTCGGAGATGCGCAGCATCGCCACGCTGTCGCCGCGGCTGAGGAAGAGCACCGGATCGAGCAGGGCATCGAGGGTGGTGGCGAGCAGGTGGCGCTGCTGGTCCAGCTGCTCTTCGCGCTGGGCCTGCTCGGTGACGTCGTAGTTGACGCCGATCATCCGCAGGGCGGTGCCATCGGCAGCGCAGGTGGTGCGGCTGCGGGATTTGAGGTGGTGGATCGAGCCATCGGGCCAGACCACCCGGAAGCGGGGTTGGAATTCATGGCTGCCGCACAAGGCGGCCTGCACTGCCTCCAGCACATGCGGCTTGTCGTCGGGATGGAGGGCTTGCTCCCACACCTCGATGGTCTGACGCCCATCGCCCCGCTCCAGGCCGTAGAGCTGGTACATCACCGGATCCCAGCGCAGCTGATTGCTGGGTACGTCCCAGTCCCAGATGCCGATCAAGCCAGCCTGGGAGGCGGCTTCCACGTAGGCCGCCTTGGCCACCAGCTCGGACACATCGCTCACCTGTCCGATCACATCGCGCACGCTGCCATCGGGGTTGCGCGTGCAGGTGACCACCAGATCCCCCCAGATCGTGCGGCCATCGGCATGGCGGTAGCGCTTGCGCAGGCGGTACTGGTTGATGCTGCCGGCGATGAGCTGCTCGATCCGTTGCTGATCGATGGCCAGATCGTCCGGGTGGGTGAGTTCCTGCCAGCTCGACTGCTGCAGCTCGTCCGCTGTGAGGCCAAAGAACCTGCACATCGCCAAATTGGCGACCCGGAAACATCCTGTGGCCGGATCGAGCAGGGCCATCCCCACTCCCGAATTGCCCATCACCGCCTGCAGCCGCTCCAGGGAGGTTTGCTCCTCGAGGCGCAGGAAAGCGAGGTGCTGCTGATTCCTGGCGATGGCCAGGCTGGCGCCGGCGGCGAGCAGGTAGGGGAGGAGCAGTCCGGCCAGACTCAGTGGCTGGGTGAGAGCCGAGCTCTGATGCAGGGCTTGTGGGGGTACCTGGAGCACCACCGCCAGGCGGGCCTGTGGCTGGCCGCGGTCGTAGAGGAACAGACCGGCGTAGTGCGGCAGCATGCCGCCATCCGTATTGACCACACCGGTGGGCTGGTTCCGCATCTGCTCCCACACCCGGGGATAGCGGGCCGCAAAGCTTTCGCCGCTGCTGGCACGGGCGCCGGGGTTGAGGATCCTGCCCTCACCGCTGATCAGATAGCCGCGCTGCTGCTCGGGGCTGGCGTTGATGCTGCTGTCGAACTCCCTGGCCAGCAGCTGCAGATTGGCCACGCTCAGCAGGCTGCCCTGATGCTCCCCATCGGGGCTGATCAGCGGCCGCACCACCAGCAGGGCGGGAAAGTCCGCGGACGGCCAGAGCACCGGAGACAGCCACAGGTCACCACGCTGCAGCCTGCGGCTCTCCCGGAGGGCTGCCTTCCAGGCCTGCGTCAGCGGTGGCAGCCGGCCTCTGCTCACCTGGGCCCGTCGCCGGCCGTCGGCATCGACGACCGCCATCAGGCTGTAGCGGGGGTAGGCCTTCAGGCTGGAGTTGAGCAGGGCGGTCAGGGATGCCCCAGAGTCGGGCAGGTTGCTGCCGTCCAGTTGGTCGACGATCAGAGCGGTGTCGCCAGCGATTTCCTCGAGGGTGCCTCGAACCATCGTGCGGCCGGCCTGCACCAAAGCGGTCATGCGTGCTTGCGTGAGCTGGCGGCGGCTGTTCTCGTAGATCAGCGCCATCGGCAACAGCACCAGGGTGATGGCGCCGGCGATCGGCAGAAACAGCCGCGCACTGGCCGCGATCAGGGGCCTTCGCTTCTGTGCCCACCTCAGAAGCGGCATGAACGGCGGGCGCCCCTGACGGCGCAACAACCATTCAAAGGGGGACACTTTGTGTCTCTGAATCCCGAAACCGAAGATCATGCTTTTCGCATCCTAAAGCCAGTCGCTTCCCCTCTGGTGGTCTGCCCCGACACCGTTCAGGAGCGTGAAGCCTGTCGCCACCAGAGCCAGCCTTCGCGGTTGATCAACAGGCCCACCAGCACCAGAACCACCATCAGAGCGATCTGATCGAGGCGACCATCCGGCACCAGGATGTCGGCCAGCAGGTGGGGAAGGTTCGTGATCGTGTACACGACGCTGAACCAGAAGTGAACACGGCGCCAGCCCCGCCAGCGTCCGGGCTGGCCGGGAACGCTGGCGGCCCAGGCGATCAGCACCAGGGCAGCGAGCGGCAACACGAAGTACACCATCATCGAGCCGTAGACCCAGGGCAGAGCCTGCGCAGGCACCTGGCCATGGATCTCGGCAGAGCGACCGTGAAACAGAGGCATCAACCCCAGATCCACGTGAAACAGCATCGCCAGTAACCAGACCAGCCAGAGGGTGCGCAAGCGCAGGGCGTGATCGATGGCGAGGCTCATGGGCGCAGGCGGGCCCCGATGGCGGCCACAAGGAACATCCTCCCCATTGTGTGTACCCCTTCCGGTTCGGAAGGCACAAAGGGAGCAGGAATGCTGCAGTGACCGATGGCACACAAGCGGGGCCGATCGGCGCGGGCCTCGTTGACGCTCCCGTTCCCAGCGAGTAAACGAGTCCGACCGGCCCTCCCGGGTTGCTGCACCGCCCCGCCCCTTGCCCTCACGCTTCCCCCTTCCAGCCACCCGCCCGGGCTGGATAGCCCTTGCCGTTGGATGGGCCACGGCCGCGTCCATCGCCGTGCCCGGGATCGACCTGGCCCCATCCGCCGCAGCAGAGAGAGAGCTTCCCGGGGCCCTCGGCCGCTTCAGCGATCTCCACCCCCAGGACTGGGCCTATCAAGCCCTTGCCAGCCTCCGCGAACGCTATGGCTGCGTCGAAGGCGATCCAGGAGGGGCCTTCGCGGGCCATCGCGCGCTCGGGCGCTACGAGGCCGCTGCATGGCTGCTGGCCTGCCTCGAGCGGGTCGACACCCTCACCGATGATCTGCAGCAGCTGCTGTCGGAGTTCAAGCCGGAACTCGCCCGCCTGCGGGCTCGCGTGGACGGGATCGAGGCTCGCACGATCAGCCTGGAAGGCCAGGGCTTCTCCACCACCACCCGCCTGGGCGGCCAGGGCACCTTCGTGATCGGCGGCAACGCCTTCGGCGGCAGCAACCGGGGCCTGCGGCAGGAGTTCCAGGCGCTGGAGGGGGGCACCACCTTCACCTACGACGTTCACCTCGACTTCGACACCAGCTTCAGCGGCAAGGATCTGCTGCGCACCCGGCTGCGCGCAGGCAACTTCACCTCCTCGGCCTTCGGCAACGGCGTGCTGCCCAACGAAATGGAGATCGCCTTCGAGCAGGACTGCGGCCTGCCGAGCGATTGCGGCGATGTGGTGGCGATCGATCGCCTCTACTACCAGTTCCCCCTCGGTTCGTCGCTCACCGCCACGGTGGGGGGGAAGGTCCGCCAGGACGACATGCTCGGGATCCTTCCCAGCCTCTACCCCGCCGAGACCATCCTTGACGTGCTGACCTATGCGGGCGCCCCCGGCACCTACAACTCCAATCTCGGCGCCGGCGGCGGCCTCACCTTCAGGAGCGGCAACGTCAGCCTCACGGCTCAGTACATCTCCGCCAACGCCGATTCGGCCACCACGGTGCAGGTGCCTGGCTGCCGGCTCGACGCCGAGGTGAACCCCGGCTGCGGCGGCGGCATCGGCAACCCCACCTCCGCCCAGACGGCCACGGTGCAACTCGGCTACGGCGAAGACCAGTTCGGCCTGGCCATCGCCTACACCTATACCTCCCGCTTCTTCGGCGACCTCTACGGCGGCAACGCCACAGAACTTGCCGCCCTCCTGGCGCTGCTCACAAACACCAACTCCTTCGCCGTCAGCGGCTACTGGCAGCCCGGCTCCGGCGGCTGGATCCCCTCGATCAGCACCGGCTGGGGGATCAACACCGGCACCGGCAACCCTCTGTTCCCCGGTCTTTCGGGCGTGCAGACCCAGTCCTGGTTCGTGGGGCTCCAATGGGACGACGTGCTGATCCCGGGCAACACCCTGGGGATGGCGGTGGGCCAGCCCACCTTCGTCACTCACCTGCCTACCGCGCTGGAGCTCCCCGGTGGCCAACGCATCGGCCCGGGCGCCAACGACGGCAGCTACGTGTGGGAGGCCTGGTACCGCCTCCAGATCAGCGATCAGATCAGCGTGACCCCCGCGATCTTCTATCTCAGTGCCCCCCTGGGCCAGCTGCAGAAGGGCGAAGGTGGCACCTTCAACAACCTCGGCGCGCTGATCAAGACCAGCTTCCGCTTCTGATCCGCCCCGGTCAGTCCGGGAGGGTCACGAATTCCTCGGCCAGGGTGGGGTGCAGGGCCATCGTGCGATCGAAATCGGCCTTGGTGGCCCCCATGCCGATGGCGATCGCCGCCATCTGAATGATCTCCGCCGCGTGTTCGCCCACCATGTGGCAGCCGAGCACCCGCCCCGTCTCCTTCTCCACAATCAGCTTCAGCAGCACCCGCGGGCCGCGGGCGGGCAGGGCCCGGCTCATGGGCCGGAATCGGGCACGGTGCACACGGATCCCTTCGCTGCCGTGGCGTGCGATCGCCTGCTCCTCGGTGAGCCCCACGCCCGCCAGCTCGGGCTGGGAGAACACCGCCGAGGCCACCAGATCGTGGTTCACCCGCCGGGTCTTGCCTCCGTACACCGTGTCGGCGAAGGCCCGCCCCTCGTCGATCGCCACGGGCGTGAGACAGATCCGATCAGTTACATCACCCACCGCAAAGATGCCGGGCACGTTGGTGGTCTGGTCGCCGTCCACCGGGATACGGCCATCCTCCACGGCGATGCCGGCGGCCTCCAGATTCAGACCCTCCAGGAAGGGTCGGCGCCCGGTGGCCAGCAGCACCCCGCCGCAGTCGATGGTGTCTCCGTCGTCGAGGGCCACGACAAGATCGCCCGGGGTGCTGCCGGTGATCGAGACGGGCCGGCGGCCGAAGCGGATGTCGATGCCCTCCTCGGCCATTGCCTTGCGGACCGACTCGGCCGCTTCGCCGTCGAAGTCGCGCAGCAGCCGGTCACGGCGCACCAGCTGGATCACCTTCACCCCCAGACCCTGAAGAATGCCGGCGAACTCGCAGGCGATGAACCCGGCTCCCACCACCACCACCCGCTCGGGCAGCCGCTCGAGCAGGAACATGTCGTCGCTCACCCAGGCCAGCTCGGCCCCATGGATCTCCGGGCGCTGGGGCCGCCCCCCCACCGCGATCAGGATGCGGGCGGCCGTGAGCTGGCGCTCCGGCCCATCGGCGCCGGTCACGGCCACCTCATCGGGCCCGCTGAAGCGTCCCCAGCCCCGCACCAGCTCCACTCCCGCCTTCTCCAGCAGGCCGATGTGCAGGCGGTTGAGCCGATCCACCTCGGCGCGCACCGCCGCCAGCAGCACCGCGGGGTCGTGATGAACGGGCCCGATCCGCCAGCCGTAGCTGGCGGCATCGGCCAGCAGATGGCGATAGGCCGAGCCATACACCAGCAGCTTCTTGGGAACGCAGCCGCGGATCACGCAGGTGCCGCCCACACGATCGCCCTCCACGATGGCGACCCGGGCGCCATGGGAGGCGGCGCGCTTGGCAGCGGCCAGACCGCCGGAACCGGCGCCCAGCACGATGAGATCGAACGGATCGGCCATGGGGAGAGGAACGCGGATGGGGCGCCGAGAGCGACGGATCAGCGCATGTCGATGGCGTTCAGTCGATCGCGGAAGCTGTTGGCAGCGCTGTCGAAGCCGTTGTCCAGGTCACTGTCGGAGCTGACAGCGGAGGGTGCGGCATGGGGCAGCGGCGGCAGGGAAGGGGTCGGCGCCGGCGTGGCGGCGGCGAGGGAGGCGGCGGTGGTGACCACCACCGAGGGGGCGGCCCGGCGGGAGCGGGCGCCGGCACCGGCGGAAGCGCGCACTTCCATAGCCCGGATCAGGCTGCGGCAGCGGTTGGCGGCCCCCACGGTCTCCCCGTCCTTCGGCCGGATCAGGGGATTGCCCCGCAGTTCCGAGCGCACCTGGTTCAGCAGGCGGAAATGGCCCGTGGTGCTGTATTTGCGCAGGACGGCAGGGTCCCAACCCATGGATGTCTTCCAGCTGAGGGAGTGAAAGCAGCCTATGGCGCCGGCGACGCACGCTCCGTTGCAATCCGTGATAGGTTGACATGGTTCAACTGGAAGTCGATCCGACTTCGCCGAAGGTCGATCGCTGCTGACTTCAGCAACGCAACGAGCCGGCGCGGCCTCGTTTCTTCTGGTTGCCCTCTTGCATTCGTTCTCTTTCTCCACGATGTCCAGGCTCGTTGGTCTGCAGGCTCCCGACTTCACCGCCACGGCCGTGGTGGATCAGGAATTCAAGGAGATCACCCTCTCCCAGTACCGCGGCAAGTACGTGGTGCTCTTCTTCTACCCGCTGGATTTCACCTTCGTCTGCCCCACCGAGATCACGGCTTTCAGTGATCGCTACACCGATTTCACCAGCCGCAACACCGAGGTGCTGGGTGTCTCCGTGGACAGCCAGTTCAGCCACCTCGCCTGGGTGCAGACCGACCGCAAGAATGGTGGTCTCGGCGACATCGCCTATCCGCTGGTGGCCGACCTCAAGAAAGAGATCGCCCGCGCCTATGAGGTGCTCGACGAAGAGGCCGGCGTGGCCCTGCGCGGCCTGTTCATCATCGACCCCGATGGTGTGATCATGCACAGCACGATCAACAACCTACCCGTGGGCCGCAGTGTCGACGAGACCCTGCGCGTGCTGCAGGCCTTCCAGTACGTGCAGTCCCACCCCGATGAGGTCTGCCCCGCCAACTGGCAGCCCGGCGAAAAGACCATGAACCCCGATCCTGTCAAGAGCAAGGAGTTCTTCGCCGCCGTCAACTGATCCGCACCTGGATACAGGCAAGGGGCCCTTTGGGCCCCTTTTTTTCTTGGCTGCCCTTCCTCTGCAGACCGTTCAGAGAACGTTCTCAGGCAAAACCGCCAGGGCCGCTTCCAGCAGACGTCGGCCATCGGTGCCGCCCGTGGCCGGATCACAGGCCCGCTCCGGATGTGGCATCAGCCCCAGCACATTGCCGCGTTCGTTGCAGAGCCCCGCCACATCCCCCACCGAACCGTTGGGGTTGCGCAGGTAGCGCAACACAACCTGCCCCCGCTCCTCCAGGCGCTGCAGCTCCTGGGGCTCAACCTGGTATCGCCCCTCGCCGTGGGCGATCGGCAGGCTGATGCGCTCGCCCTCGCCATAGGCCGCCAACCAGCCGCAGCGCCCGGGTTGCACCTCCAGGCCGGTGGGTTCACACAGGAAATGGAGATCGCGGTTGCGGGTGAGGGCCCCCGGCAACAGCCCCATCTCGGTGAGCACCTGGAAGCCGTTGCAGATGCCGAGCACCGGGCCGCCGCGCTCGGCGAAGTCGCGCACCTCCTCCAGCACCGGGGCAAAGCGGGCGATGGCGCCGCAGCGCAGGTAGTCGCCGTAGCTGAAGCCACCGGGAAGCACCACGGCGTCAAGGCCGCCCAGATCCCTCTCCTCGTGCCAGAGGAAGCGGGTGGGGCGTCCGAGGCAGCCTTCGAGAGCCCAGCGCACATCCCGGTCACAGTTGGAGCCGGGGAAGACGACGATGCCGATGGTCATGGGTTCCTCAGCCGGCCTCGGAGATCTCAAGCGTCCAGTTCTCGATCACTGGATTGGCCAGCAGCCGGTCGCTCAGCAGATGGAGCTGGGCTTCGGCCGTGGCCCGATCCGGCGCCTCCAGATCCACGTCGATCGCCTTGCCGATCCGCAGCCGTTGCACGCCGTGCACCCCGAGGCGGCCGGCGGCGGCCCGGGTGGCCTCTCCGGCTGGATCCAGGACGGAAGGCCGCAGGGACACCTGCACGCGGGCATGGAAGACGGGCACCGGAGAGGGGGGCATGGTTTGTTAAATCTTGGCAGTCCACCCCCCCAGGCCCGCGCCGGATCGCCAGCGTGAAGGAACTCCTCCCCGGCGGGCCATGGCCCCGTTCCTGGTGGGCCGTCCCCTGGCACTTCTGGGGGCGTTCCTGCTGCTGGCGGGCACCGGAGCTCCGCTCTGTGCGTCGCCGACTGCCATTCCGCTGCAATGCCGGCGCCAGAGCGGACCCTGGCGCGCCTGCACCATGCTGGTGGAGCAGGTCGGTCAGCACTGGTGGCTGGTGATCGAAGGCGATCGCTTCGAGTTCACCCACGACGGCACCGGCCGGATGCGCCTGCGCCAGGAGGGCGGCGACTGGCGGGATGTGGAGAGCCGCTGGGCGGCTGACACGAGCCTCTGCTGGAACGGAATCTGCGCTCTCGGCCCGATTCCCCTCGACTAGAGCAGGGGATCGGGCCTCCAGGGGGGGCAGTGGTCAGCTCACGCTCGTCGCGGCAGGCCAGAGAGCGCTGCAGGCCTGCTCGATGGTGCCGGCATCGGCGGCAGCCACCAGCAGCACCAGTTCCAAGCCTGCCGACTGGCCTTCATCGGCATCGCCCTCGTACCAGCACTCCAGGCGCCGTCCGACGGCCTGGATCTGCAGGGCCAGCCGCTTGCCGGGCTCCCGCAGCCGCCCTTTCAACCGCAGCACCGGATGCTCCGCCAACCAAGCGCCCAGCCGCGACTCCACGTCCTGGCGGGAAAGGGGACCCTCGCGCCGGATCGTGAGCGAGGCCATCGCCACGTGCGCGTGGTCATGGTCGTGATCGTGGTGGTGGTCATCGTGATCATCCCCGGCACGCAGGGGGCGAGTGGCATCGATCAGCAGGGCAGGATCCACCACCCCCCGGGCCATCGGCAGTACCGGCGTCCCGGCGCGCAGGCTCGTGCCCAGCCTGAGGTGCACCGCATCGAGCTGATCGGGGGACAGACGATCGGCGCGGCTGAGCAGCACCAGATCGGCAGCTTCGAGCTGCTCCTCGAACAGCTCCTCGATCGCCGTGAGGTGATCGAGGCTGGGATCGGCCCTCCGCTGGGCTTCCACCGCCTCCGCATCCCCCACCACGTGACCTGCGGCCAGGGCCTCACCGTCCACCACGGTCACCACCCCATGCACACGGGTGCGGCGGCGGATCTCCGGCCAGCCGAAGGCGGCCACCAGGGGTTCCGGCAGGGCCAGGCCGCTGGTTTCCACCACGATGCCGTCGAGGCTGTCGGAGCGCTCCAGCAGCTTCTCCATCGTGGGCAGGAATTCGTCCTGCACGGTGCAGCAGAGGCAGCCGTTGGCCAGCTCCACCAACCGGCTGTCGCGCTCTTCCTCGGGGCAGAAGCCGCAGGCGGCGATCAGATCGCCGTCGATGCCGACCTCGCCGAACTCATTCACCAGCACCGCCAGACGCAGGCCGCTGTGGAGCAGCAGGTGCCGCAGCAGGGTGGTCTTGCCTGCGCCGAGGAAACCGGTCACCACCGTGACCGGCAGGCGTTTGGTTGGGGTGGCGATCATCTCAGCCCACCAGTCCCGACCAGGCCCAGGCGGCGCCGCAGCCCAGCAGTGCGGCGGCGAGCCCCTGCCGCAGCCCGGGAGTAAGACGCGCCGCCCCCCTGCGCAGGAGGGTGAGGGACACCAGAAGCAGGGTGCCCTGGCTCACGAGCAGGCCCACCAGGTAGGCCCCCACCGGGGCGAACGTCCAGCCGAGCACGGCAGCACTCAGCACATAACCATGCAGGGCGAAGGCGGGCAGCAGCAGCACGCGCGGCAGGCGATCCAGCAGAACAAGCGCCACCACCACCAGGGTGGCCGCCACCAGGGCCTCGGCCCCGGGCAGTCCGGGCAACAGCAGGCCGGCGGCGCTGCCCGCAAGGCCGGTGCCCAGCAGACCCAGCATCCACGACGCCCGATGGCGCAGGCCCACCAGCGAGAGCGCCAGCAGGAACAGGAGATGGTCGGGCCCCAGCAGGGGGTGAGCCAGACCGCTCAGCAGTCCCACCGCGGGGGTGGGCGGGAGCTGGAGGATCTCCATCAGATGGTGCGCCGAGGCGGGCAGGGCCAGCAGCGGCAGCGCCAGGGGCGCGAGAAGCAGAAGCAGACGACCACCACCGGGGAGGCGGTCGGTGCTGGAGGGATTGGGCATCACGAAGCCGGTCCGCGCCGGACGAGAAAGGGCAGGACCGGCGGGCGTTCTGACTCGGCCCCGAAGGACCTCACAGCTGCGGGACAGCGCCGGAATCGGGCCCGTGGGCCCTGCACCGAACTTTCCCCGTTTCCACTGCGGGCTGGGTCCCCCGCAGTACCGGTCGTTGGCAATGTAGGCGTCCTGCCAGTTCCGCCCCTTCTTAACGGCAGGCCAGGCTGGTGCGGGTCTCGACCCCGGTGCGCGGATTCCGTCCACTCGCCCTGCCGCAGAGCGCCTTCTGCTCCGGCAGGTCGAGCACGGCATCGCTGAAATCCGCCCCGTCGATCCGGGCTCCGGCGAAGTGGCTCTGCATCAGCATCCCGTTGCGCAGCACCGCGCCGGTGAGGTCGGCATCCTCGAAGCGGGTGGCATAGGCCACCACATCCTCCAGATCAGCGTCGTGCAGATCGGCCTGGCGCAGGTCGGAGGCGTTGAACACGGCGCCGCGCAGATCACTGCCGTGCAGGTCGAAACCGCGCATCGGCGCCTTGAGAAACTCCTGCTGGCGGAGGTTGCGGCCATGCATGTCGGGGTTGAGCTCCTGAAGGCTGCGCTGACCGCGCAGTTCCGGCGCCGTGATCGCCGCCGCCGGAGCGGCGGGCAGCAGGGTGAGCAGGGCCAGCAGGCCAGCGGCCAGCCAGCCACCGATGCGGCGGAGCCTCAGGAGGGGAAAAGCCGGGCGGAAGAGCCGGATCGGAGGCATGGACACACCGGTACGCTGCGAACAAAAGTTATGGCAGGCATGGCCATGTCCCTGCGGGTGGTGGTTCCCCCCCACCCCCTGATCGCGAACTGGCTCACCCTGCTGCGCGACAGGCGCACGCCCGATCCCCTGTTCGCCACGGCGATGGCGGAGCTGGGCCGCTGGCTCACCTATGAAGCGGTGCGCGACTGGCTGCCCCAGCAGGCCGTCGACGTGGAGACGCCCCTGTCGCGCACCGAAGGCACGATCGTGGATCCGGACGTGCCGGTGCTGGCGGTGCCAGTCCTGCCGGCGGGCCTGGGGCTGTGGCAGGGGGGGCAACCGGTGCTTCCCGGCGCCCGTTTGGCTCTGCTGGCCCCGGCTGCCGGGGGCGAAGGCTGGGCCCTCGACACCCTGCCCGCGGCCATCGGCGACCGGGTGGGGGTGCTGGTCTACATGCCGGTGGTGGCCAGCGGCCGCACCCTGCTGGCGGTGCTGGAGCGGCTGCGGACGCTGGGGGTGCAAGGCCCGCGGCTGCGGGTGATCACCAGCGTGGCCGCCGCCCCGGGGCTGAAGCTCATCGGTGAGCAGATCGCGGATCTCACGCTCTACTGCAGCTGCATCGACGCCGAACTCGACGGCGAAGGCCGGCTTCTGCCCGGTTTCGGTGACCCGGAGCGGCGTCTGCATGGGATCGAAGCGGCAGGCTGCCTAGGCTGAGTTCTTCCGCCTTTCCGCCCACCCCGATGGCCGACCCCCGGGAACGCTCCCACAGTGGCAGTGCCGTTCTGCTCAGCGCCGTGGCCGGGGCCGCGCTGGGAGCCGCCGGGCTGGGCTGGTGGCTGCTCCGGGAGGCCGACCGCCGCCGGCGCGACTCCCTCGGACTGACCCGCCGCCCGCGGGCCGACCTGCCGCAGGGCACGGCTCAGGCGGTGGGGAGCGGCACGGCCGACGGCCGGCTGCAGGATCGGGTGCAGCAACTGAACCAGGCGATCGACGAGGTGCGGCGCCAGCTCGAGCAACTCCAGACCCACAGCTGAGCCGGGACGGGCGGGCCGGCCACTGGGTAGGTTGCCCATCAACCGAATCCGCCGGCCATGCTGCGTTCCGCCGCCATCACCCAAGGCATCCAACGTTCGCCGAACCGGGCGATGCTGCGGGCCGTGGGCTTCGGCGACGGCGATTTCGATAAGCCGATCATCGGCATCGCCAACGGGTACAGCACGATCACGCCCTGCAACCTGGGCCTCAACGACCTCACTCGCCGGGCGGAGGCCGCAGCACTCGCCGCCGGAGCCATGCCCCAGACCTTCGGCACGATCACGGTGTCCGATGGCATCTCGATGGGCACCGAGGGCATGAAGTACTCACTGGTGTCGCGGGAGGTGATCGCCGATTCGATCGAAACCGCCTGCAACGCCCAGAGCATGGACGGGCTGCTGGCGATCGGCGGCTGTGACAAGAACATGCCCGGCGCCATGCTGGCCATGGCGCGCATGAACATCCCCGCGGTGTTCGTCTACGGCGGCACCATCAAGCCCGGACGCCTCGGAGCCTGCGATCTCACCGTGGTGAGCGCCTTCGAGGCCGTGGGGCAGTACTCCGGCTGCCGCATCGACGAAGCGGAGCTCACGGCGATCGAGAAGAACGCCTGCCCCGGTGCCGGCAGCTGTGGCGGCATGTTCACCGCCAACACCATGAGCGCCGCTTTCGAGGTGCTGGGGCTGAGTCTTCCCTACAGCTCCACGATGGCCGCCGAAGACCACGAGAAATCCGACAGCGCCGCCCGTTCGGCCGAAGTGCTGGTGCAGGCGATCAAGCAAAACATCCGCCCGCGCGATCTGCTCACCCGCGAGGCCTTGGAGAACGCCATCAGCGTGATCATGGCGGTGGGCGGTTCCACCAACTCGGTGCTGCACCTGCTGGCGATCGCCCGCACCGCTGGCGTGCCCCTCACCATTGACGACTTCGAGACCATCCGCCAGCGGGTGCCGGTGATCTGCGACCTCAAGCCCAGCGGTCGCTACGTGACCGTGCAGCTGCACCAGGCGGGGGGCATCCCCCAGGTGATGAAGCTGCTGCTCGATGCCGGCCTGCTCCACGGCGACTGCCGCAACGTGGAGGGCCGCACCCTCAAGGAAATCCTCGCAGACGTGCCCTCCGAGCCGCCAGCCGGTCAGGACGTGATCCGGCCCCTCAGCAATCCCCTCTACGCCAAGGGCCATCTGGCGATCCTGCGGGGCAACCTGGCGGAGGAGGGGTCGGTGGCCAAGATCAGCGGCGTCAAGAACCCCTCGATCACCGGGCCCGCCCGGGTGTTCGAGAGCGAGGAGGAGGCCCTGGCCGCGATCCTCGCCAAGCAGATCCGCGAGGGCGATGTGGTGGTGATCCGCTACGAGGGACCGGTCGGCGGCCCCGGGATGCGCGAGATGCTCGCCCCCACCGCCGCGATCATCGGCGAAGGGCTGGGCGACAAGGTGGCTCTGATCACCGATGGCCGCTTCTCCGGCGGCACCTACGGCATGGTGGTGGGCCACGTGGCGCCTGAGGCCGCCGTCGGCGGCACGATCGGCCTGGTGCAGGAGGGCGATTCGATCACGGTGGACGCCCACCAGCTGCGGATCCAGCTGAACGTGGACGAGGCCGAGTTGCAGCGGCGCCGGGCCGCCTGGGTGAAGCCGGAGCCCCGCTACCGCACCGGCGTGCTGGGCAAGTACGCCCGGCTGGTGAGCAGCAGCTCTCAGGGCGCCGTCACCGACCCGGTCTGATTTTCATCCGCCTGGTGGCATCAGCCCACCAGCAGCGCCCGCAGCCGGCGGGCCAACGCCTCGATCGGAGCGCCGTCGGCCGGGGCGGCGCAGCGCTGGCCATTGGCTCCGTCCATCCACACCGAATGCCCCCCCTGCCACAGCATGGGCCTGGTGTCGTCGGTGGCCCAGGCCAGGGTGAGGTGCAAATCCTCGCCGCTGGGGTAGAGCTCCAGATCGAGATCCTGCTCCGGCAGGCGCAACCCCGAAGCATCGCGGGCCTCGATCCGCAGGCTGAGATCGAGATGGCGCCCGTCCCACTCCTGCGGTACGAGCACGCCGTGGCGCAAGGGTTTGCGGCAGAGATCGGCTGCCGCCGCCACCAGGCGACCGAGGTCGGTGTTGGCGCCGGGCCCGGCCTCAAGCGACGGCATCGATGGCGTGCAGCTCCAGATGCAAGGGGCCGCTGCGGAATCCAGGGTTGAGCCCGCCGTCGTCGCCGAACTTCGAATGGAGGATCTGCAGCCGGGTGATGCGGGAAGGATCAAAGCGCAGGGGCAGTCCCAGCGGCAAAGCCTCCACCGGCTTGGCCCGAACCGAGGCTCGCAGATCCGCGAAGGGAATCTCCACCTGGCAGAGCCCCTCCGGCGCAGCGAATTCAACCACCCAGCGCAGACCACCGGGGATCAACTCGGTGAGGCCAGCCACGCCGTCGGCGCAGGCCACCGCCAGCTTGTAGCGGCGGCCGTCGCCCAGCAGCTCGAAGCGCAGAGCCCGGTAGGCAGAAAGGTCGAGGGGCGGCGAGAACTGGGGCGAGCGGACGCTCACGAAGCCACCGCCCTCCTCGACCACCTCGGCGTCGAGCACCAGCCCCTCGCTGGTGACGCGGCAGCTACCGGAGCTGCGCCCGCCCATGATCGTGTCGTTCAGGGGGTGCCAGCCGCTGAAGCCGTCGCCGGAGACGATCCGCATCTTTCCTTCAAGCGACAGGTAGGGCGGCAGCGGCGGCCGCATCCGCCAGGATCTGCACCTCGCCCTCCGGCTGCACCAGCCGGGCCGGGGTGCGTTCGCTCGATTCCTCGGGATCGAGCAGCCGCTGCAGAGCCGTGGCCTTCCCCGCCCCGCTCACCAGGAAGATCACCGTGCGCGCCGCGCTCAGCACCGGCGCCGTGAGCGTGAGCCGGGGCAGCCCCTTGCCCTCGCCCACCGTCACCCACCGGTCGCGGACGGTGGGAGCGAGGGTGCCTGGGAAGAGGGAAGCCGTGTGGCCGTCGTCGCCCAGCCCCAGCACCATCAGATCGAAACGGGGCGGATCCCCGGGACAGAGGGAGGCGATCAGCTCGCCGTAGGCCGCTGCCCCCGCCGCCGGATCGGCCCGGTCGGTGGGGGCGGGATGGAAGCGCGCCCGGCTGGCGGGCTCCTGGGCCAGCAGGGTTTCCGCCAGCAGGCGGGCATTGCTGGCCGGATCGGTGGGCTCCACCCAGCGCTCGTCGCCAAGCACCACGTCGACCCGCTCCCAGGGCAGATGCTCCGATCCCAGGTGGCGGTAGGTGGCGCCGGGGGTGCTGCCCCCCGCCAGGGCGATCTGGGCCCGGTCGCGCTGGGCCAGGGCCAGATCGATCGCCGAGGCCATCCGCTCGGCGGCCTGGCGGGCGAGGTCGTCCGCCGACGACGCCACGGTGAGCTTGTAGCGGGTCAGAGGAGCCATTCGGTATGGAAGCTGCCGGGACGGTCGGTGCGCTCGTAGGTGTGGGACCCGAAGCAGTCGCGCATCGCCTGCACCAGATTCTGGGGCAGCCGGCCGGTGAAGTAGCTGCTCACGTAATCGAGCGTGCTGCTCAGGCAGGGCACAGGGATACCCGCCTGGGCCGCTCCGGCCACCACCTGCCGCAGACCCGGCAGGCGCTGGTTCACCTGCTCGAGGAACCAGGGATCCAGCATCAGATTCGCCAGGCCCGGATCGAGGCGATACGCGTCCTGGATCCGCTGCAGAAGACGCGCACGGATGATGCAGCCCCCCTTCCAGATCTGACCGATGGCCGCCAGATCCAGGCTGTAGTCGTGCAGATCCGAGGCGGCCCGCAGCAGATCCATGCCCTGGGCGTAGCTGGCGATCGCCGCCAGGATGCAGGCATCCCGCAGGGGTGCCATGCCATCGGCTGGGGTGCCGAGGGGGAAGCTGGTGGACGCCGGCAGGGCGGTGAGCTTCGGCTCGGCCAGCAGCCGCTGGGGCCGCAGGGAGCTGAGCACGCGGGCGTTAAGCGCCGCATAGATCGTGGGCACCGGAACGCCCATCTGCAGGGCGCTCTCCACCGTCCACAGGCCCGTGCCCTTTTGGCCTGCCGCATCCACGATCAGCTCCACCAGGTCGCCGCCGGTTTCGGGATCGCGGGTGCGCAGGCACACCTCGGTGATCTCCACCAGGAAGGAGGAGAGTTCCTCCAGCTGGTTCCAGCCGGCCAGCACGTCGGCCATGGCGATCCCATCGAGGCCGGCCGAGCGCTTCATCAGGTCGTAGGCCTCGGCCAGGATCTGTTCGATGCCGTACTCGATGCCGTTGTGGACCGTTTTCACGAAGTGGCCGGCACCGCCGGGGCCGATGTAGGTGACACAGGGGCCGTCCTCCACCTGGGCGGCCATGCGGCGCACCAGCGGCTCGATCGCGTCGTAGGCGCTGCGGGTGCCGCCCGGCATCATGCTCGGCCCCTCCAGGGCCCCCTTGGCGCCACCGGACACCCCCATGCCGATATAACCGAAGCTGCGGCTCTCCAGGTCCTTCACCCTGCGTTCGGTGTCGGTATAGAGCGAATTGCCTCCGTCGATCAGCAGATCCCCCTCCTCGAGCAGCGGGGAAAGGGTGGCGATCATGTCGTCCACCGGCTGCCCGGCCTTCACCATCATCAGGATGCGCCGCGGACGCTCGAGGGCGGCGACGAACTCCGGCAGGGTTTCGGCGCCGATAATGTCCTTGCCGGCTCCGCGGCCGGCAAGAAATTCGAGGGTCTTGGTGTAGGTGCGGTTGTAGACGACGCTGGAGAAACCGTTGCGTTCGGCATTGAGGACGAGGTTTTCCCCCATCACTCCGAGGCCGATGAGGCCGAAGTGCGCCTTAGCCATGCTGCCGCTGAGAAACATGATGCTCTGTTTCAGTGTGGCGAGCCACCGGCGAACCTGGGAGTGGAGTCAGGCAATCGCCACAGCGCGCACCGCTGTCGCGGTTTCAGTTGCTTCTGATCAGATCACGGTGCCGTCGGCAATGGTGCCATTCTTTACGATCACAACGATGCCGTTGCGGATATAGAAGTTCAGCTCCGGCCGATCGGCCTCCTCCACGTGATCCTTGTTCACGATCGTTACATTGCTGCCGATGCGCACGTTCTTGTCGAGAATGGCCCGGCGCACGGTTGTTCCCTTCCCTACACCGATCGGGATACCGCCCCGTTCGCGAAGCACAAGCCGCTCCTCCGACGACTCGAAGTAGTCAGCGCCCATCACCAGGGTATCCTGCAACACCACCTCATTCTCAATCCTGCTGCGCACGCCGAGCACGCAATGGTGGATGCTGCATGCCTTTAGGAGAGACCCTTCACCGATGATCGATTCGGTGACCTGAGCATCCTGAAGCTTGCTGGGAGGCAGGTAGCGCGGCCGGGTATAGATCGGAAACTTCTCGTCGTAGAAGGAGAATGCAGGATTGGGCTGTTCGGTAAGGGCAAGGTTCGCCTCATAGAAGGCCCCGATCGTTCCGATGTCTTCCCAGTAATCGTCGAACAGAAAGCTCTGCAGACGGTCGCCACGCTCAAGGGAGGCGGGAATGATCTCCTTGCCGAAATCAGTTGCAGCAGGGTGGCGATGGAGGAGGTCGAACAGGGTGTCGCGACTGAACACGTAGATGCCCATCGAGGCTAGGAAAGGCTTCCGTTCGGCTTCCTCAGCCGAAAGCCCAAGAGCGGCGGTATCCACGCGCATCGCCTCAAGATCGGCACCTTTGGGCTTCTCGCGGAACTCGCGGATCTGGCCCGCGGCGTCCGTGCGCATCAGGCCGAATCCCTCAGCCTGGGCAGCATCCACCGGCAGGGCACCCACGGTGAGCTGGGAACCTGTATCGATGTGGTGCTGCACGAACTTGCCATAGTCCATGCGGTAGAGCTGATCACCGGAGAGGATGAGGTAGTGGTCCACATCCCATTCCTGGAACAGCCACTGGTACTTGCGCACCGCATCGGCGGTGCCCTCGAACCAACTGGGGCTGTCAGGCGTCTGCTGAGCGGCAAGCACCTCAACGAATCCCTGCCCGAAACCGGCGGAGAGGTTGTAGGTCATCGTGAGATGACGGTTGAGCGAGGCACTATTGAACTGCGTCAGCACATAGATCTTGTTGATCTCGGAATTAATGCAATTGCTGATAGGAATATCAATGAGTCTGTACTTGCCGGCAAGAGGCACGGCCGGCTTGGCACGCATTTTGGTGAGTGGATACAGGCGGGTGCCAGCACCTCCACCGAGAATGATGGCCAGAACGCGCTTCATTTCTTTCTCTCCATTGCCAGCAATTGGGCGACAGTCAGTGGGGTGACCCAGGCACCGCGGCGAGGGTGAATCGGCAGCAGAGCCTGCCGCGTGGAGTCTTGCACGGCGGGTTAGTGGTCCGCGTGAGGCTCCTGCAGTTCGAAGAGCTCCTGCAGCACCTTCATCGCCTGATGACGCTGAAGGCGGGGCTGGGGAGCCCGCAGACGGGTAACCGGGGTGTGGAGGATCTTGTTGATGATCCCCTTGCTCAGGGCCTCCACCACCTTGCGCTCGCGGGCCGAAAGATCCGGCCCCATCCGGCTGAGAGCCTTCTGCAGTTCCTGCTCGCGGATCTCCTCCAACTGAGTACGCAGCCTGTTCACCAGCGGCACGGCCTCAAGTCCATCCCACCACTCGAGGAACAGCTGAGCCTCCTCGCGCAGCAGCCCCTCGGCCTCAGCCGCCATCTCCCTGCGGGCCTCCTGATTGCGGGCTACCACCTCCTGAAGATCGTCGACATCGAAGCTCTCCACACCGGCCAGCTGGCCGGCATCGGAGCTGATGTTCCGGGGCACGCCGATGTCGACCAGCATCAGGCTGGAGCGGCGATTGAGGCCCTCAAGCCGCTGGGCGGTGATGATCGGCTCCTCGGCGCCGGTGCTGGTGAACACCAGCGAGCAGGTGCTCAGGCAGTGATCGAGATCGGTGAGGGGCCGGCACTGCACCGGCAGCTGGGGGAAATCGGCGGCAAGGGCCTCAGCCCGAGCCACGGTTCGGTTGAGCAACACAGCGCCGCGGCAGCCCTTCGACTGCAGGTGCTGCAGCAGCAGGCGGGCCATGCGCCCCGCTCCCACCACCGCCACCTGCTCCTGGTCGAGGGGCACCAGCTCATCAACGCCCCGGGCCTGGCCGATCTTCAGCTGGGCGAGCTCCACCGCCGCCGAACTGATCGACACGGCACCGGTGCCCAGGTTGGTTTCGGTGCGCACCCGCTTGCCGGTGCTCACCGCCTGGTTGAGCAGGCGGTTGAGGATCGGACCCACGGAGCGGTACTCCTGACCCAGGCGCACCATCTTCTTCACCTGGGAGAGGATCTGGCCTTCACCCAGCACCAGGCTGTCCAGGCCGGCCGCAACCCGCAGCAGATGCGCGATGGCGTCCTCGTGGTGGTAGGTGAAGAGGTGGGGGCTGAGGTCTTCCACCGCCAGGCCGGACACCTGGGAGAGGAAGGAGGCCACCGCCTCGATGCCCTGATCCGGATGGCGGAGCAGGGTGTAGATCTCCAGGCGGTTGCAGGTGCTGAGGATGGATGCCTCGAGCACCTGCTCGTCGGCCCGCAGTTGCTGGAGTGAGACCTCCATGGTCTGCTCCGGGATGCTCAGTCGCTCCCGGATCTCGACCGGAGCCGTGCGATGGCTCAGACCGACGACGGCGATGTGCATGGGGCTCAGGCCTCGCTCGCTGGATGACTCAGCGCAGAGCGATGCTCTGGGCGCCGGGCTTGATGTGCACCGTATTGGTGAAGCGGGCGGTGTTGTCGAGGGTGCTGATCACCAGGGAGCTGGTGCGCACGCAGTCCTTCTCGAATTTCACGCCGTGGAACAGCAGGCCGTCGGTGATGCCGCTGCCCGCGAAGACCACGTTCTCGCCGGAGGCAAGCTCTTCAGCCTCGTAGACCTTGTCGGGATCGCTGATGCCCATCTCCGCCAGGCGGGCCAGGTTGCCCTCACGGGTGAGCCCCTCCCATTCCGAGGTCTGGGCCACGGCGGGGTCGTAGACGAGCTGGCCCTGGAAATGGCCGCCCAGGGCGCGCATGGCCGCTGCGGAGATCACACCCTCGGGAGCGGCGCCGATGCCCATCAGGCAGTGGGTGCCGGTGCCGGCGAAGCCACAGGCGATGGCGGCCTGGACGTCACCATCGGAGATGGGCTGCACGCGGGCGCCGGTGGCGCGGATCTCGGCGATCAGATCCTTGTGGCGGGCGCGGTCCATCACCACGATGGTGAGTTCGCTGGGGGCCAGGCCGAGGGCCTCACTGAGGATGGCGATGTTCTCGGTGGCCGACTTGCGGATGTCCACCTTGCCCTTGGCTGCCGGCGGTGCCGCCAGCTTCTTCATGTAGAAGTCAGGGGCGTTGAACAGACCGCCCCGGTCGGAGGCAGCCAGTACCGCCATCGAGCCGCGTTGGCTGTTCGCACAGAGATTGGTGCCTTCGCAGGGGTCCACGGCGAAGTCGACACCGGGGCCAGTACCGCTGCCCACTTCCTCTCCGATGTAGAGCATGGGGGCTTCGTCCCGCTCACCCTCGCCGATCACGATGCGGCCCTGCATCGCAATCGATCCCATCCGCTTGCGCATGGCTTCCACAGCTGCCGCATCGGCTTCGTTCTTCAGGCCCAGACCGGTGAGTTCGGCGGAGGCGATGGCCGCCTGTTCGACGACCTCGAGAATTTCCTGAATGAGGGTGCGATCCACGGCGATCCGGCAGGGAGAAATGACTTCCACACCGGCACGGGGCCCGGGGGATGGGAGGCAAGGGCCTGCCGCCCTTCAGGCACGACAGGGCCTCCCGGTCTGGAAGCGCGGTAATCGTATCAGCGCCTCTGCGGAGACCCGGGAGGGGCGCTTCCTTACAATCTCCCCACTTCCTTGCGCGGTGACCTGCCGATGAGCTCCAAGTCCCTGGTGGTCTCCCCCTCGATCCTCTCGGCCGATTTCGCCCGCCTGGGCGAGCAGGTGCGAGCCATCGACGAAGCCGGCGCCGACTGGATCCATGTGGACGTGATGGACGGTCGCTTCGTGCCGAACATCACCATCGGTCCCCTGATCGTGGAGGCCCTGCGCCCGGTCACGACCAAGCCGCTCGACGTGCACCTGATGATCGTGGAGCCGGAGAAGTACGTACCCGACTTCGCCAGGGCGGGGGCTGACATCATTTCCGTGCAAGTGGAGGCCTGTCCCCACCTGCACCGCAACCTGGCCCAGATCAAGGAACTGGGCAAGCAGGCCGGTGCCGTTCTCAACCCCAGCACCCCGATCGACACCCTCGAATACTGCCTCGAGCTCTGCGATCTGGTGCTGATCATGAGCGTGAACCCGGGCTTCGGTGGCCAGAGCTTCATCGACAACCAGGTGCAGAAGATCCGCGATCTGCGCAGGCTCTGCGACGAGAAGGGCCTCGACCCCTGGATCGAAGTGGATGGCGGCATCAAGCCGGCCAACGCCTGGAAGGTGATCGAGGCCGGCGCCAACGCCATCGTCTCCGGATCCGGAGTGTTCGGTGCCGCGGATTATGCGGAGGCGATCCAGGGGATCCGCAACAGCCGGCGGCCGGAGCCGGCTCTGGTCTGAGGGGATGCTCGGCGGGCTTGTTCAACGGTTCCTGACGTGGTCTTGCCCTGCAGCGGCCTTCAGGGGTGAGTATGTGGCTCTTTGCTGCATGGCTCCATGTCTCTGAAGCGCCGCCTGCCGGGCCTGGGCCTTCTGGCCGCCCTGGCCCTCAGTCCTCTTGCCCCAGCCCCTGTCTGGGCAAGGATGAGCTCCCTGAGCCAACTGTTCGTGTTCGGCGACAGCCTCTCCGACACCGGTAACAGCAAGGCGGTGAGCAACGACTACACGTTGGGAACCGTAACTTTCCCGCCATTTCCCTACTTCGACGGCCGCTTCAGCAACGGCATGGTGGCCGTGGAGTACCTCTGGCAGGCCTTCAACCCAACGAACCCTGGCTTCGCTCCATCCAAAGCGGGAGGCACGAATTACGCCATCGGTGGTGCCACCACGGGCAACGAGAACTTCGTGTCGGTATGGCCTGTGGTGGATGAGAACCTCAGGCTTGCTTACTCCAATCTGGGGAACGCCTGGCAGCTCAATGCCTTCAGCGCTTCCAGCCCCAGCTTCGATCCCGCTTCCTCCCTGTTCCTGGTCTGGCTGTTCCCCAACGACGTCTTCTACGCCAACAACACGATGCCCCCTGGCGGCGTCGGTAGCTTCAGTGGCATCGAAGGCGCCCCCCTGACTGGGCCACCGGATACCTTCGGCGGTCAGATCGTCACCACGGCCGTCACCAACGTGATCGGCTCGATCCAGCAGCTGGCTGCCGCCGGTGCCCGCCATTTCCTGGTGGTCAATGCACCGGATCTCGGGCAGATTCCAGAGTTCATCGACGATTCGGAGCAGCTGAGGCAGGCCCTGAGCGGCCTGAGCCAAGGGTTCAACATGCAGCTGAACCTCCAGTTGAACGCCCTGGGGGCGAACCGACCGGATCTGTCGCTCACCAGCTTCGATTTCGAGGAGCTCTTCCGTGAAGTCAGGGCCGATCCGGCGGCCTTCGGCTTCAGCAATGTGAGCGATGGCTGCGTCCTTGTGCTGGCCTGCGTCACCGATCCCACGGCCCAGAGCCGCTATCTGTTCTGGGATGGGTCACACCCCACCACCGCCGGCCATGCCCTGATCGGCCGACGGATGTACGAGGCGGTCCATGTGCCCGTTCCCGGGCCGTTGCCCGCCCTCGGGGTGGCACTGGCCTTGGGCTGGAGCCGGCGGCTGCGGCGTCGGCTCCGAGACGCCGATCACAGCTCGGTTTAATCCCCTGGGACAGGCCCTGGACAGGATGCGTGGCAGGGGGAGCGCAGGGTGCCGGCTCCCCCCGGCTGTCGGTTCGGGGCTACGCAACGATGCCGGAAGGAGACGTCCGGTGATCGGGCTGTGTACCCGGAACATCGTCCGGGAGCTGGTGGAGGGGAGCCCGCTGACGTCCTGATCCAGGGGAATCGCAGCGGCGCCGGGCGAGAGCACGAGCACCACAATCTCTTTAACAATATCGACAGGCGATAGATTCGACCTACATAGAGGCAACCGAAAGAATCGAAGAGCTTTCAGTCACCTCACAATCCAGTTTTTCCTATCAGGAAAAGTCAGTCTCTGTTTTGAGCCCATTCTCACCTCTCGGTGCAGGCGCCGCCTTTGGGTTTGGTGGGGACTAACTGCCGAAGAACCAGCCGTAGCTGTGCAGACCAATCCCCAGCAGATTGACGCCGATGTAACAGACGGCGATCACCACCAGGCCGGCGGAGGCCACCAGGGCCGGCCGGCGGCCCTGCCAGCCACGAATCAGGCGGGTGTGCAGATAAGCGGCGTACACGAGCCAGCAGATCAGGGCCCAGGTTTCTTTCGGATCCCAGCTCCACCAGCTGCCCCAGGCCTCGTTGGCCCAAACCGCACCGCTCACCAGGCCCACCGAAAGCAGCAGGAAGCCCACGGTGATCGTGCGATAGCTGAGGGCGTCGAGTTGCTCACTGATCCGGAAGCTGCTGCTGCTGAGCGCCATGGCACCGGGACCGTCGCTGGCCAGCTGGGCCTGGCGGTAACCACCGCTGCCGATCGAGCTGCCTCGCAGTTCCAGGGCCTCATTGCGATCGGTGAACAGGACCGCCACCGACAGCAGCGAGCCCACCAGCAGCGCGGCGTAGCTGAGCATGATCACGCTGACGTGCATCACCAGCCAGCTGGAGCGCAGGGCCGGCACCAGCGGTGAGGCCTCCTGCAGACGCTCCGGCAGGGCAAAGCTGGCGAAGGCCACACAACCCAGCGCCATCGGCGTGGCGGCAGCAGGCACGAGCGGACTTGGCCAGGTCCGCTCCACCAGCAGCTGGGTGAGGGTGCAGCCCCAGGCGAGGAAGCAGAGCGATTCGTAGAGATTGCTGATCGGGAAATGGCCCGAGTCCCACCAGCGCAGCAGAAGCTGGGCCGTAAGGCAGAGATTGGCCGCTGCCACCAGCAGGCGAACGGCGGTGCTGTTGCGCCCCCCGCTCAGAAACCAGAAGGAGAGGGGCAACACCAACAGCAGCAGGGCAAAGGCCACCAGGCCCAGGCCGACGACCGGATCGTTCAACGGAGACATTGCAGGCCCGGCCAGTCTGCCGCGCCGCGGTGCCAACCCGCTGACCTCAGCGACTGGCTTGGTGCAGCAGCCAGAGCCCACCCCCGAGGCCGATGGTCACGGGCAGCCAGGCAGCTAGGTAGGGGGGGAGGGTTCCGGTGATGCCGAGGGAGCTGAAGATGAAGGACATCAGGTAGTAACCGAAGATCAGCAGCACGCTGATACCGAAGCCCTGGCTGCGACTGGTGCGCGAGTGGGGGCGCACGCCCAGGCTGCTGCCGATCAGTCCGAACACCAGACAGATCGCCGGAAAGGCGAACTTCTCCTGGATACGCACCCGCATCCTGCGCGCTTCCTTGGCATTGCCTGCCTCCCGCAGCAGACGTTCCGCCCGCCGGGCCTGACCGACCGTCATGGTTCCGGGATCGGTGGGCAGTTTGGCCACCTCAAGAGGATCGCGGGAGAGGGGGTAGAAGTAGCGGTCGAAATTGGCGGAAGTGGTGGTGCCCGTTTTCTCATCGAGGTTGACGATGCGGCCGTTACGGAACTCCCACATCGACTTCTGA
Source organism: Cyanobacteriota bacterium (assembly GCA_046342315.1). Lineage (GTDB taxonomy): Bacteria > Cyanobacteriota > Cyanobacteriia > PCC-6307 > Cyanobiaceae > Cyanobium. The sequence continues at coordinate 35,044 of JBKDPV010000043.1, forward strand.
TCATTCCAGCGTCCGGTTTCGGCGTTGAGCATCTGCCGCTGACCGACACGCGAGAAGTCGATCAGGGTGACATCGAGCATCTGGCCGGCAAGATATTTACGCGAATAGAAGATGTGGGTGAGTTGCCGCACGGTTTCTCCCTCCAGGCTCTTGGCACGACCGAAGCGGGAATAGAGAACGTTGTTCCCTTTCTCGGTGGTGAGCGCTTTGCCAAGCGCACGCTCGAGGCTATTGGTGGCCTCCAGATTCGCCTGAGGCACGATCATGTCGTTGAACACGAAGGTGAGCAGGGTCATGATCAGGGCGATCAGCAGCCCGGGCACCACCATGCGGCGGGTGCCGACACCGATGCTGCGCAGGGCCGTGAGTTCGCTGCTGCCCGACAGGCGGCTGTAGGCCAGCAGGGTGGCCATCAGGGTGGCCATCGGAAACGACAGCACCAGAAAGCCCGGTAGACGCAGCATCAATACCTGGACAGCGGCGAGCAGGGGAAGACCGGACTCGGCCACCCGTCGCACGAGTTCGAACACCACTCCCACCGACAGGGAGACGGCGGTAAAGGCGGCGATGCCGAACAGCAGGGGACCCACCAGTTCCTGCACCAGCCAGCGATCCAGCAGGGGGATCCGGCGCCAGTGCAACTGGCGAACCTGGGAGGCCCAGCGGGGCAGGGGAAGCACCGTCACAGCTGGAAGGCCTCCCCCAGATAGTGGCGCCGGACGAGGGGATCATGGGCCATCTCCTCGGAGGAGCCGGAAGCGAGGATCCGCCCATCGGTGAGGATGTAGGCCCGATCGGTGATGGCGAGCGTCTCGCGAACGTTGTGATCGGTGATCAGCACGCCCATGCCACGGCGTCGGAGGCCGCCGATCAGCTCCTGAAGGTCAGCCACTGCCATCGGGTCCACTCCGGCGAAAGGCTCATCGAGCAACAGATAGCGCGGCCCCTCATCGCCGACCGCCAGGGCGCGTGCCACCTCGCAGCGGCGCCGTTCGCCGCCGGAAAGCTGGAACCCCTTGCGCAGCTGGAAAGGAGCGAGGTGAAAATCAGCGATCAGCTCCTCGAGCCGATCGTGGCGCCTTTCCTTGGTGGTGCCGCTCTGCTCGAGAGCCAGGCGCAGGTTGTCGCGCACGCTGAGGTTGCGGAACACGCTGGCCTCCTGGGGGAGATAGCCGATGCCGAGCCGGGCCCGCTTGGGCATCGGCTGCTCCGCCACCGACGTGCCATCCAGCAGCACATCACCGTGGTCGGGACGCAGCAACCCGGTGACCAGGTTGAAGGTGGTGGTCTTGCCGGCGCCATTGGGACCGAGCAGACCCACCACTTCGCCGGGATGCAGGTCGAGGCTGACATCACTGACGAGGGGGCGGCCACCGAGGGTGATGGCCACCTGCCAGAGGGCCAGGCTCATGGAACGATCGGAGCGGGAGCGGCTGCCGGGCGGGTCTGCAGGCGGAGGCGGCTGAACACCTGCTGTCCCGCAGGCGGCTCGGCCACGAGCCGTTCGTCGTCGAGGCGATAGACCATCCGCTCGGCACGGATCGACTGCCCCTGGGTGTCGACCACGTCGACGTCCCCGGTGAGCACCAGACGCCCTTCCTTGGAGAAGTACTGGGCCTGGCGCGACGTGGCCACCATGCCGCGGTCGGGATAGGTGATGCGCACGTTGCCATTGGCCGTGACGATCCCGGTGCGGTTGTCGGCCCGCTGGCTGTCGGATTCGATCGTGACCATGCCGGTGGGGGCCGGGGCCGCGGTGGACGCGGGAGCCTGGGAAGGAGGGGCCGCAGGGGAAGGAGGGGCGGCGCTGGCAGCCGGAACCAGCCCCCTGGCCAGCGCGATGGCCAGAGAAGGCAGAGCGCCGACGAGGGCAAGGGCCAGCAAACGCGCCGGGGCGGGCAAGGCTCGGTTCAGACGAGGGTGCATTCGGCTCAATCTATCGGCGCTGGGTAGCGACCCTCTCCAGCCGGAGCGTGGGGAGCTGGCCGGGATCGTCCCCCTGCTGAAGGGCATGGAGGCGAGCCACCACCCCATCCCGGAGGGGGCAGAGGCGAAGCCCAAGGGCCTCCTCCCCGCAACCGGAAAGACGACCCAGACCTTCCCCCATCAGCACGGTGGCGCCATGAAGGTTGCCCCGCTCAAGATGGAGATGGGCCACGGCGACCTGGAGAATGCCCTGCAGAACGGGGCGCACCGGACCCTGGGTTTCATGCCAGAGCTCCTCGAAGCCGTCGTGGCAGGCGTACCACTCGCCCGCGTTGAACAGGGCGATGGCCTGCTGCAGGCGAGGGTCGGCCTGCAGCAGCTCCTCCTCACGGAGCGCTCCGCTCAACGCTTGGCAGGCTTGCGAGCCGGCAGCTTGCGCAGCCGGATCGATTCCGGCGTGACCTCCAGCATCTCGTCGGGTCCGATGTACTCCAGAGCCCGCTCCAGGGTCATCTGCACCGGCGCCTGCAGGGTGTCGAGTTCCTCGGCGCCAGCGGAGCGCATGTTGGTGAGCTGCTTGGCCTTGCAGACGTTGATCTCGAGATCCTGGGGCCTGTTGTTCTCACCGATGATCATGCCCTTGTACACCTTGGTGCCCGGGGTGATGAAGAACTGGCCACGGTCTTCGGCGTTCTTGAGGGCATAGAAGGTGGCGGTGCCCTCCTCGAAGGCAATCAGCACGCCGTTGCGACGGGCGTCGAAGTCGCCCTGCATCGGCCGGTAATCCAGGAAGGAGTGGCTCATGATCCCCTCACCACGGGTGGCGCGGATGAACTCACCGCGGAAGCCGATCAGACCGCGGGAGGGCACCACGAACTCCAGCTGGGTGCGGCCGTCATTGGTGTTTTCCATGTTCTGCATCTCGGCCTTGCGGATACCGAGCTTTTCGATGCAGGCGCCCACCGATTCCTCGGGTACGTCCAGCACCAGGGTTTCGTAGGGCTCGCTGGGGGTGCCGTCGATGGTGCGGAAGATCACCTGAGGCTGGCTCACCTGGAACTCGTAACCCTCGCGCCGCATCGTTTCGATCAGGATGCCGAGGTGGAGCTCACCGCGACCGCTCACCGCCCAGCGGTCGGGGGAATCGGTGTCCTCGACCCGCAGGGCCACATTGGTGAGCAGTTCCTTCTGCAGGCGATCGCGGATCTGGCGGCTGGTGACGAACTTGCCCTCCTTGCCGGCGAAGGGGGAATCATTGACGACGAAGGTCATCTGCAGGGTGGGCTCATCCACCTTGATCAGAGGCAGGGCCTCGGGGTGATCGGGGCAGGCGATCGTCTCGCCGATGTTGACCTCGTCGAAACCGGCCACGGCCACCAGGTCGCCGGCGCGGGCCTCCTCGATCTCGACGCGCTGCAGGCCCTGGAAGCCGAGCAGCTTGCTGATCCGGCTGCGCTTGATGCTGCCGTCGTCGCGGATCAGGGCCGCGGGCTGTCCGGCCTTAATGGTGCCGTTGTGGATGCGGCCGATCATGATCCGGCCGAGGAAATCGCTGTAATCAAGCGTGGTGACCTGCATCTGCAGGGGCTTGCTGACGTCGCCGACCGGCGGCGGCACATGGCGCAGGATCGCGTCGAACAGGGGCAGCATGGTGTCGCTCTCGGTGGCCATGTCGGGCTTGG